>DATMEX010000069.1:0-79161 GCA_035556455.1 Pseudolabrys sp.
CGCTGCCAGGACGCAAGCCGAGGTCGTCCGCGACGGATTTGGGAATCCGCACGGCAACGCTGTTGCCCCATTTCGCGACCTTGACCTTCATCGCCGTAGCGGACCTTCATTGTATATCCGGGCGTATATCCCTAGCGGACAGAGGGCGCAAGCCCTCCTGCCGCCATCGAAACGCTCACATCCCCTCCGGCCCGCGCGAGATGGCGACCACGCCGGTGCGCGCCACCTCGACCAGGCCGAGCGGCTCCATGAGCCAGGCGAACTGGTCGATCTTGTCGGACTTGCCGGTGATCTCAAACACGAAGCTCTCGCGGGTGGCGTCGATGACGCGGGCGCGGAAGGCCTCGGCGAGACGGAGCGCCTCGCCGCGGGCCTCGCCCACGCCGCGCACCTTCACCATGGCGAGTTCCCGCTCCAGCGAGGCCGCCTCGACGGTGAGATCGCGCACCCGGTGCACCGGGACGAGGCGGTCGAGCTGGTTCTTGATCTGCTCGATCACCATGGGCGTGCCGGTGGTGACGATGGTGATGCGCGAGAGATGCCCCTCGTGGCTCACCTCCGACACCGTGAGGCTGTCGATGTTGTAGCCGCGGCCGGAGAACAGGCCGATGACGCGGGCGAGAACGCCCGGCTCGTTATCGACCAGCACCGACAGAGTGTGGGTCTCCGGCTTCTGCACATTGGTTGCGGTCGGATAATGCGACGTCGATGGCGGGGTGGCGTTGGCGTTCATCTCGCAATCCTCACTTGCTGTCATCGTCCGCGTAGGCGGACGATCCAGCAATTAATAACAAAGGGCTGGGTCCCCGCCTTCGCGGGGACGACGGGTCTCAAACCAGCATCTTGCCTTCCTCGGTGATGGCGTCGTCGAGAGACACGCCGGAGTCGCCGAGGATCATTTCGTTGTGCGCCTTGCCCGACGGAATCATCGGGAAGCAGTTCTCCGCCTTGTCGACGACGCAGTCGAACAGCACGGGGCGGTCGATATCGATCATCTCCTTGATGGCGTGATCGAGATCGCCCGGCTTCTCGCAGCGGATGCCGACGGCGTGCATCGCCTCGGCGAGCTTGACGAAATCGGGCAGCGCCTCGGAGTAGCTCTCCGAATAACGGCTGCCGTGCAGCAGTTCCTGCCACTGCCGGACCATGCCCATGTAGCTGTTGTTGAGGATGAAGATCTTGATCGGCAGGCGGTACTGCACCGCCGTCGACAGTTCCTGCATCGTCATCTGCACGCTTGCCTCGCCGGCGATATCGATGACCAGCGCCTTGGGATGCGCCAGCTGCACGCCGACCGAAGCCGGCAGGCCATAGCCCATGGTGCCGAGGCCGCCGGACGTCATCCAGCGGTTCGGCTCGTTGAAGTGATAGAACTGCGCCGCCCACATCTGATGCTGACCGACCTCGGTCGTGATGTAGGTGTCGCGATCCTTGGTCAGCTCGAACAGCCGCTGGATGGCGTATTGCGGCTTGATGACCTCGTTCGACGGCCGGTAGGAGAGCGACTTGCGGGCGCGCCACTTGTCGACCTGCTTCCACCAGTCGCCGATGGCCTTCTTGTCGGCCTGCTTCTTCTCCGACTTCCACAGATGCAGCATGTCCTGAAGGACGTGCGCACAATCGCCGATGATCGGGATATCGACGTGGACGTTCTTGTTGATCGACGACGGGTCGATGTCGATGTGGATCTTCTTGGAGTTCGGCGAGAACGCGTCGAGGCGGCCGGTGATGCGGTCGTCGAAGCGCGCGCCGACGCAGACCATGACGTCGCAATCATGCATCGCCATGTTGGCTTCGAGCGTGCCGTGCATGCCGAGCATGCCGAGCCACTGCGGATCGGCCGCCGGATAGGCGCCGAGGCCCATCAAAGTCGATGTGATCGGGAAGCCGGTCGCCTGCACCAGTTCGCGCAGCAGCTTGCTGGCCTGCGGGCCGGAATTGATGACGCCGCCGCCGGTGTAGAAGATCGGCTTTTTGGCGCGGGCCATCAGCTCGATCGCCGCCCTGATCGGCGCCGGATCGGCTTTCACCTTGGGGTGATAGCCGGTGTGCGGGAATTCCGTCGGCCGCGAGTACATGCCGGTGGCGAACTGGATGTCCTTCGGGATATCGACCACGACCGGGCCCGGCCGGCCGCTGGCGGCGATGTGGAAGGCCTCGTGCAGGACGCGCGGCAGGTCCTCGATGCGCTTCACCAGGTAGTTGTGCTTGGTGCAGGGCCGCGTGATGCCGACCGTGTCGCACTCCTGGAAGGCGTCATTGCCGATGAGATGCGTCGGCACCTGACCGGTGATGCAGACCAGCGGGATGGAGTCGCACAGCGCGTCGGTGAGGCCGGTGACGGCATTGGTGGCGCCGGGGCCGGAGGTCACCAGCACGCAGCCAACCTTGCCGGTCGAGCGCGCATAGCCTTCGGCGGCGTGAACCGCGCCCTGCTCGTGGCGGACCAGGATGTGGCGGACGTCCTTCTGCGCGAACAGCGCGTCGTAAATCGGAAGCACCGCGCCGCCCGGATAACCGAACAGGTGCTTCACGCCCTGATCGGCCATGGCCTGGATCACCATTTCGGCGCCGGTCATCTGCCGGGGCTCGGTGGTGTCGTTCGTCGCCGTGTGTTTGGTCATGATCGGCTTCCTTTTCCGCTCGTCCTGCCGCTTCTGCTGCTCTGCTGCGACCAATAAAAAAGGCCCTCGAAGGGCCATGTCCGGACACTCACCGAGGGTAGCGGTGGGCTACCCGGCCAGTGTCCGAACCTTAACTACGAGAATAATAATATTGCGCATTGCCCAGATCGTCCGAACTTTCGTTGCGCGCGTTATAGGGGGGCCGTTTTTCCCGGTCAAGCGCGAAAACGCAGGGTAATACTCGCCCTGCAGACCGGCAAGGGCGGCGCTGCAGGGCTCCCCGGCCCCAAAAGCACAAGGGCCGGCACGAGGCCGGCCCTTGCTCATTTTCTGGCTCCGGGCGCGGTCAGGCGGCGCGGGCCGGCCTTACCCGCGGTGCGGATACCTCGCTCGCCGCGACTGGGCGACGAGCCGCGGTGGCTTTGGCGGCCGGGGCTGTCGCCGTCTCACCCTCGACCTGGAAGAACGCGACTTGCTCGTTCATCGTCCGGGCCTGGCTTTCCAGCGTCTGCGCCGTCGCGGCATTTTCTTCGACCAGCGCCGAGTTGCGCTGGGTCAGTTCGTCCATCTGATCGAGCGTGCGCTTGATCTCCTCGATGCCGGTCGCCTGCTCGGAGCTGGCATTGGCGATCTCGGCGACCGCATCCGCCACCTGGCGTATCGACTCGACGATCTCGTTGAGCGCGCTGCCCGCCTGATTGACGAGGCCGACGCCCTCTTTGACCTGTCCGGTCGAGTTGGTGATCAGTTCGGCGATGTCCTTGGCCGCTTGCGACGAGCGCTGGGCCAGGCTGCGGACTTCCGAGGCGACCACGGCAAAGCCGCGACCGGCCTCGCCGGCGCGCGCGGCTTCCACCGCCGCGTTGAGGGCCAGCAGATTGGTCTGCCGGGCGATCTCGTCGATCACGCTGATGATGTCCGCGATCTTGCGCGAGGACTCTTCGATCCGCGCCATGGCCTTGACGGCTCGGCCTGCGACCTCGCCGCCCCGGTCCGCCACTTCGCTCGTCGCGCGTGCCGACCGGGTCGCCTCCTGAGC
Organism: Pseudolabrys sp.; assembly: GCA_035556455.1. Lineage (GTDB taxonomy): Bacteria > Pseudomonadota > Alphaproteobacteria > Rhizobiales > Xanthobacteraceae > Pseudolabrys. The sequence continues at coordinate 3,664 of DATMEX010000069.1, forward strand.
GTTTTCGGCATTGCGACGAACAGTGTTGGCGATCTCCTCCATCGACGCGGAGGTCTCCTCCAGGCTCGCGGCCTGCTCTTCCGTGCGCTGCGACAGATCGGCCGTGCTCAGCGAAATCTCCGCCGACGCGCTGGTCACCTCGTGCGACGAGTTCTTGATCTGGAAGATGGTGCTGCGCACCTGCTCGATCATCGTGCTGGCGGCATTCACGATCTGCCCCACTTCATCCTTGGCTTCCATGCGCGGCAGCGTGACATTGAAGTCGCCTTCCGCCACCCGCATCATGCCGCTCTCGATCATGCGCAGCGGCCGGGTGACACGGCGCGAAATCATCAGCAGCGTCACGGTCGAAAAGCCGATGGCCGCAATCAACAAGGCGAACTGCAGGCCGAGCTTCCACTGAGCGGCCGTGCGCAGTTCGGCGGCGTGCTCCTTGATGCCGTCCAGCGCAGCGAGTGCCACGTCGAGAACCGACTTCAGACGGACATTCGACCGCTGATTCCAGGCTGGCGGATCAACCCAGGCCAGGTCGCCCGCGATCGCTTTCTTGAGCGAGGCGAGCCGTTCCGCGACGACTTCCGGCGCGAAGAATTCCCGCTGGGCCGTGTCCATTGCCTGATTGAAACGAGCAGACAAAGGCAAGCCGGTGGCCATGTCCTGAATGGCGGCCCACTGAGCATTCGTTTCCAGAAGGTGCCCGCTGTATTTGGTCAGCGCATCGGGCGCCATTTTGAGACCAAGCAGGCCGTTATAGAGGATCAGGTTGGCATTGCCCGCCGAGTTACGGGCCGCCCACGCCAACTGTTTGATCTGCATCAGATGGCCGACGTATGAGTTATCCAGCTTGACCAGATCGACGAGGCCCGCCGACACTTTCTCCACCGCGGCGATAAGCTCGTTGGAAGAGTTGAATATTTCCTGATCGAGCCCAGCCTTGCGCGATGCCTTCGGCAGCGCGATCGCCGCTTCGGTTTCCTTGTGCAGGGCGGCCTGCTTCTGGACGGCCCTCTCGAGTTCGGGAACGCCGGTTTCCTTCTGACCCAGGTCGTGGGCGTGGAGCACGGCCAGCGCTGAACTCAAAGCGTCCATTTCTGCCTTGCGCAGATCGCGCAGCGTCGAACTTATTGGCCCATATTGATCGGATCGCATGTCGCGGAACGATGTCGAGCGATCGGGGCGCAGATTATGCAGGGCATTGAACAATCCGTCGGACGCGTCGGCGACATGCACAAGACGCGTTGCCTTCTGCAATTCCCGCCATGACTGCCAGACGCCGAACGTCAAAACCACAACAAGGGCCGCGGCGAGGCCACCCACAACGAACTTCAGAAGCGCATTGACCGACAAACGATTGAGCATGTTCTACCCCCAAGTCGACTGGACTTTGGACCCAATCTCGCGGGAAGAACTGAAGAGTTTATGAGTACCTCCGCCCGCAACCCCAGATTTTAAGTGCGGCGGTTTATTCAAATGGATTAAGAAACGGCGCGGCCACGAGGCCGCGCCGTGCTCCTTGAGGCCTCGCGACGGCCTACGCCGCCTCCTCGATATCGGCCGCAGCAGCCCGCTGGGGTCGCGCGGCACGCCCGGACTGGCGGCGCGCGTCGGCGGTCGAGGCCGCTTCGTCGCCGAAGCGGAAGAAGCCGATCTGTCCATCCATCATCCGCGCCTGCTGCTCCAGCATCTTGGCGGTGGCGGCGTTTTCCTCAACCAGCGCCGAGTTCTGCTGGGTCGTGTTGTCCATCATGTTCATCGCCTTGTTGACCTCGTCCACGCCGGTCGATTGCTCGGCGCTGGCGCTGGCGATGTCGTTGATAAGGCTGGTGACCTTCTGGATCGAGTCGGTAATGCGGCCGAGCGCGGCGCCGGCCTTGTTGACCAGATCGACACCTTCCTGGACCTGTCCGCCCGATTTGGTGATCAGCGCTGTGATGTCCTTGGCGGCCTGCGAGGACCGTTGCGCCAGGCTGCGCACCTCGGAAGCGACAACCGCAAAGCCGCGGCCAGCCTCGCCGGCGCGCGCGGCTTCCACCGCCGCATTGAGCGCGAGAAGATTGGTTTGACGTGCGATCTCGTCGATGACGACGATGATCTCGGAGATGCTCTTGGACGATTCCGCGATCCGCGCCATGGCTTCGACCGCCTTGGCGACCACTTCACCGCTCTGGTTCGAAATCGCCCGCGTCTCGTCGGCCGAACGGCTCGCCTCACGGGCGTTTTCGGCGTTCTGCTTGATGATGGAAGAAATTTCCTCCATCGCCGCGGTGGTTTCCTCCAGGCTGGCGGCCTGCTCCTCGGTGCGCTGCGAAAGATCAGTCGTGCTGGTCGAGATCTCGATCGAGGCGTTGGTGACCTCGCTCGCCGCCGACTTGATCTGCAACAACGCCGCACGCACCTTGTCGGCCATGCCGCTCACCGCCACGGCGATCTGACCGATCTCGTCCGGTCGGTGGCGATACGGTACGTCGACGGCAAAGTTGCCTTCGGCGATCTGGCCGAGCGGCCTGGTCAGCATGCGCAGCGGCCGCGCCACAGTGACGACGCTGAAGGCGATGGCACCGAAGAAAATGGCGACGCAGGCCAGCAGCAAGGCGGCATTGATCGCAAGATTCCACAGGCCGCTCGATTGCAATTCGGCGGTGTAGATTTCGCTGGCCTTGCCGGCGCCGTTCATCACGTCAAGAATGGTCGCCAGCAACGGCGTCGTGGCGTCAACCCACTGGTCATTGTTCACCGGGTACTTGCCGCCTGCGGCGGAGACCTTCCGGATCTCATCGGCCATCGGCTGAAATTTGCCGAAGTAGCCGTCGGTCGCTGCCTTGACGCCGGCGGCGATGGCCGCGTGCTCGCCGTCGATGAGCGAGGCTTGCAGCAACCGCCACAACAGCGCGACCTGGTTGCGGATCACCTGGATGCGTTCGAGATTGGCTGTCGGGATGGCGGCGCCGGACGAAATCGACTGCGCCAGAGTCGAGCGCTCGCTGCCGCCGATGTCGCGCATGTTCCAGGCGTAGATGCGGATATTGGCCAGACGCGCCAGTTCGGGATCCATGGCGCTGGTGCTGCTCAGCACACGATTCCATAGCTTCTGCGCAGTGCCGACGAAGGCCGACAAGGCCGGAACGGTGTTCTTGACGGTGTCTTCGTCGCGCTCCGCCTTGGGTTTTCGGGCCGCATCGTCGGCCTTTTGCCGGTACTGCTCGGCCTTGGCGCGCGCGTCGTTGAATTCCTTGATCAGTTCCTGCTTGCGCGGGAAGTCTTCCGTCAGCAGGGCATTGAACGCAGCATTGATTTTCGACTTGGCGCCTTGGCGCTGGTCGGCAATGTCCTTGAGTAGCGCCACGCCGGCGGGCTCCGCGGCCTGCAACGCGCTGCTGACATAAGCGCGCTCGATCAGAATGTCATAGACGCCGAGAATGAGCGCGTTGGCGGCGGCGTTCTGGCGGTCCGCCTTCTGCGCCTTGCTGTACAGCTCGTACGAGCGCCAGGTTTCCGATGACAGCGCCCAGATCGCGATCGGCACGACCAGCGCGAAAGTAACGGCAATGCGTGTCGAAATGCTCTTGAATGAAAACAGTGCCATGGGTGCGGCTCCAATCGAAACAAACAATCACATCCGCGTTCTGCGGAATTAGACCAATGTCGTCGCCGCCCATTAAAGAGCCCTAAATTTGGTGGAAAATTTTACAGGTTGCATCAGCATTATTTAATAAACTGGATTAACATTCGCTATCGGCCTACCGCATTGCCGTTAATCAGGCTCCATAGGCCCGCATCACCGCATCGAGCGCCTGCTCGACGGGAACCATCGGCCAATCCTTCATCTGCCCGCGGAACCATGTGTGCTGGCGCTTGGCGTAACGGCGGGTGTCCATAATCGATCCGGCGATTGCTTCGTCGAGCGCGATTTCCCCGTTGAAATGCCGGATCAGCCACGGCACACCGTGCGCCTTCATCGCTGGCAGCAGCGGGTCGAGCTGGCGCGCGGCGAGCGCCCTCACCTCCTCAAGCGCACCGGTCTGCATCATCGCAGCAAAGCGTGCCTCGATCCGCGACACCAGTTGGGCCCGCTCGAGGGTCATGAAAACTTTCACCGCTCGTTCCGGCGGCAAGAGCGGCGGCGAATTCTCGCCGTGCCAGTCGCGGATCGAGCGCCCCGTCGCCAGCGACACTTCGAGCGCGCGGGCAATGCGTGAGCGATCGAGCGGCATCAGCCGCGCTGCCGTCACCGGATCCCGCACGGTGAGTTCGGCATAGAGAGCAGACACGCCATCGCGTGCCAGACGTTCGCGCACGCTTTCGCGGATCTCGGCCGGGATCGCCGGCACCGCGGCGATGCCTTCGGACAGCACCTTGAAGTAAAGCCCGGTGCCGCCGACCACGATTGGCACCCGCCCTGCGGCGGCGATGTGATCCAGCGCGTCGCCGATTTCGCGCAGCCACTGGCCGGTCGAATAGGTCTCCGAAGGATCGACGTGGCCGTACAGAAGGTGCGGCGCGCGCGCTTCCTCCTCCGCGGTCGGCCGCGCCGTGATGACGCGCAGGCCGGCATAGACCTGCATCGAATCGGCATTTACGACGGTGCCGCCAAGGCGGTCGGCCAGCGCCAGCGCCAAAGCCGACTTGCCGCTGGCGGTCGGACCGGCGATAAGCACCGCCTGCTTTACCTCTGGCATCGACATGACCTCGTCCGCACCCTTTACCGCCACCATCATCGGTGGCCACGCACCGCTCGACGACGCCGCGCTGGCACACGCCCGCGCCGTCCTCCCTGCACCGGAGGCACCCGTCTGGCTCGATCCCGGCCGCGCCGCCGACATTCCCTTTAGCGCAGCCGCGGACGCTGACCAACGCGCGCTCGCCGAGCGCCTGCGTGCCGCCCTGCCCGGCGCCGATGCCGTGGTGCAGCTATCGGAAGGGCGGCGCAAGAAGCTGTTCCTCGCCGACATGGATTCCACCATGATCGGTCAGGAGTGCATCGATGAGCTTGCCGACTATGCCGGTCTCAAGGCCCATGTTGCGGCGATCACCGAGCGCGCCATGCGCGGCGAGATCGCTTTCGAGCCGGCGCTGCGCGAGCGGGTTGCCCTGCTCGAAGGCCTCAAGGTTTCGGTGATCGACGAGGTGCTGCGCGACCGCATCAAGCTGACGCCGGGTGCGACGGCGCTGGTGCGCACGATGCGCGCCAACGGCGCGCATACCGCGCTCGTGTCCGGCGGCTTTACCCTGTTCACCGACCGCGTCGCCGCGATGATCGGCTTCAACGAGAACCGCGCCAACAGCCTGACGGTGATCGACGGCCATAAGCTGGCCGGCACGGTGGCCGAGCCGATCTTCGGCCGTGACGCCAAGCGCGCCGCGCTAATTGAACTACGCCAGGAATTCGGCCTGACCAAAGAGCAGACCATGGCGGTCGGCGATGGAGCCAACGATCTCGACATGATCGCCGAGGCCGGCATCGGCGTCGCCTATCATGCCAAACCGAAGGTGGCGGAGGCGGCACCTGCACGCATCGAGCACGGCGACCTCACGGCGCTTCTGTATATCCAGGGCTATCGGCGCGACGAATTCGTCGAGCGGTAAAGCAAAACGGCCGGGCTTTGCCCGGCCGTTCCATATTGCTTTGGTCGATCTGGCTTACTGCAGCCCGATCGCCACGAAGCTCGGATCGCCCGACGGCGACTGCACCAGCAGCACCACGGTCTTCTTGCCGTCCTTCTTGAGCTGATCGATACGCTTCTGCAGATCGGCAGCGCTGGTCACAGGCTGCTGCTGCACCTCGGCGATCACCATGCCGGGCTGCAGCCGCTTCTCGGCCGCAGCTGAGTTCGGATCGACTGCGGTGATGACCACGCCCTTCACCTTGTCGTCGATCTTGAACTTCTTGCGGTTGGCCTCGCTAAGATTGGCGAGATCGAGACCGAGCGCCTTGCGGACCGACGATTTCTCCTCGTCCGGCTGATCCTTCTTCGGCGTCAGGGCGGCCTGCACCGGCTTCTCGTCCTCGAGACGGCCGAGCTTGACGGTCTTGGTCTCTTCCTTGCCCTTGCGGATGATCGTGACCTCGACATCCTTGCCGACCGCAGTGTCGGCAACGATGCGCGGCAGGTCGCGCATTTCCTTGACGTCCTTGCCGTCGAACTTGACGACGACGTCGCCGGGCTCGATGCCGGCGGGCTTGGCCGGGCCCTTGTCGTCAACGCCGGCAATAAGCGCACCGCGCGCCGGCTTGATGTTGAGGCTGTCGGCGATCTCGTCGGTCACCTGCTGAATGCGCACGCCGAGCCAGCCGCGCCGCACTTCCTTGAAGTTGCGCAATTGATCGATCACCGCAACGGCGGTCCTCGACGGCACGGCAAAGCCGATACCGATCGAGCCACCGGACGGCGAAATAATCGCGGTGTTGACGCCGATGACGTCGCCATCGAGGTTGAACAGCGGGCCGCCCGAGTTGCCGCGATTAATCGCAGCGTCGGTCTGGATGTAATTGTCGTAAGGTCCCGACTGGATATCGCGGTTGCGCGCCGAGACGATGCCGGCGGTCACGGTACCGCCGAGCGAGAACGGGTTGCCGATCGCGATCACCCATTCGCCGAGACGCAGCCTGTCGCTATCGCCGAACTTCACCGCCTTGAGCGGCTTCGTCGGCGTCACCTTGAGCAGCGCGAGGTCGGTCTTCTTGTCGGTGCCGACCAGTTCGGCCTTCAGCGTCGAGCCATCATTGAGGATGACGCTCACTTCATCGGCGTCGGCGATGACGTGATTGTTGGTCACAACGTAGCCTTCGGCGTCGATAATGAAGCCGGAGCCGAGCGAGTTGACCCGGCGCGACGGCGGCGTGTTGCCGTTCGGTCCCGGACCGCCCGGACCGCGGCGGTTCTTGAAGAATTCTTCGAAGAATTCCTCGAACGGCGAGCCCGGCGGCAACTGCGGCATGGCGCCGGAATTCAGATCGACTTTCTGCTTGGTCGAGATGTTGACCACAGCGTCGATGACCTGCTCGGAAACATCGGCGATGCCTTCCGGGCCCCGCGCCAGCGCCGGCGCGGCGGCCAGAGGGCCAGCCAGGGTGGCGGCGAGCACAAGTGCGAAAGTCGATTTGAAACGAATGGCGGTGGCGCCCATTGGCGTCGATTCTCCTGGGAGGGGTCACCACAAAGTGACCCCGAATTAGCGGCGATTCAAGGGCGGCGACAGGAGATTGCCCATCAAGACCGCGCGAGAAAGCCGCCGGCCTTCCTTGCCGGCGGCTTCATTCTGCCCCTGGCGCGTCAGGAGCGCGCCAGCCAGACGATCAACAGTCCGATGATCGCCGATCCAAGCCCGATCAGGCGCAACGTCGCCGGCGGCGTAGCCAGCACGCTTTCGACGGCTCTTTTGCCGTGCGCCGGAAAAGCCGCGAAGATCAAGCCTTCGATGACGAAGACCAGCCCCAACGCGGCCAGAAAATCCGACATATGACGCTACGCGATCACTGGGCCGGCGCCGCCGGCCCAGGCGTTGCTCCAACCGCCGGCCGCTGCTGCGGTCCCTGCTGCCCGGCCGCTGCTCCGGTCGGCTGATTGAAGAAGCGGAAGAAGTTGTTGTCCGGCTTGAGCAAAATCCGCGTGTCGCCGGGCTTCAGGCTCGCCTCATAGGCCTGCATCGAGCGGTAAAATGCGAAGAAATCCGGATCCCGGTTAAAAGCATCGGCGAAGATCTGGTTACGGGTGGCATCACCCTCACCGCGGATCTGCTCCGACTTCGAGTTGGCGTCCGCCACCAGCACCGTGACGTCACGATCGGCGCGGGAGCGGATTTCCTGGGCGCGCTGGGCGCCCTGGGCGCGGAATTCGGCCGCTTCACGCGCGCGTTCGGTCTGCATGCGCTGATAGACCGCCTGGCTGTTCTGCTCCGGCAGGTCGGCGCGGCGAATGCGGACATCGACCACCTGGATGCCGTAACCGGCGGCTTCTTTGTCAACGAGTTGCAGGATGCGATCCATCAGGCCGGCGCGTTGATCGCGCACGACCTCGGTGAAGGTCGCCTCACCGAGCACGCGGCGCAGTGCCGAGTTGAGCAGGATCGACAGCTGCGAGTTGGCGCCCTGGACCGAACCTACCGTCTGATAGAAGCGCAGCGCATCGCGGATGCGGTAGCGCGCGAAGGCGTCCACCACCAGTCGCTTCTGGTCCGAAGCGATCACTTCCTGCGGTGGCGCCTCCAGATCGAGGATGCGTTTGTCGATGTAGACAACGTTGTCGATGAAAGGCGCTTTGAAGTGCAGGCCCGGCTCAGTGATCGGCGCCTGCGGATTGCCGAGGCGCAGAACCAGAGCCTGCTGCGTCTGATAAACGGTGAACAGCGACGAGTAGCCGACGATCAACGCGGCCACCAGGATGACGACGGCGACGCCGCCGATAAAATTCAGTCTCATTGGCGGGCTCCCGACGGCGTACGCGGCTGCGGACGGGTCAATTCATTGAGCGGCAGGTAAGGCACGACGCCCGAACCGTTCGGGCCGGAATCGAGGATCACCTTGTCGGCACCGCCGAGGACGCGCTCCATCGTTTCGAGATACATGCGCTCGCGCGTGACGTTCGGCGCCTTCGCGTATTCGTCATAGATTTTCAGGAAGCGCGACGACTGACCGGTCGCTTCGGCGACGGTCTGCTGCCGATAGGCTTCGGCGGCCTGCGTGATCTGGGCCACGCGACCACGGGCTTCCGGCAGGACGCGGTTGGCGTATGTCTGCGCTTCGTTGACGGCGCGCTCGAGGTCGGCGCGCGCGGCCTGCACGTCGCGGAAGGCGTCGATGACCTGCTGTGGCGGGTCGACCTTCTGCAACTGAACCTGCTGAATCATGATGCCGGCGCCGTAACCGTCGAGCGTCTTCTGCATCAGTTCGTGCACGGCGTTTTCGATGGTCTGGCGAGCGCCTGTGAGGATCGGTTGAATATCCGAGCGGCCGACCACTTCGCGCATCGCGCCTTCGGCCACCGCCTTCACGGTGCCCTCCGGATTCTGGATGTTGAAGAGGAAGTCGCCGACACCGGTCGGTTTTACCTTCCACAGCACCGAGAAATCGACGTCGACGATATTTTCGTCGCCGGTCAGCATCAGACTCTCTTCCGGCACATCGCGCACGGTCGAGCCGCGGCGCACGTCGTCGCTGACGCGCATGCCGATATCGATCTTGTTGACGCGCAGCGCCTTCGGCGTGAGCGCGGTCTCGATTGGATAAGGCAGGTGATAATTCAGACCCGGCTGGACTTCGCGCACTTCCTTGCCGAAGCGCAGCACGACGCCGAGCTCATCGGGCTCGACGCGGAAGAAACCGGAAAAACCCCAGAGCGCGATCGCCGCGAGGGCGGCGAGCGCAATACCCTTGCCGCCCATATTGCCGGGCAGCACGCCGCGCAGGCGGTCCTGGCCACGGCGCAAAATCTCTTCCAGATCGGGCGGCCGGCCACCGGGAGGCGGCGGGCTCGAACCCCAGGGGCTCTTTCCTCCACCGCCACCGCCGGACCCCCACGGCCCGCCGGACCCGCTGCCACCACCGCCTTGATTGCTCCACGGCATAAATCTTGTCTCCCGGCATAGGGCCAAAATGCGGCCTGCCTTTAGTTTGGGTGGGTTTATAGGGGACGCAAGAGCCGGTTACAACGCGCTGACATGCCGCATTTTCATCGAAATTACGGGCACATGCCGGCCTCGCCATGAAGAATGCCGCAATGTGGCACCCTCGCCCGCCATCTCTGTGGTAAATACGTCGTCAGCGACGGCGCAGAACGCAAGAAAACATCGTACGGGGGAAACATTCCATGAGCGCATTCGATCTCGGCGGACGCGTCGCGCTGGTGACCGGCGGCAATGGCGGCATCGGTCTCGGCATGGCCAGGGGGCTGGCTGGTGCCGGCGCCACGGTGATCATCGCCGGGCGCAACAAGGCCAAGGCCGACGCCGCGCTCGCCGAATTGCGGGCGGTCAATTCCAGAGCCGACTTCATCGAGATCGACGTGCTGAAGGAAGAGTCGTGCCGCGGCGCCGTGAAAGCGGTCGCCGACAAGTTCGGACGGCTCGACATCCTCGTCAACAATGCTGGCACCAGCGTGCGCAAGCCGCCAGAAGAACTGACCGCGGCGGAATGGCACCTGGTGATGGACACCAATGTCACCAGCGCCTTTCTGTGCTCGCAGGCGGTCTATCCACACATGAAGCAAGCCGGCGGCGGCAAGATCATCAATATCGGCTCGATGATGACCATCTTTGCCTCGTCCTACGCGGCGCCCTATGCCTCGAGCAAAGGCGCCATCGTGCAGATGGCCCGCTCCTTCGCAGTCGCCTGGGCCAAGGACAACATCCAGGTCAATTCCATCCTGCCCGGCTGGATCGACACCGATCTGACCAAGAAAGCGCGCGAACAGGTGCCCGGCTTGCACGAACGCGTGCTAGCGCGCACGCCGGCGGCGCGCTGGGGCGCGCCCGGCGACTTTTCCGGCATCGCGGTGTTTCTGGCTTCACCGGCCTCGGACTTTGTGACCGGCACGGCAATCCCGGTCGATGGCGGCTATTCCGTGATGGCCTGACAATGCGCCGCTAACGGCGAACATAAGTGACGGTGTCGAAGCTGGCGTCGTCGTCCGGCCCGGCATCGTAGTGCTGCCGCTCCGTCTCGCGCCACTCGGCCGGATCAATCGCCGGAAAATAAACATCGCCTAGCGGGCTGGCGTGGACATGCGTGATCTCAAGCCGGTCCGCCATGCTCATGGTACGATCGAACACATCGCCGCCGCCGATGATCATGAGATCGCGCACGCCGCGCTTGGCGGCATCCTCGACCGCAATGCCGAGCGCGGCATCGAGGCTGGTGGCGATAATGCCGCCGGGCACGGCGTGGCTGAGATCGCGCGTCATCACGATGTTGGTGCGTCCCGGCAGCGGCTTGCCGATCGACTCATAGGTCTTGCGCCCCATCACGATTGGCTTGCCGAGCGTGACCCGCTTGAAATGCTGCAGATCGGATTTCAGCCGCCACGGCAACTGGCCACCATTGCCGATGACGCCGTTCTCACCGATCGCGGCGACGAGCACGATCTTGTAGGGCGCGGTGTTGCGCGGCCGCGTGATCATGCGCGCGTTCCCTTGCCGAACGATGCCAATGCGTCGCCGCTCATGCGGCAGATCTTCCAGTCGGGCAGCACCTGCGCGCCGATCGACTCATAAAAGGCGATCGACGGCGCGTTCCAGTCCAGCACAGACCATTCGAAGCGCGCATAGCCTTCCTCGACGCAGCGCGAGGCGAGCCGCATCATCAGCGCCTTGCCCAATCCCTTGCCGCGATAGACCGGCCGTACGAACAGATCCTCAAGATAGATGCCGTGCCGGCCGCGAAAGGTCGAGAAATTGAGAAACCACACCGCAAGCCCCGCCGCCTCGCCGTTCCATTCAGCGATATCGCAGAACAGCCGCGGCTTCTCGCCGAACAGGGCGTCGGCGATCATCGCTGGCGTCGCGTCGACCGCATGGCCGAGCTTTTCATAGTCGGCGAGTTCGCGAATGAGATCGAAGATCAGCGCCGTGTCCGCAGGCTGCGCCGACCGGATGGCGACGCCCTGTCGGCCTGAATCGTCCGACTGTCCCGCGGACGATTCACGTCCGGAAGCACCCTTAGCAAACTGCATGCCGCGCCTTGAGGTCGTACCCAGTGGCGCAATGCCGCAGCCACCCGGGCAATCTTAGCCGACAGCGCATCCGCTGTCCAAAACGCGCCAACCGGGCGGCATTATCATCCGCGTAAATGGAAATCGGCGCTTTCGCCGGCCATCCACGATGCCGCACCGCGTCATCGACGGCACCGTGCGGTGAAGCGTCGCGCCTGCGAGACGCAGTTCCAGTCGTTATTGTTTATGGTCGAGCACTTCCAGTCAGCCGGCCAATCCAAAGACAGTCCTTAATGCACCACCCGCAAGCCAATCACGACAATACGGTTCACACACACACCCTCACGCGCTTCGACGCGGTCGTCATCATGGTCGGCCTCGTCGTCGGCATCGGCATATTCCGCACGCCATCGTTGGTCGCGGCCAATGTCGACAGCGAATTCGCCTTCATCGCCGTCTGGGTGGTCGGAGGACTGATCACACTGATCGGCGCCCTCTGCTACGCGGAATTGTCCGCCGCGCACCCGCATGCCGGTGGCGAGTATCACTTCCTGCGTCGCGCCTATGGCAGGCCGGTCGCCATGATGTTCGGCTGGGCGCGCGGCACCGTCATTCAGACCGGCGCCATCGCGGGCGTCGCTTTCGTGCTCGGCGACTATGCAGCGCAACTCGTGCCGCTCGGTCCCTATGGCCCCGCGCTGTACGCGGCGACCTCCATCATACTCTTCACTGGCATCAACGTCATTGGCACGGTTCAGAGCAAATCCCTGCAGATCGCCATGACGGCGATCGAGATCGGCGCCATTGCCGCCATTATCCTGTTCGGCCTGTTCGGTTCGAGCGAGCCGCCGCCCGCGACGCCGGCGATCCCGCCCGGCAGCGCCGCGCTCGGCATGGCCATGATCTTCGTGCTGCTGACCTATGGCGGCTGGAACGAAGCCGCCTACCTCACAGGCGAATTAAAGGACGCGCCGCGCAACATCGCCAAGGTTTTGATGATGGGCACGCTGATCCTGATCGGGCTTTACGTGCTCGCCAATGTCGCGCTGCTGTCTATCCTCGGTCTCGAAGGCCTGCGCACGTCCGACGCCGTCGCGGCCGACATGATGCGCCGCGTCGCCGGTCCCGCGGGCGCGACCATCGTGAGCATCGCCATTGTCGTCGCCGCCATATCGACGCTCAACGCGACGATCTTCACCGGTGCCCGCGTCTATTACGTCATGGCTCATGACGTAACGCTGCTGCCGAGCGTCGCCGAGTGGAACGAGCGCGGCAAGACTCCTGCCAACGGCCTTGTCCTGCAGGCCGTGGTCGCCCTTCTCCTGGTGGTGATCGGCGCGGTCACGCGTGACGGCTTCAAGGCAATGGTCGAGTATACCGCGCCTGTGTTCTGGGGCTTCCTCCTGCTGGTCGGCATCGGCCTCATCGTACTGCGCATTCGTGAGCCGGATCGAGCGCTGCCGTACAAGGTACCGCTCTATCCCCTGACGCCGATCCTGTTCTGCCTGACCTGTGGTTACATGCTGCATGCCAGCATCGCCTATACCGGCGTGGCCTCGCTGGTCGGCCTTGGCGTGCTTGCCGCGGGCACGCCGTTGCTGCTGTTTCAACGCAAGGAGGCGAGCTCTAACACGCCGCCACCCGCCTCTGCCGCTTCCGCCTTGACCGAATGATGACCCCGAACAGGAGACACACATGAAAACATTGAAGACATTCGCTCTCGCCTGTGCCGTGTCCGCGCTCGCACTCAACGGCGCGATGGCACAATCCGCTCCAGCAGCTGCGCCCGCCGGGACCTATGAGCCGAAGTCGGGCCAGGAAGGTAAGGACGTCGTCTGGGTGCCGACGCCGCAAGCTCTGGTCGACCGCATGATGCAGATGGCCGGGGTCACCAAGGACGATTATCTGGTCGATCTCGGTTCAGGGGACGGCCGCACCGTCATCACCGCCGCCAAGCTTGGCGTGCGCGCGCACGGCATCGAGTTCAACGGCGACCTGGTCGAGCTGTCGAAACGCAATGCACAGGCCGCAGGCGTTGCCGATCGCGCCACCTTCCAGCAAGGCGACATCTTCGAGTCGAACTTCTCCGACGCCACTGTGGTGACGCTATTCCTGTTGAAAGCCCTGAACGTCAAACTGCGGCCGATCTTGCTGGACATGAAGCCCGGCACGCGGATCGTTTCCAATACGTTCGACATGGGCGATTGGACGCCCGACGACAAGATCGACGCCGGCGCAGGCTGCACGTCGTGGTGCACCGCTTATAAATGGGTGATCCCGGCGAAGGTCGATGGCAACTGGCGTCTGGGCGAAGGCGAACTCAAGCTGAGCCAGACTTATCAGATGCTGTCAGGCACCATGACCACCAACGGCAAATCGGTACCGATCAGCGACGCCAAGATGAACGGCGCGCAGATCAGCTTCACCGCCGGCGGCCAGCAGTACACCGGCACGGTGGCAGACGGCAAAATGAGCGGCAAGACGGCCGGAGGCCAGAGCTGGAGTGCGACCCGCTAGGCTCGCTTCGCCGACAAGACAAGAAAAAGGCCCCGCTGCTGGCGGGGCCTTTTTTTATTCCGGTTGCGGACGGCTCACACCGCGACCGCGGCCTTGATGTGCGGATGCGCGTCGTAATTCTCAACCGTGAAGTCTTCATAGCGGAAGGAGAAGATGTCTTTCACATCCGGGTTGATGCGCATCGTCGGCAACGCGCGCGGCGCGCGCGACAATTGCAGCTCGGCCTGCTCGACGTGGTTGAGATAAAGATGCGTATCGCCACCAGTCCATACGAAGTCGCCCGGCTTGTAGCCGGTCACCTGCGCTACCATCATGGTCAGTAGCGCGTAGGAAGCGATATTGAACGGCACGCCGAGGAACACGTCAGCCGAGCGCTGGTAGAGCTGACACGACAGCCTGCCCTTGGCGACATAGAACTGGAACAGGCAGTGGCACGGCGGCAGCGCCATCTTGTCGACGTCGGCCGGATTCCATGCCGTGACGATCAGGCGCCGCGAGTCCGGGTTGCGCTTGATCATGTCGATGACATGGCTGATCTGATCGATGGTCTGGCCATCCTTGGACGGCCAGGACCGCCATTGATGGCCATAGACCGGTCCCAGATCACCGCGTTCATCGGCCCATTCGTCCCAGATGCGCACGCCATTGTCGTTGAGATATTTGATGTTGGTGTCGCCGGCGAGAAACCACAGCAACTCGTGAATGATCGACTTCAGGTGCAGCTTCTTGGTGGTGAGCATGGGGAAACCCTGCCCCAGGTCGAAGCGCATCTGATAGCCGAACACCGAACGCGTGCCGGTACCGGTGCGGTCCCGCTTCTCCGCGCCTTCGCGAAGAATGTGGTCCATCAGGTCGAGATACTGGCGCATCGGCGGCTCGGCGTGTTTCGGGCGACTCGCCTCAACATGGTGAAGATTACCCGGTCCGGCAACGTCGCGGCGATGGTTTTCAACCGCGCCGGCGCTGGGGAACCGGGCCCCAGTCAGGTCCCGCCAACCCATTAACCGTAAAAGTTAATCGGCGTTTTCTAACCTTAACAATCGGTTAATTTGCTTGGGGTGGCGGGGCGACCGGCCGCCCGCAAGGCATTGGCGCCGTTTCGGCGAAAAAACGCTGATTTTGGGAGAGTCTTCTTGACTGCGGGTACCCTCCAGCACGGCTCGTCGCCTGGCGACGGGCTGGACCTTCGGGCCGAAGGGCACTGGACGGCGGAGCACGCGCGCGCGCTCGAGCCGCTGCTGGCCCAAAACATGACCCTCGGTCATGAATCGGGCGCCCGCGTCGTCTTCGACGCCACCCGCATCACCAAGCTCGACACCTACGGCGCCTGGCTGATCGAGCGCAGCTTGCGCCTCTGGTCGAGCCGCGGCATCGACGCCCGCCTGGTCGGCCTGCCGCCGACCTACCGTAACCTGTTCGAGAAGGTGCGCGGCGGCCGGCAGCAGCTGACGCCGCTCAAGCACAAGCAGACCGGCATCGGCGCCACGCTGGAAAGCGTCGGCCGCACCATGACCGCGGTGTTCTCCGACCTGTTCACCATCTTCCAGATCGGCGGCCAGCTCGTCGTCGCGTTCCTGAGCGTCTGCCTCAATCCCTGGCGCTTCCGCTTCACCTCGCTCGTCAACCATCTCGAGCGCGTCTGCTGGCACGCGGTGCCGATCATCATCCTCATCACCTTCCTGATCGGCGCCATCATCGCGCAACAGGGCATCTTCCACTTCCGCACCTTCGGCGCCGACATCTATGTCGTCGATATGGTCGGCGTGCTGGTGCTGCGCGAGCTCGGCGTGCTGATCGTCTGCATCATGATCGCCGGCCGTTCCGGCTCCGCCTACACCGCCGAACTCGGCTCGATGAAAATGCGCGAGGAAGTCGATGCCCTGCGCACCATGGGCTTCGACCCCGTCGAGGTGCTGGTGTTGCCGCGCATCCTCGCGCTCATCATCGCGGTGCCGATCCTCACCTTCATCGGCTCGATGGCCGCGCTCTATGGCGGCGGCCTGGTGTCGTGGCTCTACGGCGGCATCGATCCGAAGATCTTCATGTCGCGCCTGCACGAGTCGATCAACATGAAGACCTTCGCGGTCGGCATGATCAAGGCGCCGTTCATGGCGCTGATCATCGGCCTCGTGGCCTGCATGGAAGGCATGCAGGTCAAGGGTTCGGCGGAATCGCTCGGCGCCAAGACCACCGACTCGGTGGTGAAGTCGATCTTCCTCGTCATCGTCATCGACGGCTTGTTTGCCGTCTTCTTCGCCGCGGTGGGGATCTGACCATGGCGACGCGCGGCGAACCCGTCATCAAGGTCCGCGACGTCGTGGTCGATTTTTACGGCCGCCGCGTCCTCAACGGCGTCAATCTCGATCTCAAGCGCGGCGAGATTCTGGGCTTCGTCGGCGCGTCCGGCGCCGGCAAGTCGGTGCTGACGCGCTCCATCATCGGCCTGTTGCCGGTCAAGGAAGGCACCATCGAGGTCCTGGGCACGGAGCTGACCAAGGCCAGCATGGCCGAGAAACAGGCCGTGGACCGGCGCTGGGGCGTGCTGTTCCAGCAAGGCGCGTTGTTCTCGTCGCTGAACTCCGGCAAGAACGTCGAATTCCCGATCCGCGAATATTTAAGGTTGTCGCCGAAGCTGACCACCGAAATCGCCATCGCCAAACTGGAAATGGTCGGCCTCAAGCCGGACGTTTACCGCAATTACCCTTCGGAGCTGTCCGGCGGCATGATCAAGCGCGTCGCCCTCGCGCGCGCTCTCGCGCTCGATCCCGAGATTCTCTTTCTCGACGAGCCGACGTCCGGTCTCGATCCCATCAGCGCCGCCGAGTTCGATCACCTGTTGCTGACGCTGCAGGAAACGCTCGGCATATCCGTGTTCATGGTCACCCACGATCTCGACAGTCTGCACCGCACCTGCGATCGCATCGCGGTCCTCGCCGACGGCAAGATCATCGAGGCCGGCACCATGGACGTGATGCTGGAATCGCAGCACCCGTGGCTGAAGTCATACTTCCACGGCGAGCGCGCTCACGACGATTTCCATGTACCGATTAAAGGACGGCGCGTCACAGAACGTCGCGCCTGATGTGGAGTTAAGACGATGGAAGACAGGGCAAAGTTCGCGCTGATCGGCTTGTTCACCTTCGCGGTGGTCGCCGCTGCGTTCGTCTTCATCTACTGGATGCACAACGCCGGCACCTCGAAGGAAACCCGGCCTTATCTCGTCGTGTTCGAGGGCTCGGTATCCGGCCTGCGCGTCGGCGGCCCGGTGCTGTTCAACGGCATCCGCGTTGGCGAGGTCACCGAAATGCGCCTTACCGACAAACCGTCGGAAGTCGCTGCCGTCATTTCCGTCACACCATCGACGCCGGTGCGCTCCGACACGGTTGTCTCGCTGGAATATGCCGGCCTGACCGGCATCGCTTCGGTGTCGCTGAAAGGCGCGACCGCCTCCTCGCCGGCCCTGCCCTCGAAGAATGGCGAACTGCCGACATTGCGCGCGGGCTCCACTGCCGGCGACATGGGGACCGCCGTGCGCGAGACCCTGGCCAAGGCGGACAATATCATTCTCGAGAATCAGGAATCGCTGCGCAACGCCATCAAGAACCTCGAAGTCTTCACCGAGGCGCTGGCCCGCAACGGCGGCAAGATCGACGAACTACTCCACAACGGCGCGACCGCCATGGGTTCGATCAACGAACTCGCCGTCAGCCTGAAGGCGGACACCAGCCGGGTCGCCGAAAACCTGGACAAGCTGACGACCAACCTCGACAAGCAGACCACCATGCTGTCCGAGAACCTGGACAAGCGCACCGCCGAGATCACCGAAGGCGTGCTCAAGGTCACCGACAGCACCAACAAGCAGATCAACCTCGTCGGCACGGATTTGCGCCGCTCCATCGGCAATATCGACCGCGCCGTCACCGACCTCGCCAAGAACCCGCAGCGCATCCTGTTCGGCGGCGGCGGATCGAGCGAGAGCAGCGGCGGCGCGCCGCGCCGGTAGAACGACAGCCGCCCGGCAGTCGGCTTTTCAACAGGCCGGGGGCGCGTCACTTTTTCTGTGACAGGCTTACGACGGGGGTGCTAACGGGCATCCCGTCAGGCGGCGCCCCGCTCGCCTTGCTGCGTTGCGGAACCCGTTTTTGGCCAAAAGCGCTCTCGACAAAGACCTCAAGAAAGTCGTCCAGATCGAAACCGCGACCTATGCGCGGTCGCGGTCGCTGGCGACGCCGGGGCTATTGATTGTCTTCATGATCGGCGCGGTGGTGATCGCCAGTCTGTCGGTCGGCGGGCCGCTTCGTTATTTCGTGTTCTTCGCCGCGGTCATCGCCGCCTACATGGCGCTCAATATCGGCGCCAACGACGTCGCCAACAACATGGGCCCTGCCGTCGGCAGCCGCGCCCTGACCATGAAGCATGCCCTGATCATCGCCGCCGTCGCGGAAATTTCAGGCGCAATGCTCGCCGGCGGCGACGTGGTCGATACGGTCTCGAAGAACCTGCTGCATCCTGAGCAAGCGCTCTCCGTCGTCTCCTTCATCTTCGTAATGACGTCAGCGCTGCTCGCCGCTTCGCTGTGGATTCACCTCGCGACATATCTGGGCGCGCCGGTGTCGACGACGCATGCGATTGTGGGCGGTGTTGTTGGTGCCGGCGTTGCCGCCGCCGGCGTCGCCGCCGTCGAGTGGAGCGTGATCGGCTCCATCGCCCTGAGCTGGGTGATTTCCCCCATATGCGGCGGCATTGTCGCCGCCCTGCTGCTCGGTTTCATCAAATGGCAAGTGATCTACCGTGAGGACCGCGTCGCCGCCGCCCGGCGCTGGGTGCCGGTGCTGGTCGCGGCCATGAGCGGGATTTTCGCCGTCTATCTCGTCACCAAGGGCCTGCAGCGCATCTGGAAGCCGCCCGTCTTCCTCGTCCTGACCGTCGGCATCGTCTTCACACTCGGCGCCTTTATGGCCGCACGACCCTGGGTGATGCGCCGCTCGCAGGGCATGGAAAACCGCCGCAAGCACATCGCCGGGCTGTTCACCGTGCCTCTGGTCTTCGCCGCCGGCCTCTTGTCCTTCGCCCATGGCGCCAACGACGTCGCCAACGCGGTCGGCCCGCTCGCCGCCATCGTTGCGGCAGCGCAGACAGGTTTCGCCGACGCCGAGAGGGTGGAACTGCCGTTCTGGGTGCTGGCGATCGGCGCCGTCGGCATCGCGCTGGGCCTCGGCCTGTTCGGCCCGGCCCTGATCCGCACGGTCGGCGAGAAAATCACCCGCATGGACACGATCCGGGCCTATTGCGTGGCCCTGTCGGCGGCGGTGACGGTGCTGGTGGCGTCCGCGCTCGGCCTGCCAGTCTCGTCCACCCATATTGCGGTCGGCGCCGTATTCGGCGTCGGCTACCTGCGCGAATACATCACCAACAGCGGCGTGCCGAACCCGGCGGTGACGCCGCGCACCTTGTTCCTGGAGCCGTCGCGCCTCAACGAAACCCCGGAAATGGCGTTGCTGAACTACCAGAAGCGCGAGCGGCGGCGCCTGGTCCGGCGCCAGCATGTGCTCGGCATCGGCGCGGCGTGGGTCATCACCGTGCCGGCGGCCGCGCTGCTGTCGGCGCTGCTTTATCGGCTGATGTGGGCGATCGGCGGATAGGCCGGCAGCCCGCGCGCGCGCAGGCGCTGATTGAGCCTGACCGCCAGCTCCGTGACCTTGGCGTCCGACAACAGCCTCTTGGCGTCCTGCAGCACGACCCAATGACGGTGGCGGCGGCCCTTCTCCGGCCATTCGTCCATCTGCTGCGTTACCCGCAGCGGATACATCTCGACCTCGATGATCTTGCGCCGGAACGCCAGCGTCTTGAATGCCCGATAGCGGCCGATCGGCAGCGGATCGACCTCGCCCTCGACGCCGGCCTCTTCCAGCGCCTCCTGCGCGGCGACCTGCGCCGGCGCGTGGCCTTCCATCGGGTCGCCCTTGGGGAAAATCCAGCGCCCGGTGCCGCGCGACGTCACCAGCAGGAACACCACCTGTCCTTTGACGACCGTATACGGAATGGCGCCGAACTGCCGGCTGACATCGCGCCCGCCGACGCGAAGCAGCAGGTTGTCCGCCGTCTTCCTGATCACGCCGAGCGCCAAGGCGACCTCCGCCAGAGCCTGCCCGGCTTTGATGGAATCAAAGCCGAGGCTCTCGTTTTGTTTTGACGCGTTTTCTGCACGCGAACCGGTTCCCACTTCGCCCGAAAACGCTCTAGTTCTCCGATTCCACGAACACCTCGTCGCGGCGCTTGCGGATCATCGGCAGCAACGCCAGCACCAGCAGCGTCACCGAAATAAAGATGAGAACGCCGGAGATCGGCCGCGTGACGAAAACCGACATGTCACCGCGCGCGATCAGCATGGCGCGGCGCAGGTTGTCCTCCATCAGCGGGCCGAGCACGAAGGCCAGCACCAGCGGCGCCGGCTCGAAGTCGTGCTTCACCAGCAAGTAGCCGAGGACACCGAAGATCGCGGCGATCATCACGTCGCTCGGCGAATTGTCGATCGAGTAGATGCCGATGCAGCAGAACACGATGATCGACGGGAACAGGATGCGGTATGGCACGCGCAAGAGCCGCACCCAGATGCCGACCATCGGCAGGTTGATGATGATCAGCATCAGGTTGCCGAACCACATCGAGGCGATCATGCCCCAGAACAGGTCGGGCTGCTTGGTCATGACCTGCGGGCCCGGCACGATGCCGTGAATGGTCATGGCGCCGACCATCAGCGCCATCACCGCATTCGGCGGAATGCCGAGCGTCAGCAGCGGAATGAACGAGGTCTGCGCCGCGGCGTTGTTGGCGGATTCGGGACCCGCCACGCCCTCGATGGCGCCATGGCCGAAACGCTTGGGATTCTTGGCGACACGCTTCTCCAGCGTATAGGACGCGAACGAGGCCACGACCGCGCCGCCGCCCGGCAGGATGCCGAGGATCGAGCCCAGCACCGTGCCGCGCGCGATCGGCCAGGACGAGTCCTTGAGATCCTGCCGCGTCGGCATCAGGCCCTTGATCTTGCCCTCGATGATTTCGCGATTGGCGCCCGAGCTCTCGAGGTTGCGAATAATCTCGGCAAAACCGAACAGGCCCATCGCCACATTGGTGAAGCCGATGCCATCCAGCAGTTCGGGCAGGCCAAGCGTCATGCGGCCGGCGCCGGTGTCGAGATCGGAGCCGACGGTCGACAACAGCAGGCCCGCCAGCACCATGGCGATCGACTTCACGACCGAGCCCTTGGCCAGCACCACCGCGAAGATGAGGCCGAGCAGCATCAGCGAGAAATATTCGGCCGGGCCGAACTCGAGCGCGACCCTGGTCAGCGGCTGGCCGAGCGCGGCAACCAGCACGGTGGCGACGCAGCCGGCGAAGAACGAGCCGATGGCGGCAATGGCCAGCGCCGCGCCGGCGCGGCCCTGCTTGGCCATCTCGTGGCCGTCAAGGCAGGTGACGACCGAGGTCGCCTCGCCGGGAATATTGACAAGGATCGACGTCGTCGAGCCGCCGTACTGGGCGCCGTAATAGATGCCGGCCAGCATGATGAGCGCGCCGACCGGATCGAGGCCGAAGGTGATCGGCAGCAACATGGCGATGGTCGCGACCGTGCCGACGCCCGGCAAGACGCCGACAAGCGTGCCGACCAGCGCGCCGAGAAGACAGAAGCCGAGATTGATGGGATGGCCGGCAATCGAAAAGCCAAGCCACAGATTGGAAAGAAGATCGGACATTGCGGGCTTGTCCTAGAAGAAAGCAGGCCAGAGCGGGAAAGGCAGCTGCAGCAAATAGCGGAACAGCACCACGCAGAACGCGGTCATGACCGCGCCGGCGATCAGGCTTTCCAGCCACCTTATCTCGCGTCCGGCAAGGACCGAGATCATGTAGGCGAGGAAGGTCGCGACGATCAGCCCGAGTTCCGGAATCCGCACCGGGAAGCCGAAGAACGAGAAACGGAAGCCGCGGATGGTGACGGCAAAGACGACAATGGCGCATACGACGAGAGCTGGGCCGCGCAGCGCATAGGTCTCGAGCGGCGGGCCATCGACGAACAGGCCGGAGATGGCGATGCCGCCGCCGACCGCAATCAGCAGCCAGGCGAACAGACGCGGCGTGGTGCCGGGGCCGAAGGAAAAGCCGCGCATGCCGGCGAGGTCGCTGCTCGCCCATAGCGCGAAGACCGCCAGCGCGACCAGCGCCAGCCCGCCGTAAAATTCGCGAGGCCCGCGAATCCGCAATGGAAAATTGCCCCCGCTCGCGGGAGAGGATTTCGCGTCCTCCGCCATCCTTGGCCTCCACCAATCTTGTATTCGTCAGTCCGCCTCTAGCACAGACGAACCGCCAGCCAAATGCAATGCTTGCGCGTCCACACAACGGACGGCCCTGCTTTTCCTTCCTCACCGCCGGCGCGAAACACGACCTTGACCCGGCCCGCTCCGAAGATCATCAAGGAGGCCCATCCGACGCCCTCAGGAGCCGTTCGTCCCATGTTTGATTTCGACCGCATCATCGACCGCCGCGGCACGCATTCGAGCAAATGGGACAACATGGCCAAGCTGTCCGGCATCACCGCGCCGGATGCGATTGCCATGTGGGTGGCGGATATGGACTTCGCGGCCCCGCCCGGCGTCACCGAGGCGCTGACGGCGGAGGTGAACCGCGGCGTGCATGGCTATTATGCCGACACCGGCAGTTGGGCCGAGGCGCTGGCCGCCTGGCTCAAGCGCCGCCACAAGCTCACCATCGATCCGGCCTGGGTCACGCCGGTGCCGGGCATCGTCGCGGGTCTCGGCATGCTCATCCAGGCCGTCAGCGAACCGGACGACGAGATCGTGCTGTTCCCGCCGGCCTATCACGCCTTCCGCAGGGTCATTGTCGCCAACGACCGCCGCATTCTCGACGCCCAGCTCGTCAACCAGCAGGGCCGCTATGTCATGGACCTCGAGGCGCTGCGCAAGCTGATCACCCCGCGCACCAAGATCGTGTTCCTGTGCAGCCCACACAATCCGGGCGGCACGGTGTGGACGGCCGATGAATTGCGGGGCCTCGCCCACTTCTGCGCCGAGCACAATCTCATCCTCGCTTCCGACGAGATCCATTGCGACCTGATCTTCAGCCACGCCACGCACACGCCGACGCTCAATGCCGCGCCGGAGATCGCCGACCGGATCGTGTCGTGCTTCGCCGCCACCAAGACCTTCAACCTCGCCGGCGCGCATATGGGCGCGCTGGTGACCTCGAACCCGGCGCTGCGCAAGAAGATCGAAGCGCGGATCGCCGCGGCCAACCTCAATTCGCTCGCCAGCTTCGGCATGATCGCGACCGAGGCCGCCTGGCGCACCGGCGACGCGTGGCTCGACGCTTTGCTGCCCTATCTCGAAGCCAACCGCGACCTGCTGCACGCCCGCATCGAGAAGGCGGCGCCCGGCGCCCGCGCCATGAAGCTCGACTCGACTTATCTCTCCTGGATCGACTTCGCCGGCACCGGCCTTTCCGCCGACGATGTCGCGGACCGCGTCGCCAAACGCGCGCGCATCTTTGCCTCGCCCGGCCCGCAATTCGGCCCCGGCGGCGAGAGCTGGCTGCGCTTCAACTTCGCGACGCCGCGCCCGCTGCTCAATCAGGCCCTCGACCGCATCGACGAGGCCTTCGCCGACCTGCGCAAATAGGTGCTATAGGTATCTCGGCTTGATCAATCCCCGAAGAACCTCTCCATGAAGCGGCCCGTCGTCGGCATCATCGGCAACATGCATCTGGCCGAAAACCGTTTTCCGGCGCAACGCGTGGGTGAGCGCAACCTGCGCGCCGTGCATGACGTGGTCGGCGCCCTGCCCCTGATGTTCGCCGGCTCACCGGAGATCACCGAGGTCGATGCTTTGCTCGACGTTGTCGATGGCATCGTGCTGACCGGCGGCCGCGCCAATGTCCATCCGACCCGCTTCGGCGTCGAGCCGCATCTGAGCTACGAGCCCTATGACGAGCCGCGTGATGCGCTGGCGCTCGATCTGGTGAACGCCTGCGTCGCGCGCGGCGTGCCGTTGCTCGGCATCTGCCGCGGCTTCCAGGAGATGGCGGTGGCCTTCGGCTCGACGCTGCATCCGGAAATCCGCGAACTGCCCGGCCGTATCAATCACCGCATGCCGCGGCTGGAGAACGGCGAAATCCATCCCGACCAGGCCGTGGTCTATGGTGACCGCCATGCCGTGCATCTGACCTCGGGCGGCGTATTCGCCGGCATCTTCGGCGCCGACACCATCCGCGTGAACTCGCTGCACGGCCAGGGCATTCTCGAGCCCGGCAAGCGCATCGTGGTCGAAGGCCTCGCCGACGACGGCACCATCGAGGCGATCCATGTCGATGGCGCGGAAGGCTTCGCGCTCGGCGTGCAGTGGCACGCCGAGTACGATCCGCAGACCAACCCGGTCAACCGCGCGCTGTTCGACGCGTTTGGCGCCGCGGTGAAGGGTTACGCGGCGCGCGACTGATTTCCCTGTCATCGCCCGCGAAAGCGGGCGATCCAGTACGCACAAGCTTTTCAATCATCTACCGGATGCCCCGCTTTCGCGGGGCATGACAGGTTGCTCAGCGCGACACACCGTGGCGGCGCAGCACCGTCACCTCGATCGCCTGGATGATGACGAACAGCGCCGTGGAGATCGCCGCCAGGACAACGATGGCGGTCATCACCAGATTCATCTGGAAGATCTGGCTGCCATAGGTGATCAGATAGCCGAGGCCGGCCTTGGCCGCCTGAAATTCACCGACCACGACGCCGACCAGCGCCAGCCCGACATTCACCTTCAGCGCCGAGATGATGGTCGGCACGCTGCCGGGCAGCACGATCTTGTCGAGGATTTGCCGCTTCGAGGCGCCGAACAGCCGCGCCAGCTTCACCTTGTCCGGATCGATGGCCTTGAAGCCGGTGAACAGCATCAGCACGGTGACGAAGACACTCACGGCAATCGCCATCGCATAGATCGAGGCGGCATCGCCCAGCCAGATATAGAAGATCGGCACCAGCGCGATCTTCGGGATGGCGTTGAGCACGACGATGAACGGATCGAGCACGCGGTAGAGATAATCCGACCACCACAGCGCGATGGCGCACAGGAGGCCGAGAAACATGCCGCCGGCGAAGCCGACAATGGTTTCGAACAAGGTCACCCAGGTGTGCATCAGCAGCGAGCCGTCGCTCGCGCCCGCCATGAAGGTGCGCGCCACCGCCGAGGGATAGCTGGTCAGCATCGGATTGATCCAGCCGGCGCGCGGCGCCACTTCCCAGAGCACGAGAAAGGCCGCGATCAGACCGATCTGCCACAGGCTGATCGACCAGGCCCGCCAGCGCAGGCCGCGCAGATAGGCCTCATAGGCGGCGCTGCGGCCGCTGGACGCCGCGGTTTTCGCGGCGATCTTGGTGTCGGCCATCGCTTCGCTGCTCATCAATGGACCTCATGCAGATCGAGTTCGTCCCAGATGGTCTGGAAGTACTGCGCGAATTCGGGGCACTTGCGCGCCTCGAACGGCGTCGGCCGCTTGTCGCCGAAAGAAGGAAACGAGATGTGGTGCTCGCTCTTGATGCGGCCCGGCCGCCGGCTCATGACGATGACGCGGTCGGCCATGCTGATGGCTTCGCCGATGTCGTGCGTGACCAGGATGACGGTCTTGCCTTCGGCCTGCAGAATGGCGGCGATCTCGTCAGAAAGCGCCAGCCGCGTCTGGTAATCGAGCGCGGAGAACGGCTCGTCGAGCAGCAAGAGGTCCGGCTCGCAGCAGAGCGTGCGGGCGAGCGCAGCGCGCTGGCGCATGCCGCCGGACAACTGGTGCGGCAGGCTGTGCATGAAGTCGCCGAGGCCGTAGCGCGTCAGCAGCGTTTCGGCGCGCTGGCGGGCGCGGCGGCGGTCGAGGCCGAGCAGTTCGGCGCCGAGCATGACGTTGTCGACGATGCTGCGCCAGTCGAGCAGCGTGTCCTTCTGGAACATGAAGCCGACGCGCGGCGACGGCGCCGTCACCTCGAGGCCGTCGACCTTGATGCTGCCGCGCGAGGCCGGCATCAGGCCGGACACCAGCGTCAGCAATGTGCTCTTGCCGCAGCCCGACGAGCCGACCAGGGCGATGAACTCGCCCTTGGCGACGTCGAGCGAGACGTTGGACAGCGCCAAAGTCTCGCGTTCGGGCGTGAAGTAGTTCAGCGTCACGTCGCGGATTTCGACGGCGGGGACCGGCGTATTGCGCAGCATGGGCGTCTCTCCCGGCGCGTCGCGTTACTGGCTCGGCATCGATTTGGCCGCCTTGTCGGCGAAGGTCGACACGACAAGCTTGTCGACCGGCACCTTCTTGTCGGCAGGCAGCACACCGCCATCGACCATGATCTCCTGCGCCTTGGCGAGGCCGCCGGCGTCGGGAATGACGCTGTCGCTCCAGATCTGCACGCCGACGGTGCGATAGCGGTTCACCACCGTCATGTTCTCTTCCTTGGTCACGCCCGGGAAGAACGGCGCGATGGCGTCGGCGATGTCGGCGGCGCTCGCGGTCTTGGTCCAGGCGATGCCCTTGGCCATCGCGTTGGTCCACTTCTGCGCGGCGTCGGCATTCTTGTCGAGCCAGCTCTTCTTGGCGAAGAACAGAGTGTAGTCGGCGCGGCCGACTTCCTTGCCGACCGAGGCAACGAAGTGCACCTTGCCGGCCTGCTCCATCTTGGTCAGGTTCGGCTCGTTGAAGATGGCAAAATCGGCGGCGCCGGACAGCCAGGCGCCGTCGCGCGCGGCAGGGCCGATATTGGTGATGATGCTCTTGATCGTGTCGGCGCTGACGCCGTTCTTCTTGAGCACATATTCAAGATACAGCTCCGGCGTCGAACCCGGCCGCCAGCCCATGATCTTCTTGCCTTCCATCATGGACCATTTGAAATTCTCGATCTTCTCGCGCGAGCCGATGAACAGCCCGTCGGTCGCGGTCAGCGCCGAAAAGATCAAAGTCTTGTCGGCGGACTCGCCGTTGTAGATGTAGATCGGCACTTCGGGGCCGGCGAGACCGAAATCGGCCTGGCCCGACAGCACCAGCGCGCCGGCGCGGTCGCCGCCATTTGTGGTGACCAGTTCGACCTCGAGCCCCTCTTCCTTCACGAAGCCCTTGCCGAGCGCGACGTACATCGGGATGTAGAACTGCGAGCGCACGACCTCAGCCATCTTCAGCTTGACGAGATCGGCGGCGGTTGCGGCGGGCATCGTGCCGAACGCCGCAGTTGCGATAACACCGGCGAGCGCCAGCGCGCGGAACGTCGTGGGAATTGCGATCATCGTCATGGCTCCTTCTTGCTGACGAATGAAATGCAACAACCGGGCCATTTGCTATCCGCCGCGCTCCCTGCGCAGCGCGCCGGGCACGCGCGCTGCAAATCGCGGCACATCGCGCACCTGTGGGCGCACTTCGTGTGCAGCATGCGCCCTGCGACGCACAAGCATGCGGCACGCCCAACGGCCGTCATGCGTCTGCGTTCTAGGACATCTGCGCAGCGCGAGGGCGGAACCGCGCAGCACCTGCGACGCCACGCGCCTCTGCATCATCTTTCATCAATGGCACAGAACGTGCTTGAATTGACGCGTACCGTTCTGCCGCGGCATGACATTGACAGGAGCTGACCATGCACGAGTTCTCGCTGCCGTCCGACTTGATCGAAGGCGTCACCAAACGGACCGGCCGCGCGCATCCGTTCGACGTGATGGATCCGGCAAAGACCGCGCTCGTCGTCATCGACATGCAGAACTATTTCATGAAGCCCGGCTTCCAGGGCGAAGTGCCGCCGGCGCGCAAGATCGTTCCGGCCGTGAACAAACTGGCCGCGGCGCTGCGCGCCATGGGCGGCCATGTGGTCTGGATCAAGAACGCCACCAATGACACGCGCGAGTCATGGTCGGTGTTCCACGATCACCTCATGACGCCGGACCGCCGCGACACCCGCTATGCGACCATGGACACCGCGCATGAGGGGCACAAACTGTGGGGCGAACTCGAGGCGAAGCCGGAAGACGCCCAGATCGTCAAGAAGCGCTTCAGCGCCTTCATTCAGGGCTCGTCCGACATCGAGAGCCACCTGCGCGCCCGCGGCATCGACACCGTGCTGATCGGCGGCACCGCGACAAATGTCTGCTGCGAAAGCTCGGCGCGTGACGCCATGATGCTGAACTTCAAGACCACCATGGTGTCGGACGCGCTCGCGACCTATACCGACGACGTCCACGCGGCGTCGCTGTGCCTGTTCTACTCGATCTTCGGCGATGTGCAGACGGTCGACGAAGCGATCGCCTCGCTCGAGCGCGGCCGCGTTCAGGCCGCGGCCTGAACCGACCCAGGCGGCCGTCGCATTGCGCGGCGGCCCGCGGCTCCTGCTTCTACTTGCTGATGCGCGCCGACTGCGACGCCTTCAGGAACAGCGCGTTCATGGCATCGGCAATGCCGTCGGTCGGGCTGACTTCGAAGTAATAGCCCGGCGTCGCGCAAGCCTGCATGCTTTTCGCGACTTCGCTGTTCGGCGAAGGGCCATACGGTCCCTTGTTGAACGGATCGATCCAGCTCATGTACCAGCCGTTCGTCGGCAGGGCGAGATAGGTGGTGTAGAGCACCGCAATCTTGACGCCACGGTTCTTCAGCGTATCGCAGAACTTCGTATTCAGCGGTGACATGCAACGCGTGTACTTGGTTCCCGTCACGGGGTCCTGCCCCTGCACGGTCGGCTTGATGCAGCTCACATTGGCGGCGTCCTGCACGCCGTCCGACACGAAGAACACGAACTTCTGCGGCGAACTCGACTTGCTGCCGTCGCCCGATCCGGGAATCTCGGCGTTCAGACTGGTGAAGATCTTGTCGAAGTTGGTCTGGGTATCGCTCTGATAATTCTGATAGGGAATGGACATCAGATCGACTGCGTTCGCCTGCGCCTTCACGGTCGACAGATTCGACGACAGCGACGAGACCTTCGTCAGGCCCATGTTCTCGGCCGCCGCGCCGAAGGTATAGACCGCGGCGCGAAACTGGTTCTGCACGATCTGGCTCGAACTCGCCGTATCCATCAATTGCTGCGTGGCGCTGCGCACGACGTCGATGCGCATGGTGACGCCGATCTTCTTGGCCAGGCCGTAGTAATCGTTCGGCGCGGCGTCTTTCTGGTGGCAGGCGAACGCGCACTTGTCCGACGTGTTGTTCATCATGCGCGTCATATCCGCCGGCGTGGCGGCCACGCCCATCGACGGCGTGTTGTCGAGCAGCATGTAGAAATCCATGTAGACCGGCAGCGCCGAATTGGCCGTCGCCTTGCCGCCGATATCGATCCTGGCGATGCCGGCGACATTCGCCAAAGTCGTCTCGACACTCGCCGTATAGTCCAGAACGGCTGCCCGTCCGCTCGTGGTGTCGGTGACCTTTGCGGTAACGGTGCCGACCGACCCGCGGCTGAGCGTGGCGGCCTGCGCTTTGAAAAACGCAACGGCCGAATCCTGGGCCTGCGATTCGGTCAGCGACATGGCCCTGGTATTGACAACCGACAACGCCGCGGCGTCGGCATAGGCATCGAGCGTTGCCTTGGCGCGATTGGCCAGGCTGTAGTCGACGGCGGCACCGACCGAGACAACCACCGGCACCGAGGCCAGGGCGAACGTGATGGCCAGATTGCCGCGACGATCGGCGGCAAATGCCCGGAGACGGCGAACGAATTGGTTGAGCATTCTGCTCATGGCGGCCCTTTCTGATGCGGGCCACCCTCAACGGTCGACGTTAATGCGAATTTTATGGGCCTGAATAAATGGCTCAGTTCCCCATCCTTGGTTGACGGGACGTTAGCCGGATTTGCCGGAAAGCGTCCTTCCTGGCCGCCCGGAACCACTTAAAGGTGTGATTTTTGGCCATTTCTAGCAAAGCGCGCCGGTTTGGCCCTTACCCCCGGCCGCGAACCGCCTTATATTGGTGGGTGCCGGGGCAACCCGGTCTATGGCGATAAACGGACGTCACAATAAACCTTTCGGACCCGGGGGCAGTACCCGGCGCCTCCACCAAAGCCCGGCGGGACCGGGTTTCGGCGGGGGCGAACTAGGATCGACGAGGGCGTAAAAGGCGATCTTTCGCTCGGCATGGTTCCGCCGATATCGGGCCAATTCCATAGTTGCCAACGACAACTATGCTCCGGTTGCTCAGGCCGCCTAAGCGGTCCTGAAAAACCAAGCCTACAAGTCCTAACGGGATAAGCTCCGTTAGGCGGGGTTCGGAGGCACCTGGCAACAGAAGCCTCCACTTTCTCCTGTGGCGGGCGACCTGCCTCTCCGCGAAAATCAATAATCACGCCAATGCGATACCGCGGCGCTCCCGCTGCCGCGCCAATTGCGCTAGCATGGCGGCGACTCTTTCAAGCCCACACCTTCAAGCCCACGCCTTCAAGCCTTCGTCCCGGGACTTTCATGGCCGACCACATCCGCTACGACCTTCTGACCCAGCAGGCCCTGCGCGGCGTGGTGCGGGCCGTGCTCGCCGACGCGGCGAAAAAGGGGCTACCGGGCGACCATCACTTCTACATCTCGTTCGAGACCCAGGCCGAGGGCGTGCGCCTGTCCGACCGGCTGCGCGCGCAGTATCCGGAGGACATGACCATCATTCTCCAGCATCAGTTCTGGGATCTGGCGGTGACCGACGCCGGTTTCGAGGTCGGCATGTCGTTCGGCGGCATTCCGGAGAAGCTCTACATCCCCTTCGCCGCGGTGACCGGCTTCTTCGATCCCTCGGTGCAGTTCGGCCTTCAGTTCGAGGAGGTCGCCGACGAACAGGCGCCAGGCGCCGAGGGCGCAACCGCCGCCAAGAGCGCGCCGAAGGCTGTGCCCAAAACCGATGCCGCTGCACCCAAACCGGCGCAGCCGTCGGTTCCCGTAACGCCGGCCGTGACCCCGCTCGCGCCGGCTGCCGCCGGCGAGCCGGAAGAACCCAAGCCCGACAAGCCCCCGGGCGGCGGCGAAGTGGTTCGCCTCGACCGTTTCCGCAAGAAATAGCCGGCAGCGCCGAACTTTCACGCCGCGCGAGGCTTGCCCCGGCGCTCATCCGCCTTAGGTGTTTCGCATGGCCAACGCATCCGATCCCGCAAAGACCCGCAGCGAGACCGATTCCTTCGGCGCGCTCGACATTCCCGCCGACAAGCTCTGGGGGGCGCAGACCGAGCGCTCGCTGCGCAACTTCCGCATCGGTGCCGAGCGGATGCCGATCGAGATCATCCACGCGCTCGGCCTGGTGAAACGCGCCGCGGCGGAGGTCAATCGCGACCTCGGCCTGCTCGAGCCGAAATACGCCGACGCCATCGCCAAGGCCGCGCAGGACGTCGCCGACGGCAAGCTCGACGAGCATTTTCCGCTGGTGGTTTGGCAAACCGGCTCCGGCACGCAGACCAACATGAACGTCAACGAGGTGATCGCCAACATCGCCAATGTGGCGCTCGGCGGCAGCCTCGGTTCGAAGAAGCCGGTTCATCCCAACGACCATGTCAACATGGGGCAGTCGTCGAACGACAGCTATCCGACCGCGATGCATATCGCGGCGGCGATGCGGATCGAACATCATCTGATGCCGGCGCTCACCGCCATGCAGCAGGCGCTCGATGCCAAGGCGAAGGAATTCGCCGATATCGTCAAGATCGGCCGTACCCACACCATGGATGCGACGCCCATTACATTGGGCCAGGAGTTCTCCGGCTATGCGGCGCAGGTGAAGTCAGCGCTCGTTCGGCTGAAGGACGCGCAGCGCGATCTGATGCCGCTGGCGCAAGGCGGCACCGCCGTCGGCACCGGCCTCAACGCGCATCCGGATTTCGCGGCGAAGTTCGCCGAACGCATCGCCAAGCAAACCGGCCTGCCCTTCGTCTCGGCCGACAACAAGTTCGAGCACATGGCGGCGCACGACGCTTATGTGTTCGCGCACGGCGCCATCAACGCCGCCGCGACGGCGCTGTTCAAGATTGCCAACGACATCCGCCTGCTCGGCTCCGGGCCGCGCTCGGGCCTTGGCGAACTCAATCTGCCGAGCAACGAGGCCGGCTCGTCGATCATGCCGGGCAAGGTCAACCCGACGCAGTCGGAAGCGCTGACCATGGTGTGCTGCCAGGTGTTCGGCAATCAGACGACGATCACGGTGGCCGGAAGCCAGGGCCACTTCGAGCTCAACGTCTATAATCCAGTCATGGCCAATGCGATGCTGCAGTCGATCAGGCTGCTCGGCGACGCGGCCAATTCCTTCACGACGAACTGCATTGTCGGCATCACGGCCAATGTCGCGCGCATCACCGAACTGATGCAGCGCTCGCTGATGCTGGTGACGGCGCTGGCGCCGCACATCGGCTACGACAAGGCGACCACGGTCGCCAAGACGGCGCACGCCAATGGGACGACGCTGCGCGACGAGGCCGTCCGGCTCGGCTTCGTGTCAGGCGCCGACTTCGACCGTATCGTCCAGCCCGAAAAGATGACGCGGCCGGGTCTGGAATGACCGGCCGGTTCTGAAGTCCGCTGAAGGCTTTCTGACAAGTCCGCCAGCCAAATTCGACAGTGTTTCGTCGGCTTCCGCAGCCGGCCCGCTATTGCTTAAGGCTATATTCGCAGCTTTGAATTTGTCTAATGTGTCATCGTTACGTATCCAGATACTATTCTACTGACGAGTATCGTTTTTTATATTGTCCCAGGTTCAATCCTTTGCCGGAAAATCGTCGGCTCTATTTGAAGATTTAAAATATTCATCGGGCCAAATCAGAGGTATATTTAAATCACCTCACGTAATTAAATGTTTATACCGTCCGCACCGCAAGTTATTCGCGGCGCGATTGCCTTGGAATTATTATCTTCAACCAACCGTGTATTGAAATTTCGCCACAGTCTTCCTCAAAGTACCCAGAAGAAGCCGTGTTCCGCTCAATATTGTCTGGCGAGACTGCGGACAAAAGTTCCGCGCCACGGTCGGGAAAGTGAATGCTCGAATGACGGACATCGTAAATCTTCGCGTCGCGCGCAAACGAGCCAAGCGTCAACTCGACGAGCAGCAGGCGCAGGCCCAACGTCTTGCCCACGGCCGCCCAAAGCAGCAGCGCACCCTCGACGAAGCGCGACGCGAACAACAAAGCCGCAGCCTCGATGGGCACAAGATCATCACGGGAGAACGTCCATGAACTCTCCGGTCGTCAAGCGTTCGATCGTCATTGCCGGGCACAAGACCAGCGTCAGTCTTGAGGATGCGTTCTGGCAAGGTCTCAAGGAGATCGCCGTGATGCGTCAGATGACGCTGTCGGACCTGGTCGCCTCGATCGACACCGGCCGCCGCCACGGCAATCTGTCGTCGGCCATCCGGCTTTTCGTGCTCGACTACTATCGTGCCCAGGGCACCGATCCGGGCAAATTGTCCGAGCCGGCGCAAGAAGGCATGCCGCAGGGCGTCAGTTTGGTGGGCTGAACGCCGGCGCGGTTGGGCGAGCGACGCCCGCTGGCCGCGGCGTGGGACGAATATCGAGTGGCGCTGGCAATGCCGGCGCCATTTGCGTTTCCGGCGCCGGCCGTGCGGGCGGCGCCCGCGACGGCGGGACGCTGTTCGTCGATGTCTCATCGGCCGCCGCGGCCGATGGCGGCTGCGGGGCATTTGTGGCCGGCCCGGCCGGTTCGGACTGTGGCGGCGGCGGTGCGGGTTTGGGCTGCGCCGCTTCGAGGGCCTTCAGGCGCTGCGCCTGATGCTCGACCGCACGCAATGTCAGCCAGCCGGTCAATGCGGAGACATCGACGCTGCGCGCCGTTTCGGCAATCGGGCCACGCACCGCGACGAAGATGTTCGGGCGTGCGCCGGCGGCTTTGTCCGAGCCGGACAACACAATACGCGCCTCCACTGTGCCGTCGCTGAAATCGACCTGACCGGTGACACCGAGATCGGCGTCGCGGCTGTCGACCGCGGCTTTGGTGAGCCTGAGCTGTCCGGCATTGATCGTGTAGGCGAGTTCGGCGCGCGACACCGCGAGTTGGCCGCTATCGAGCGCGCCTTCGACGATGCCTGCAATGCGCTTGGTGTCGACGACGACGCCCTGATCGACCGCGCGCGTGACGGTGTCGAAACTCTGGGGATTGAGCCCCGCGAGTTGACCGCCAGTCAAGGTCGCCGTGCCGCCGCCCTGCAGCGAACCGATCAGTGCGATCGGACTCATGCCGGAGCCACTCACTTCGGCTGTCAGATCGAGCTTGCCGGTGACCGGCGGTCGCGCGCCGGCCGGCAGCAAGGTGGTCGCCTCAGCCCGTTTGACGGAGAGCACCATGTTTGTCGCCAACCCGAGATCGGTGTCGCGCCACGTCAACGAGCCACCGAGTTCGCCGCCCCCGATATCGCCGCTCATCTCGTCGATGCTGAATTGACGATCGGCCATCCGCAGCATCGCGCGGAATTCCCGCACCGCAATCTGCCGCGTCACATCGAGCCGCCGCGCCTTGAACGTCACGGCGCCCGCACGGTTGCCGAATACGCCGTCGCCGAACGGTTCGGTCGACCACATCCACAGTTTGCCCGGCCCGGCCGCCGCGCCCGGCATGCCGATCGCCGCGGCCAGCAAACCGCCGGCGTCGACTGTGTCCGCTTCGATCTCGCCGGAGACCTGGCGCGGCGCGCCCGGCCCCAGCGCCAGTTTGCCACGCACGCGGCTGCCGCCGACGCTGGCGTTGATGTCGGTAATGGAAATATCGCCGCCCTTCAGCGCGAGCCGTCCGTCGAAGGTCACAGGCAACACCGCATCGTCGCGCGCCGGCCCGCGCAGCGGCGCAGCATTGGCGCGCGTAACCATCGCCTTGAGCGACGCCGACGGCGTTGCGGCGAAAGGCTGCGCGGTCCCGTCCGCTTTCGCCTCGAGCCCCTTGGCGACCAGCCGCAACTCGGTGCGCAGATCGCCATTGGCCGGGCCGTTCAGCGCAACAGTGAGCGAGGCCGCTCCCGGCTCGATGGCCAATGACCGGCCCAGACCCAGCACCGTCATCAGCGCGCGGCCATCTTCGGAGTCGAGCTTGCCGTCGATCTTGAGATCGCCGCGGCTGAGCACGTCAGCGTCGGCATTGCCCTGCGCATTGAGGGCGACACGCAGACGGCCGAGCCGGCCGCCGACGGCGAGACGCGCGATGGCCTTCGGCGCGGTACCGTCGATCGTCAGCCTTGCCTGCAGATTGGCCGGCGAAATCGTCGGCACATTGTCGCTCAGCATGGCGACGGTGCCCGGCGCAAAGCGCTGCAGCACCGCGAGCACCGGCTCCATCTCCGGCGCGTTGAGATCGACATTGATGCTGCCGAGCGGCGTCGCGCCGCTGGTATCGATGCGGCCGCTCGCCGAGAACGCCGCGCCGCCGAGATCGGTGACGGCGAGCTTGTCGACCTGCAGGCCGTTGCCATCCACCTTGAGCCGCGCGCTGGCATTGCTGGCCGTGAAGCCGCCCACCGTGGCGCGGCCGATGTCGATGGCAATCGCCATGTTGCGCGGCCGCTCCAGCGACGAGCCGGACATCAGCGCCATGCCGAAGCCGAGCGTGGCGTCGAGATCAAGTTCAGGCGCGTTGAGCGCGGCATCGAGCCGCGCCGGCGCCTTCTGCGTCGCGAACACATAAGCGAAGCGGCCCGCGACGACCTTGCGGTCGAACTCGGCTTTCAAATTTTCGATGGCGATCTTTTCGCTGCCAAGCGTGACATCGCCGCGAATGCTGATCGGGGCAACGTCGATCGGCGCCAGCGGCTTGACCTTGTCGGCCTGGCCTTCAAGCCAGGCGGCCAGCATCCGGGGATCGTTGGCGTCGATCTCAGCCGGGCCGCTGAACGCGACGCCATCATTGCTGACGGCCAGATGGCCGGACAGGCGCACGCGCGAATAGCCCGGCGCGCGAAATTCAAAACGATCGAGATTCCAGCCGCGCGCATCGCTGACAATGTCGCCGCGCAGGTTCTGCACCGCGCTGCCGCCGAGCGTCACCTGATCGATGCCGATACCGACGGCGATCGGGAAGGTTGGCGCGAAGGCGCCGCTGCCGAGCTCGATCAATTCGCGGATCGCCGCAGCCGGTGGCGGACGCACCCCGCCTTCGCTGGCGAGCACGCGATCCAGATCGACCTGCCGACCCGACAGCACGCCGTCGAAGCGCGGCTCCTTGCCGAACTTGAAATCGGCGACACCGGTGAGCTTCACGCCCTGCTCGTCCGAACCGTAAAGATACTCGACCTGCTCCATCAGCGCCGATTGCGCGTTGGCCTTGAGCTTGGCGGTGATGCGCCACGGCTGGGTCAGGCGGCCGCCGCTCTTCTGCGCGACGCCGACCGGCTTGGCGAGTTTGAGCGTCCCCTCGAACTGCGGCGCATCCTTCAGCGACAGGACGCCGTCGGTCTCGATGCTCAGGGGACGATTGACCGGATCAACATTGATCTTGAGCTTGAGCGTGTCGTCCTCGCCATAGCGACCGGTCGAGAGGCGAAACGGATAGAGCTCGTTATCAATCCTGGCTGCCCCCTCGCCTTTCAGCGGACCGATCAGCGAACGCGCATCGCCGTTGAACCAGACGCGGTCGAGCGTTACGGCGCTGCCGTCAGGATCGACAACGCTGAATTTGCCGTCCTCGATGCTCAGCTTTTCGATGGCGAGATCGCCGGCATTGAAGGCGAAAGCGATGCCGGGCGTGCTCACCTGACCATTGGCATCGGTGACCAGACGGACCTCGGGGCCGCTGACGGTGAATTCCGTGGCCCGCCATTCGCCGCGCAGCAGCGGCCCCAGCGCGAATTCAACGCCGAGCGAGCGCGCCTTCACCGAGGCGCCTTCCGGCTGGGGCTTGGCCTGGGCGACGGAGGGGCTGGCCCCCACCTGGATGTCGTTGAGGGTCAGCCGCGGCGAGGGCAGCAGACGCAGATCGATCGGCCCGGCGACGCGCACCTCGGTGCCCATGACCCGGCTCGCCTGCGCCTCGAAAACCGGGCGATAGCCGTTCCAGTCGATCAGCAGCGGTCCGACGAGCGCCGCCACCAGCGCCAGGATGATCGCGACCGCTATGCTGAGTAATGTTGTCTGCACGCCGACTCCCGCGGCACGCCGCGGCCCCCCGGCCGGCGCACCCTCACCGAATATAGGCGATTATTCGCGGTTTCCGTTGGCAAATCTATGTCGGGGCTGCTTGTCCCGGACGCGGCGCGGCGCGAGCGCAGCGCGTGCTACGACGCTGATCCGGGACCGTTGCAAACACTGCATTTGTGGCGGTCCCGGGTCTGCGGCATGGCACGAAGGCGTGCCGCACCGCGCCCGGGACAA
Organism: Pseudolabrys sp.; assembly: GCA_035556455.1. GTDB lineage: Bacteria > Pseudomonadota > Alphaproteobacteria > Rhizobiales > Xanthobacteraceae > Pseudolabrys. Next base: position 41,158 of record DATMEX010000069.1, read on the forward strand.
GCCACTAGGCCGGAATCATCTTGCCAGGGTTGAGGATGTTCAGCGGGTCGAGCGCGCGCTTGATCGCCCGCATCACCTCGACGCCGGCGGCGCCATGTTCCGCTTCCATGTACTTGGTCTTGCCCTGGCCGACACCGTGCTCGCCGGTCGAGGTTCCGTCCATGGCCAAGGCGCGTCTGACCAGCCGATCGGAAATCGCCTTGGCGCGCTTGACTTCCTCGGGGTTGGCCATGTCCACCAGCAAAGTGAGGTGGAAATTGCCGTCGCCGACATGACCGACGATCGGCGCGACCATATTGTTTTCCGTGAGGTCGACCTGCGTTTGGGTCACGCAATCGGCCAGACGAGAGATCGGCACGCACACGTCGGTGGCGATCATCGCCGCGCCGGGCCGGAGCTGGAAATTGGCGAAGGCGGCATTGTGCCGCGCCTCCCACAATTTGGTGCGCTCCTCCGCCTGCGCGGTCCACACGAAGGGACCGCCGCCGAACTCGGCCGCGATCTCGCCGAAACGTTCGGACTGCTCGGCGACAGAGGCTTCGCTGCCGTGGAATTCCATCAGCAGCAATGTGGTTTCCGGCAGGCCGGTCTTCGACGCCATGTTGAGCGCCTTCACCTGAAGCGCGTCGAGCAGCTCGATGCGAGCCACCGGAATGCCGGACTGGATGGTCATGATGGTGGCGTTGCAGGCGGCCTCGACCGACGGGAACGGGCAGCGGCCGCCGGCGATGGCTTCGGGAATGCCGGCGAGCTTGAGCGTCAACTCGGTGATAATGCCGAGCGTACCTTCCGAGCCGACCATGAGACGCGTGAGATCGTAGCCGGCCGAGGTCTTCTTGGCGCGGCGTGCGGTGTCGATCACCTCACCGTTCGCCAGCACGACCTTCATGGTCAGCACATTGTCCTTCATGGTGCCGTAACGCACCGCATTGGTCCCGGAGGCGCGCGTCGCCGCCATGCCGCCGAGTGAGGCATTGGCGCCGGGATCGATCGGAAAAAACAGACCGCTGTCGCGCAATTGTTCGTTCAGCTCCTTGCGCGTGATGCCGGGCTGCACCACGCAATCGAGATCCTCGGCATGGACGGCGACCAGCCGGTTCATGTCGCGGAAGTCGATCGACACGCCGCCCTGCGGCGCATTCACATGGCCCTCGAGCGAGGAGCCGGTGCCGAAGGGAATGATGGGCATGCCGTGTTTGGCGCAGATGCGCACCGTCTGCTGCACATCCTCGGTCGACTGCGGATAGACCACCGCATCCGGCGCCTGGTTAGCAATCCAGGTCACGGTGTTGCCGTGCTGCTCGCGGACCGCGCGCGAGGTGACGACACGGTTGCCGAACGTCGCCTGCAATTCGGCGATGGCCTCGGCAAAGCGTGTCGGATTGGTGGTGGCGGTATCGGCGGTCACGGCGGGCCCCGGCTGATCGAGCAAAGAGCACGCAACCTGTCGGGGCGCAGGGCCGGCGTCAAGCATGCGGTGCCGCTGGACCGCGGGGCGTCAGGAATAAATACGCTCGGGCAGCGGCTCCGGCGGCGGCGGCACGCTCCGGCTCACCGAAACGGCGTAGCCGGCGATCATCAAGGCCATGAAAACGAGGAGCGCACCCTTGGCGCCGACGCGCAGCGCGGTCCTGGCGACCGAAAAATCGCGGGAGGCGAATTGGTTGAATGCGGCTCTGACTGCCGCCATCCGGGTCGTCATCATGGCTGCTCCTCGACGCCAACGAGGATAGCCGGGCGAAGGGTCCGGGAAACGGTTTCGTTAAGAATTGGTTAACGCTGTGGATTATTTTAACTGCTTGATTTCTCTTACTTTTCGCCGCACAGCCCGCCCCTCAAGCTAATTCTCAGCTAATTCCGCGTTTTTGCTGTCAGATTTGGATTGCCAAGTTTCCGAGTGAATATGGAAGAGGACAAATGAGCGTTGCATTCGTCAAGGAAGAAAGCGCCGAAGCCGCATCCGAGACCATCCTCGGTGAGCGGCCTATCTCGCCCTATCCAAACCTGGTGACGGCTGCAGGATTTCGGCATCTGGAAGCGAAGCTGCAGGAAGCGAATGCAGCTTGCGAAGCCGCTGCCAAGATCGAAGACGTGAACGAGCGCCGGCGACAGTCCGCGCTTCCTTCTCGCGACGCTCGCTATTTCGCTCAAAGAGTGAATTCGGCGCAGGTGATCGAAGCTCCAATCGAAAGCGACGTCGTCGCCTTCGGCACGACGGTCACTTTTCAGCGCGCCGACGGCCGTATGCAAAAGTATCGCATTGTTGGCGAAGACGAAGCCGATCCGACTTCAGGGACAATCTCGCATGCTTCGCCCATTGCCCGGCAGATGATGGGCAAGGCCGTTGGCGACGTTGTGGGTGCCGGTCAGCAGGAAATTGAAATCCTTGCGATCGAATAGGCTCAGCAGGCTAATCTTGTGATCCGCACCCAATCGTCAAAGATTAGCGCTACTGCGCGCTGGCGAGCAGGCGCGGCACCGGCTCGTCAATGCTGCGCATGACGATGATCTGGGTGAACTGCCCGGCCTCATAGGCCTTGAGGAACGTGTCGTACTCGCGGATGGAGATGCAGCCGTTCGACGCGCCCGCCTCCCCCAGCAGGAACGAATGCGCCAGGATACCGTCGCGGCCGTACATCTTGCCGTCCCCGACCGGCTTCATGCGCAAGGCGCGCACGCCGTGAAACGGCTTTTCGCGGAAGCTGACGGCATAGACATTGGGCGGCGTGACGCCGACATTCTTGCGGTGCATGGAGTCGGGATCGTCCATCCACTCACCGAAGCCGGAATGCGCCTCCAGCTTGGTGCCATCGGGCATATAAACGGCGCGCTTGGTGATGTCGTACAGCACCGTGTTGGGATGCGCCGCCAGCACGGCCTTTGCCGCGCGGTCCGGATCGCCGAACAGTTTATCGAGAATGCCTGGCTCGGACGGTTTGGCTTGCGGCTCCGGTTGCGGCGGCAACGACGCGACGCGGGGCTCGCTCACCGGGGGAGGAGCAGAGGCAACAGCCTGCTGTGAAATACCATCGGGCCGTGGCAACGGCAGAGGCGTCGCAACCGTCGTGGTCGCCACCTCAGTGCGAGCAAAGCGGGTGGCGTAAGGCGACGTCGCTGCCCAGATCCAGCTCTCGTCCCGCTTTCGCTGCACAGGCATGCCGATGCGGCCGGCGACCTGGACCCAATCGTCGTGCCATCGCTCGGCGAAATTTGAAGCGCGCGCCTGCTCGGGAGGCGTCTTTGCACCGGCCGAACGCCCTTGATGCATCGGCAGATAGGCTGCCGTCGCGGCGACCGCGCCGACGGCAACGAAACCGACAGCTGTCCAGGACAAAGGCACTGCCGCCTGCGCCAGAATGCGCGCGAGTTGGGCCGGGGCCGAACTGATGGTCGGTCCCGCAGACTCCAAGGCAGCCTTCCCTCTGGCGAACAAAACCCGAGCGTCGAACATGTGCCCGTCATATTAGCGCGGTGGCGGCGAGGTGCCTACCCGCGACGAGCCCCTGTGGAACCCGGTTAACCTGGTCACTTTTCGGCCGTTTTCTCCCCCGTCGCCTTCTTCCTGAACAGGTTACCAACGAGCGAGGAGAACATGCCGGGCATCTGCCCCGGCTCGAACGGCACCGGGCGGCACATGCTCATGGTGACGAGGCCGATCCGCGCCATGCGCTGGCCCGCATAGAGCGATTCCGCCGTCGAGGCGGCCAGCCGCTCGGCAATGGCGCCGCCGAGATGCTGGGTCAGGCCCATGCTGGCCATGTCGACGACGCCGAGTCGGCCGGCCTCGACCACCAGGCGGCGCAGCAGATGAATGGTCGCCGCGGCGGTCGGCCGGTGGCCATAGACGGCGGCAACCCCGCGCACCATGCGCACCGCCATGGCGACGAAGAACACCACGTCGGTGAGCGCCGTCGGCGACACCGCCGTGATGCCGAGCGCCTGCGCGGTGGAGCGGCGCACCACGGCTTCAGCCCGGCGATCGAGCGGCGTCATCACCGTGCGCGACAGCAGATCGACCTGCTGCGCCGGCGTGTGATGTTGCTGCAATTGCCGCTGATAGGTTTCGATCGCGGCTTTGGTCTCGCCATCCTTCGGCACGACGCTGAGCACTTCGCGCACGGCGTGACGCATCTCGGCGGGGCGCAAGGTCTTCGTCAGCAGCTTGTCGTGAATGGCCTCGACACTGGTGAGCCGCACGAAGCTGCGCACCTCGCGGCCGATGATGATCAGCGCGCCGGCGACACCGGCCGCGACCGCCGCGCTCGCCAGCCAGCCGAGCGTGGCGCTCGACGTGAATGCGTTGGCGATCCACTGATACGCGTCGATGCCAAGCCAGCCGGCAATGGCGATGCCGATGCCCCACAGGCCGATGCGGCGCCAGACGCTGCCGCGACGCGGCACCGGAGCAGCCGGCGCGACAACGGCGCGCTCGCGCGGCACCACGCGCTCGGTCTCTTCGGTGGCGAACACCATGGGCGAGCCGGGCCGTGCCGACGCGGCGGCGTCGAGCACGTCCTCCTCGATGACAAAGGGTCTGTTCTGCGACTGGCGGGGATCGCTCATTGCAGCCGGTCTCCGATCAGATAATCGAGCGCGAGATCGAGATTGATGTGCGGAATGCCGTCGACCGGCGCGGGATCGATCAGCGGCGGCTCGAACACCGGCACATCGAGGAACGGCGTGCCCCACTGATCGGGTTTGGGCGGCCGCACCGGCACCTCCCCGCTCAGGAACTTGGCTTGCTTCGCCGAGCCGACCTTGCGGCCGACGACGACTTCGACGTCGCGGCCGTCCATGTGCTGCGTCGCCTCGACGGTGGAGGCCACCGACGCAATCGACATCACGTCGATATCGGCGTCGCGGCCGCGCGCCGACAGCACCGGCAGCGCCGCCATGTTGCGCAGCAGCGCGCTCATGTGCTCGCGCTGGCGGTCGGGAATGTGATCGGCCTTGGTGGCGGCGAACAAGACCCTCTCGACGCGCGAAGCACCGAGCAACCGGGTGAGGATATTGTGCTGGCCATATTTGAAGCTTTGCAGGATGGCCTCGGTGGCGAGCCGCGTATCCTCGAAAGCCTCGCGGCCGGCCAGCAGCGCACCGAGCACATCGACCAGCACGATCTGCCGGCCGTAATTGCGGAAATAGTCAGCATAGAATTTCTCGACGACCTCGCGCTTGTACACTTCAAAGCGCTCCTGCATCAGGCCACCCAGCGAGCCGGCGCTGAAGCGATCGACGCCTTCGGCGACGTCGAGCGGCGCGAACCACAGATAAGGCGCATCGGCCAGCGTGCCGGGACGCACGAAGCGGCCGGGCTGCAAATAGCTCAGGCCATGCTTGTCGCGCGCGGTGGCGAGCAGCGCGCGATAGAGATCATGCGCCTCCTTGGCGACGGCTTCGCTGGAAGGCTCCGAAGCCGGGTGTTCGCCGACAAAGGAGAAGAAATCGCGGGCGATGTCGGCCCGCAGGCCGCGCTTCCATAGCGCCAGCGTGCCGCGCGACCACTCGGCATAGCTTTGAGACAACAGCGGCAGGTCGAGCAGCCACTCGCCGGGATAATCGACAATGCGTAGCTTGAGCGTCGCGGCATTGCCGCCGATAGGGCCGAGCAACTGGCCGACAAGGCCGGTCGGCGCGAAACGGATATTGACGCCGATCTCGGAAATGTCGGCGGTCGGTTCCGGCCATACCGACGGCGTCCCGGCCATGGCCTCGATATTGGCGGCATAGGGGAAGCGCGGCAGCGTGTGTGCGCGTGCGGCCTCGAGCTGTGCGGCGATCAGCCGCCCCTCGCCGACGGCCTGCAGCAGCGGCATGCGGTTGGGGTTATGCAGCGCGGAGAGAAGATTGTGCACCAGCGAGGTGATGAAAACCGTCTTGCCGGCGCGCGACAGGCCTGTCACCGCGAGCCAGACCGTCGAGCCCTTGGCCAGTTCGGTGAGATTGGGCGTTTCGGTCAGCCAGTCCGGCAAATCTCTTAAAACCGGAATGTCGCCGATGATCGGTATTTTCGCCATGGTCGCCAAATCGCCTGTCGGGTGGATGTGCCGCGCGCTCTATTATAGATAGGGATCGTTTCGCCTTGCAGGAGACCCGATGCCTCAATCGATAGCGGCGCCTTTTCTGTCCTCGGTGATGGCCATCGAGCCGGCCTGGATCGACTATAACGGCCACCTCAACGTCGCCTACTACAACGTGCTGTTCGACCGGGCGATCGACGAGTTGTACCTGCCGATCGGGCTTGGCCCCGACTACCTGAAAGAGACCAAGCATTCGACCATGGTGGTCGAGAGCCATGTGCGCTACCTGCGCGAGGTGCATCTCGGCACGCCGCTACGGATCTCGGCGCAGCTCATCGGCTTCGACGCCAAGCGGTTTCACGTCTATCAGGAAATGCTGCACGCCGAGGAAGGCTGGGTGTCGGCGACCTGCGAGACCATGACCGTGCATGTCGACATGACGGCCAAGAAGGTCGCGGCGTTTCCGCAGGCGGTCATGGCGGCGCTGCAGCGGGTGAAAGAGGCGCACTCCGTCCTGCCGGTTCCGGCCGCCGTCGGGCGCCGGATTGCGATGCCGGCGGCGAAATAGCCTGGCGTCATCCACAGCTTCGGCTAAACCGCTGATTTACGACCCGAAACGGCCGGTAAATTTGCCCGCCAGCCCTCGAAATTGCGCCTTCCGAATGCCATCTTGGCCGTGAAGGAATCGTATTTCTGATGGCCGACCCCAGACGCTTCGAACCCGCGCCCGCCCCGGCGCGCCCCGCCGCCGGCGGTATTGCCGCGCGCGCGCAAGCCAGCATGGGTGCGAAACGCGAGGCGCCCTATCTCGCCGCGCTCAATCCCGAGCAGCGCGACGCGGTGGAGACGCTCGACGGCCCGGTGCTTGTCCTCGCCGGTGCCGGCACCGGCAAGACGCGCGTGCTGACGACGCGCATCGGGCATATCCTGAACCTTGGCCGCGCCCATCCGAGCCAGATCCTCGCCGTCACCTTCACCAACAAGGCGGCGCGCGAGATGAAGGAGCGCGTCGGCCACATGGTCGGCGAGATCGTCGAAGGCATGCCGTGGCTCGGCACCTTTCACGCCATCGGCGTCAAGATCTTGCGGCGTCACGCCGAGATGGTCGGGCTGAAGAACGACTTCACCATTCTCGGCGTCGACGACCAGATCCGCCTGATCAAGCAGCTCATCGAAGCCGAGAAGCTGGACGAGAAGCGCTGGCCGGCGCGCGTCTTCGCCGGCATCGTCGATGGCTGGAAGAACCGCGGCCTCACCCCCGACCAGGTGCCGGCCGGCGAAGCGGCGAGCTTCGCCAACGGCAAGGGCAAGAAGCTTTACGCCGCCTATCAGGAGCGGCTGAAGACGCTCAACGCCGCCGACTTCGGCGACCTGCTGCTCGAATGCATAAGGCTGTTCCGCGAAAACCCGGATGTGCTCAAGCAGTATCAGCAGCGCTTCCGCTTCATCCTGGTGGACGAATATCAGGACACCAATGTCGCGCAGTATTTGTGGCTGCGTCTGCTGGCGCAGATGCCGACCTCCGCCGTCATTCCGGGACGTCGCGAAGCGACGGACCCGGAATCCAGCGCTTTGCCGCCGAGCGAAGGCGTCAGCCTGGAAGATACGTGGGAAGAACCTAAAGAGCTGGATTCCGGGTTGCCGCCTGCGGCGGCCCCCGGAATGACGGAAAGAAAAAACATCTGCTGCGTCGGCGACGACGACCAGTCGATCTATGGCTGGCGCGGGGCCGAGGTCGACAACATCCTGCGCTTCGATCACGACTTCCCCGGCGCCAAGGTCATCCGCCTCGAGCGCAACTACCGCTCCACCGGCCACATCCTCGCCGCCGCGTCGACCTTGATCGCCAACAACGAAGGCCGCCTCGGCAAGACCTTGCGCACCGAGGATGTCGACGGCGAGAAGGTCGAGGTCACCGGCGCCTGGGACAGTGAGGAAGAAGCCCGCTCGATCGGCGAGGAGATCGAGCAGATGCAGCGCGCCGCGCGCGACCGCGGCGAGGATCATCCGCTCGACGAGATCGCCATCCTGGTGCGCGCCTCGTTCCAGATGCGCGAGTTCGAAGAACGTTTCATCCAGCTCGGCCTGCCCTATCGCGTCATCGGCGGACCTCGTTTCTACGAGCGCGCCGAAATCCGCGACGCGCTCGCTTATCTGCGCGTCATCGCCCAGCCGGCCGACGACCTCGCCTTCGAGCGCATCGTCAACACGCCCAAGCGCGGGCTTGGCGACGCCGCCGTGCAGATGCTGCACGACTACGCGCGCAAGCAGCGCATCCCGCTCACCGAAGCGGCCGCCATCCTCTCCTCCACCGACGAGATGAAGCCGAAGCCGCGCAACGCGCTGCGCGGCCTGATGGAAAGCTTCGCGCGCTGGCGCAAGCAGAAGGACACGCTGCCGCACACCGAACTGGCCGAGATCGTGCTCGACGAGAGTGGCTACACCGAGATGTGGCAGAAGGACCGCTCAGCCGACGCCGCCGGCCGCCTCGAGAACCTCAAAGAACTCGTGCGTTCGATGGAGGAATTCGAGAACCTCGCCGGCTTCCTCGAGCACATATCGCTGGTGATGGACACGGCCGAAGGCGACTCGGAGCAGAAGGTCAGCATCATGACGCTTCACTCCGCCAAGGGCCTCGAGTTCGACACCGTGTTCCTGCCCGGCTGGGAGGAAGGCCTGTTCCCGCATCAGCGCTCGCTCGACGAGCAGGGCAAGTCCGGCCTCGAGGAAGAACGCCGCCTCGCCCATGTCGGCCTCACGCGCGCGCGCAAACGCGCGAAGATCTATTTCGCCACCAACCGCCGCGTCCATGGGATGTGGCAGAGCAACATCCCGTCGCGCTTTCTCGACGAGCTGCCGTCCGAGCATGTCGAGGTGAAGGAAGCGGCCGGTGGCACCGGCGGCTTCGGCATGTCGGGCTACGGCCCGTCGCGCTTCGACGAGATGGCCTCGTTCGGCTCGAAATATTCGACGCCCGGCTGGCAGCGCGCGCAGGGCCGCCGCGGATCGGGCGGCTTCAACGAGAACGGCGCGCCGCGCTATGTGCCGGACGGCGTATTCAACCAGGATGAGGATTACGGCGACGACGTCGCGCCGCCGAAAACCGCCAAGGCGCCGCCGCGCCGCGACACCAAGCCCCGCACGCCCATCACCATCGAAGGCGAGCTGATCGCCAAGTCATCGGGACCCGCGTCCAGCTTCCGCCCCGGCGACCGCGTGTTTCATCTCAAGTTCGGCAACGGCAATGTCACCGCGGTGGACGGCAACAAGCTGACCATCGTCTTTGACAAGGCCGGCGAAAAGCGCGTGGTGGATAGTTTCGTGGAGCGGGTGTGACACCGCTGCACCGGCGTCACACTCCGTTCGTTCCCGCGCAAGCGGGAACCCAGAAACCAGAATGAGATGCCTCACTTATGAAAGACTGGGTCCCCGCTTGCGCGGGGACGAACGGAGAAACACGGGTCGCTCTGCGCGTGCGCCCCTACTCCCTCACCCACTCCAATATCCCGACAGTCTTCTTCCCCGGCAGCACGGCGGATGAAATCTCAGGCGTCCTGATGACGAGCTTGTCGCCCGTTACTTCGAAGAAACGCACCTGCCTGGCGCGCTCGCCGGAGAACACTTCGTTGGCCGACATGTCCACCGTGGTGGTGATCTTGTTGCCCTCGAAGGTGGACTTGCCGGCATAGGCCAGCACGCTGTCGAGCAGCGCCGCCTTCTCCTCCGTGGTCCTGGCCGGCTTGCGATCGGCGCCGGAGATGATGACCATGAAATCGCCCTGCGGCGTGACGATGAGCCGGCCCTTCGGGTTGTCGCCATAAGGTGGCTTGCTCTCGGTGGAGCCCACGACCTGCAGCACCCACTTGGTCAGCTTCCACGAACCGATCAGTTCCTTCGGCGCGGCATCGGCCATGGCGGCTCCTGGGTGCAGCATCACGGCGGCCAGCGCGGCAACTGCGGCCATGCCGGCCTTCGCTGTGTTCGGGCGTTTCATGTTTCTCTCCTCCGGCGCTTCTTTGTGAGCGCGCGCGGGGAGACTGGCGGAAGCAAGGCAGTAAGGAAAGAGGATTTACTGTTCAGACTTTTGTTTTGCGGTGAGGAACGGGTAACAGACAAGCAATATTGTGCCTCACAATATCTTAACAGCGGGCACGGTTGCCGTCTTCGCAACTAAGGCCGAACACAGATTTTCAAGAGCAGCAATTTTTCCTTCTTTGAATACAGCGTCTAAAGTCGCTTCAAGAACCATTGGATTCTTTCGAAGCCGGTCAATCGTCCAGCCAAACTCTCCACAAACAACCGCCTTCTGCCCTTCCCAACCTCCAACCTCCGCGCATATTGAGGTTTGAAGGCATTCCTTCCAAACGCACAGATTTGGACCCAGAACGGTGTCCGCAACAACACCATCATGGCCCACGCCCTCGTAGCCCATCACGGCAAAAATATTCTTATTCAGGGCGACATTATTCGGGTCATTCAAATTCATGTCCGCATCAAATACAGCAAAGTATGGTATTTCCAAACCACGAGCGAGGGAAAGAGCGTTCATCATATTGCCCTTTCCATTGGTCGGCACAAAGTGAGCGCCAACGGCAAGAAGAGCCCCTGACAGACCGGCGAGACTAAGATACTTTTCAATTATCGCTCTATCCTCTTCGCCCTCGACAAATATCACATACGGCGCAAAGAACATTTCATTGATTTGCGGCTGCAAGAACTGGTTCATCGCAGCGAGTGCCGCATGCTGCCCGATAGCCTCCTCCCCCTTTGCTTTCGAGATAAGGGCACGATTTTCGTCGATCGACCAAGAATAGGCTCGCGATCGCTCACCGCGAGTCCGGCGAATCAACCGAACATTGCCAAATGACTTTGCCGCCACAAAATAAGGGCTATGAGTCGTTGCGATTATCTGAGTTTTGTTTGAGGCCATCGCAAAAAAGGCGCTGGCAAGTATGCGAGCTTGCGGAGGGTGCTGATATAACTCCGGTTCTTCACACGCGATAATAATCGCTTGCTGTTCAGTAAAGTCGTAGGAGGCAGACACCATTAGCAATGCTAAGAGGTAATTACGCTGCGTGCCATGACCAAACTTGCCAATTTTGTTTCTGATGAGATCATCAGAGATTTGAAGATGAACCGGAGGAAGATTGAGCTGCAAGTTATTTGCATCAAAATCCCCCCACTCCAAATGGAGCTGCGATTCTGATGAATTGAATTTTCTGTATTGCGCCTCAATCTTCGTAGCCAAGCTAGACAAAACTTCCTTATGATCCTTGGCAATAGCTCCGATTTCGGCCTCCGCGCTGCCCCGAATTGCCGCAATTCGCTCTTCAATCTTCAGCTTTGCTCGCACCGCCCTTTCGATAAGTCGTGAGAAAGCCGTGTTACGCGCCTCAATCGCCTCATCGCCAGCATCCTTGACAGCCGGGATATAGACGAAATCAATAAATTGTCTAAGACGGGTCACCGGCCCCTCGGCGCCGAATGCCTTGTCGTCACTTGGAATTGGCTCGTTAAACTTCAGATTCTCTTTGGCGTTCTCAAAGTTCCGAAGCGCCTCTGCGGCTTGAGCTTGACTTTGCCACTTCGGCAACAAGTATTCCTTCGGCAACTTCTCATAGAACTCCTTTTTTTCAGCCGCGGTCGTCTTCTCGAAGAAGGCAGAGAACTTTGGATTCGCCCGCCGAATGCCGTGAATTGATGTTCGAACAGAGCCCGATTCTACATAAGCCTTTATAAAGAACGTCAATTCTCCGGAGCTTATATAGTGCGAAAATTCATCGCTCTCTGCTTCGCCCAAGCCATCGAATTTAAGCTCGATGCGAATCTCTCGATTGATTTCGCCCCTATAAAAATCGTCAACCGTTATTGGCGCGCTCTTGGCACTTGAGCGAAAGAAAATATCGAGCGCTGCGACGATCGCGGATTTTCCAGCATTGTTTGCGCCCACCAACGCCGTATACGAATCGAACTCGATAATCTCGTCGGGAAAACACCGGAAATTTTTTAACGCTAAAGATTTTAGACGCATCCTCACCCCCGTCCGATTGACCAAGATTGCATCGCGATTGCATAATACACAATAGGTTGTTTTAAATTAATGGATCGGATCTGTCGATGAGCCCTGCAGAAGCGTGCGACGCGCTAAAAGAAAAAAAATGTGTTGAGCTGAAATACTCGGGGAAGATACGGACCGTTGAAATTCATGCAGTGGGCTTTACAAAAGACAACCATGCGATAATGCGGGTCTGGCAAGTCCACGGAGGAAGTGTGGGCGGCAATCCTTCTAACTGGAGATTGCTCCGACTTGATGAAGTTGAAGGCTTTAGAGTTCTTGATGACGAATCCAGAGCGCCGCGCCCGGGTTATAAGCGCGGCGATTCTACGATGTATAGGATATCGTGCCAAATATAGGTGAGCCCAATGAAGTCGGTTAAGAGGTTCGTTGCGGGAGTTACATACAAGGGAAGAGTCGACGAATACGAAGTCATCGCAAATGACAAGGTTCATGGCCGAGACTTGATGGTTATGTTCTTAGCTGGCGGAGAAAAATGGACCCGTATTGTCGTGGAAAGCGCACCAGGCGTTGCAAGTGGTGCGCCACGAGTAATTGGGAAAGTGGGATAGGCCGTCAACTGCCCTAGGCGTTACTTCCGCTGTCACTGCCCGGAATCCATAGCGCCGATCTCGCTTCCAGAAATTCGGACATACCGGGGCTATGGATTCCGGGTTCGCGAGCTCCGCCCGCGCCCCCCGGAATGACGGAGTGTTAGGCAGCGCGCCTCACGAAGTGCGGCCGCCCGCTTACGCGTCCTCGCGCACGCCCTTCTTGAGCACGTCGAACGCCGACTCCTGTCCACATTCGGCACAGGTGTAGCTGTTGCGCATGCGGTCCGGCTGCGACGGGATCGGCGCGACGGCGCTGATGCGCGCGACGCCGCCGCAATGGCAGGCGATGGCGGCATCGGTGCGGATCGGAATGGTTGGCAGAGACATGAGGCGGGCGCGAGGCGTCTTGTTTTGACGCACACCAATGCATGAGCGCCGCGCCGGTTCCGAATATGACATCGGTTTGGCGTCGCGTCGCGCGCATTCGCCGTAGCGCGCTGCGGCGGGCGCATGCGACTTGGCGCCGCTTCGCGGCGCATGCGACTTGGCGCCGCGTCGCGCCGCGCATGCACACCATGCCGGCGCGGGCGTGGCGAATTGTCCGCTCACACTTTAGTGAGGCGCTGCGCGCGCCGCGTTGCGCCACAATGCCGCCGCGCTGCCTGCCCATCCTGCTTTCAATTCGTGCCGCCTCGTGTCCGAGGCCGTGCCTGCGCCTGGAGTTGTCGACGTCAATGCGTATCCGTCCTGCCTCATGGCTCGCCGCGCTGTTCGCTGCGCTCGCCATGTCCGCCTTCATGACCGCCTTCGCCGCGCCGGCCCGCGCGCATCTGCTCATCACGGTCGACAAGACCACGCAGCAGATGACCGTCGCCAAGGACGGCGAAGCGCTGTTCGTCTGGCCGGTGTCCACGGGCGCGGCGGGTTACGACACGCCGAATGGCGACTACACGCCGTTCCGCATGGAGAAAGACCACTTCTCCAAGGAGTGGGACGACGCGCCGATGCCGCACTCGGTGTTCTTCACCAGGCGCGGCCACGCCATTCACGGCTCGACGCACAAGAGCATCGGCCGCCCGGCCTCGCATGGCTGCGTGCGGCTCGAGCCGAAGAACGCCGCGCTGCTGTTCGACCTCGTCAAGCAGGAAGGCCTCGGCCTGACCCGCATCGTCGTGACCGGCGATGCGCCGGGCGTCACCGCGCCGGCGGTGGCCAAAAACGATGGCGTGAAGCGCAACGCGCCCGCGCGCGCGGCAACCGGCTTCGACCGCAGCTTCAGCAGCGATGACGTCACTGCCTCGATCGAGCCGCGCATGGTGCCGCCGGCCGACGTTCCGCGCGGCTATTATGCGCCGCCGACTTACGAACCGCGGGCCTATGCCCCGCCGCGCGAGGACACCCGCCGGCCCTATCGCGGTGAGCGCCGCGCCGTCATCGGCTATCGCGATACGCGCACCGGGCAAGTCTATTATTACGACCGGCCGCGCTATGAGGTCGTGCCACCGCGGTATTATTACGAGCGGTAGATAAGCCGGCCATTGCGCGGCGCGCGCCGCCGCGCGAATGTGCCGCGCATGAGCGAATCCACCACCGTTGCCCGCCTCGTCTGCGCCGACAAAACTTCGGCGCGGCGCATCGCCGATGCGCTGGACGAGTTGCTCGACGGGGACGACATCGTCTGCGGCTCGTTCGAGGCCGATGACGGCTCCTGGCAGGTGGCGCTGCATTTCGGCCATGTCCCGGACGAGGCCGCGCTGCGCGCGCTGGTGGCGTCCGCCGCCGGCGCCGCGGCGGCCGATGCGCTGACCATCGACACGGTGGCGGCGCGCGACTGGGTGGCGGAAAGTCTTGCCGGACTGACACCGGTGCGCGCCGGGCGCTTCGTCGTCCACGGCTCGCACGACCGCGGCCGGCTCAAGGGCAACGACCTCAATATCGAGATCGAGGCGGCGCTCGCCTTCGGCACCGGGCATCACGGCACGACGCGCGGCTGTCTGTTGGCGCTGGCGGCGCTGGCCAAGCGCAAACGGCGGTTTCATGTGCTGGATATAGGCACCGGCACCGGCGTTCTGGCGATGGCGGCGGCCAAGGTTTTTCATACGCGGGTGGTCGCGACCGATATCGACCGCGTCGCCGTGGCGGCCGCCCGGGACAACGCCCGGCTCAACCGGGTCGGGCCGCTTTTGACATTGGTCCATGCGCCAGGGACCAAGGCGCCTGATATCCAGAAGGACGCGCCATACGACCTGATCTTCGCCAATATCCTGCTCGGGCCGCTGACGCGGCTCGCGGTGCCGATCGCGCGGCTCGTGGCGCCGCATGGCCGCGTCGTGCTGTCGGGGCTGCTGACCAGCCACGCCAATGCCGCGCGCTCGATCTACGGAGCGCAGGGCCTCACGCTCGAACGCGCCGAGCACCTGGAAGGGTGGACCACCCTCACCCTCAAGCGCGGCCGCTAAAAAGAAGAAAACCGCTCCGGGCGGGGGTCCGGAACGGCTTCCAACTCAACTCACGCAGCGTCAAACGGCGGAGGATTACTTCTCGGCCTTGGCCGTCGGGTATTCCAGCCGCGTGTAGAGGCGGATTTCGCGCTGGGCCTGCTTCATGCGGGCTTCCATCATGGCCTCGAGCGCGCGGCGGAAGAAGCCTTTGGCCGGGGCCTGGGTTTCGGTCGCGGCCACGGTCGTCGTGGTGGTCGGGGCATTTCCGTAGGTCAGGGCAACCATGTGTCTCTCCATCAAAACCGATTCGATCCCGGTATTGCGTTGCAACATAGCGTATTTCGCAGTTGCGAATACCCCTGAGAATGCATGGAAGCCCTGTCAAATCAGCGGTTAAGCCCTTGTTAACCGCTGACTTTCCGGGCACTGGCGCATCAAATAGTGTGCAGCGCACAATTGTGTACGAAAGGCCGCCATGGCGCGCACGAAGCTTGCGGAAACGCACATCGCCCCGCGCGAAAGTTTCATGCCCATGGCGGGCCCGGGGCGACTAGAGTGCCGCCATGTTCGAAGCCCGCTATCAAACTTTCGACGATGCCGCCGAAGGCGCCCACAGCGCCGCCCGCGTCGCCGCCCTCCGCACCGAGATCAAGCGCCGCGGCCTCACCGGCCTGCTGGTGCCGCGCGCCGACCGCCAGCAGAACGAATACCTGCCGGCAAGCGAGGAGCGCCTCGCCTGGCTGACCGGCTTCACCGGCTCGGCCGGCGCCGCCATCGTGCTCGCCGACAAGGCGGCGCTGTTCGTCGATGGCAGATATACGCTTCAGGTCCAGTCGCAGACCGACACCGCCGTCTTCGCCATCGAGCACTTCGTCGACAACCCGCCGCCGGTCTGGCTGGAGCAGAACATCAAGGCCGGCGACCGCATCGGTTACGACCCGTGGCTGCACACCGCCGACCAGGCCGAGCGCTTCGCGCGCGCCTGCGCCAAGGTCGGCGCCACCCTGGTGGCGCTCGACGACAACCCGATCGACGCGCTGTGGACGAACCGCCCCGCGCCGCCCGCCGCCGCCGTGACTTTGCGGGCGCTGGCGCTGGCCGGCGAGAGCACCGCCGACAAGCTCGCCCGCATCCGCGACGAACTCGGCAAGCTCCGCGCCGATGCGCTGATCGTCTCGGATCCGCAGAATGTCGACTGGACCTTCAACATCCGCGGCTCGGATGTTGCGCATACGCCGCTCGCGCTCGGCTTCGCGTCGATCCCGCGCGAGGGCCGCCCGCGCCTCTACATCGATCCGGCCAAGCTCTCCAACGAAGTGCGCCACGCGCTGGAGGAATTCGCCGACGTTCACGACACCGACGATCTCGCGCGTGACCTGGCCTCGTTCAAGGACAAGTCCGTGCTGCTCGACCAGGGCAGCGCCGCCGACGCGCTGACGCGCATTGTCGCCGACAATGGCGGCCAGCCGACCCGCACCGCCGATCCGATCACCTTGATGAAGGCGGTGAAGAACAACGCCGAGATCGCCGGCACGCGCGCCGCGCATTTGCGCGACGGCGCGGCGATGACTCGCTTCCTGTGCTGGCTCGATCATGAAATGCCGTCCGGCAAGCTGACCGAGATCGACGCGGTGAAGGCGCTGGAGTCGTTCCGCCGCGACACCGGCTTGCTGAAAGACGTGTCGTTCCCGTCGATCTCCGGCGCGGGGCCGAACGGCGCCATCGTGCATTACCGCGTCACCTCGGCGAGCAATCGCGTCATCGGCAAGGACGAGATGTTTCTGATCGATTCCGGCGCGCAATACGAAGACGGCACCACCGACATCACCCGCACCGTCATCAACGGCGCGCCGACCGACGACATGCGCGACCGCTTCACGCGCGTGCTCAAGGGCCATATCGCCATTGCCGAAGCGGTGTTTCCGGTCGGCACCACCGGCGCGCAACTCGATCCCTTCGCGCGCGCGGCACTGTGGCAGGCCGGCATCGACTTCGATCACGGCACCGGCCATGGCGTCGGCAGTTATCTGTCGGTGCATGAAGGCCCGGCGCGCATTTCCAAGCTCGGCCATGTGCCGCTCAAGCCCGGCATGATCCTGTCGAACGAGCCGGGCTATTACAAAACCGGCGCCTATGGCATCCGCATCGAGAACCTCGTTCTCGTCGTCGCCGCGCCTTCGCCCGACGGCGCCGAGAAGCCGCTCAATGCGTTCGAGACCTTGAGCTTCGCGCCGATCGACCGCCGGCTGATCAACACGCGCCTGCTCACCGCGCAGGAGCTGCACTGGCTCAACAATTATCACGCCCGCGTTCGCGAGGCGGTGTCGCCGCTGGTCGATCCGGCGACGCAGAGCTGGCTGGAGCAGGCGACAAGGGCGTTGTAGCTCTTCTTATCCCTCCCCGTCTTCGGGGAGGGTGGACGCGAGCGTTGCGAGCGGCCGGGTGGGGTCAATCGTCGACACCGCTCCCCACCCGTCTCCGCGCTAACGCGCGGAGCCACCCTCCCCCTTCGGGGGAGGGATCAAGAAATCAGCGCCAGCCACTCATCCTCGCTGAGCACCGTGACGCCGTGCTTCTGCGCCTCGGCGAGCTTGGAGCCCGCGCCGGGGCCGGCCACGACGTAATCGGTTTTCTTCGACACCGAGCCCGACACCTTGGCGCCGAGACGTTCCGCCGTGGCTTTCGCCTCGTCGCGGGTGAACTTCTCCAGCGAGCCGGTGAACACCACCGTCTTGCCGGCGACCTTGGAGTCGGTCTTCGGCTTCTCGGCGTCGAGCACCTTGACCTGCTTCACCAGCCGCTCGACCGCGGCAAGGTTGCGCTTTTCCTTGAAATAGTCGGTCACGGCCTCGATGACGGTGTCGCCGATCTGGTCCAGCGCATCCATCTCGGCGATGGCTTCGGCATCGCCCTTCGCGACCTTCAGCGCGGCATCGTGAAACGCAGCCCATGAGCCGTAGCCCCGCGCCAGCGACAGCGCGGTCGTTTCGCCGACATGACGGATGCCGAGCGCATAAATGACGCGGTCGAGCGCGATCTCGCGGCGTGCGTCGATGGCGGCAAACAGATTGCGCACCGACGTCTCGCCGTAACCTTCTTCCTCCAGCAGCTCCTTGCGATGCTTGCGCTCCAGCGAGAAGATGTCGGCCGGCTCCTTGAGCCAGCCCTTCTCGTGGAACAGCTCGATCTGCTTCTCGCCGAGGCCGTCGATGTCGAAGGCGCGGCGCGAGGCGAACAATTTGAGATGCTCGACCGCCTGCGCGCGGCAGATGAAGCCGCCGGTGCAGCGCCGCACCGCATCGAGCCGGCCGGTGTCGGCGTCGTGCTCGCGCACGGCCTCGCTGCCGCAGACCGGACATTCGGTGGGAAACTTGTAGGGCTTCGCGCTCTTCGGCCTCTTGTCGAGCACGACATCGACGACCTGCGGAATGACGTCGCCGGCGCGCTGGATGATCACGGTGTCGCCGATGCGGATATCGCGGCCTTCGCGCAACGGCTCGCCGTCACCACCGATGCCCTTGATGTAATCCTCGTTGTGCAGCGTCACGTTCTGAACGATGACGCCGCCGACGCCGACCGGCTCCAGCTTGCCCACGGGCGTGAGCGCGCCGGTGCGGCCGACCTGGATGTCGATGCCGATGAGGGTCGTGGTCGCCTGCTCGGCCGGAAACTTGTGCGCGATGGCCCAGCGCGGCGTACGCGACACAAAGCCGAGGCGCTCCTGCCAGTCGACGCGATCGACCTTGTAGACGACGCCGTCGATATCGTAATCGAGCCCGGCGCGCTGCTCGCCGATCTTGCGATGGAAGGCGATCAGTTCCTCCACCGAGCGGCACATCTTGGTCAGCGGATTGGTGGTGAAGCCGCAGCGCTCGAACCACTTGATCATGCCGGATTGCGTATCCTCCGGCCGTTCGCTGATCTCGCCCCAGGCATAG
This sequence comes from Pseudolabrys sp., assembly GCA_035556455.1. Classification (GTDB taxonomy): domain Bacteria; phylum Pseudomonadota; class Alphaproteobacteria; order Rhizobiales; family Xanthobacteraceae; genus Pseudolabrys. The sequence goes on from DATMEX010000069.1 coordinate 60,166, forward strand.
GCGAAGAAGCCGAGCGGGCGCGAGGCGGTGATCGACGGATCCTTCTGGCGCAACGAGCCGGCCGCCGAGTTGCGCGGATTGGCGAAGATCTGCGCGCCCGCTTCCTTCTGCCGCTCGTTGAGTTTGAGGAAGTCGGCCTTGGTCATATAGACCTCGCCGCGCACCTCGACGACGGGCGGCAGGTTTTTGCCCTTCAGCTTCTGCGGCACTTCCTTGATGGTGCGGATATTGGCGGTGACGTCCTCGCCTTCCTGGCCGTCGCCGCGCGTCGCGGCGGTGACGAGTTCGCCGTTCTCATAACGCAGCGACATCGACAGGCCATCGATCTTCGGCTCGGCCGAGAAAGCAATCGGCTCGTCTTCCGACAGACGCAGGAAGCGGCGGATGCGGCCGACGAAATCGACGACGTCCTCTTCGGCGAAGGCGTTGTCGAGCGACAGCATCGGGATGGCGTGGCGCACCTTGGCGAAGCCGCGCGCCGGCGCGGCGCCGACCTTCAGCGACAGCGAGTCGAGCGTCCTCAGTTCCGGGAAGCGCGCCTCGATGGCGTTGTAGCGCTTGCGCAGCTCGTCGTATTCGGCGTCGGTGACCGACGGCGCATCGAGCTGGTAGTAGCGCTTGTCGTGGCCGGCGATCTCCTGCCCGAGCCGCGCATGTTCGGCATCGGCCTGCTTGCGGGTGAGCAGCTCGACGGGCGTCTTGTCGGTGCGGACTTTGGTGGATTTCTTGGCCATTGGTTCCCGTCATGGCCGGGCTTGTCCCGGCCATCCACGACTTGATCTGCCGGCAATCTAAAGACGTGGATGCCCGGCACAAGGCCGGGCATGACGGAGCAAGTGGATCGCTCGTGCCAAACTCAGCCTTACGGCCGTCGCCCTTCGAGGCGCGCCCATAGCGTGTCGCAAGACGCGCGTAAACGCGCTTTTGGGCGCGCTCCTCAGGGTGACGGGCCAACTACCCCGCCTTCAGCAGCCGTTCCGCCGCCGCACGCGCCTCGTTGGTGATCTCGGCGCCGGCCAGCATGCGCGCGATTTCCTCGCGGCGGTGATCGGCGGCGACCTCGGTGACGCGCGTCGCGACGCGCTTGCCCTTGTCGAGCGCATCCTTGGAGATGACGTAATGCCGGTCGGCGCGGGCCGCGACCTGCGGCGCATGCGTGACAGCGAGCACCTGCACATTGCGGCCGAGACGCGCGAGCCGCATGCCGATAGCGTCCGCCACCGCGCCGCCAACACCAGTGTCGATTTCATCGAAGACAAGCGTCGGCGCCGAGCCGCGATCGGCCAGCACCACCTTGAGCGCCAGCAGAAAGCGCGCGAGTTCGCCGCCCGAGGCGATCTTCATCATCGGACCGGGCTTGGTGCCGGGATTGGTCTGCACCCAGAACTCGACGCGATCGATGCCGTTCGGCCCGGCGGCATTGGCGTCGGTGTCGATCTGCGTCGAGAATTTCGCGCGCTCCAGCTTGAGCGGCGGCAGTTCGGCGTTGACCGCCTTGTCGAGTTTGGCGGCGGCCTTGCCGCGCGCCTTCGACAAAGACTCGGCGGCGGCGTTGAAGGCGGTGACGGCGGCGGCGGCGGCCTTTTCCAAAGTCTTGAGTTTGGCCTCGCCGGCATCGATCAGGCCAAGATCGTCGCGGTAGCGCGCCGCCAGCGCCGCGAGATCGTCCACCGGCACATTATATTTGCGCGCGGCGGCGCGCAGCGCGAACAGCCGCTCCTCGTTGCGCTCCAGTTCGGCGGGATCGAAATCGGCGGCGCGCATGGCGGCTTCGAGATGGGCGCGGGTTTCCTCCAGCGCGTTGAGCGCGACGTCGAACGACTTCACCGACGGCTCGACCAGAGACGGCGCCTGCGTCGCACGGCGCTCGAGACGGCGCAGCGCGGCGGCCAGCGCCGGCACCGCCGAGCCCGAGCCGGCCAAGGCATCGAAAGCGTCGCGGAGATCCTGCGCCACCTTCTCCGATTGCATCATCACCGCGCGGCGTTCGGCGAGCGAGGTCTCCTCGCCCGGCTGTGGCGCCAGCTTGTCGAGCTCGGCGGCGGCATGGCGCAGGTAATCGCTCTCGCGGCGGGCGCGCTCGATATCGGCCTGATGCGCGGCGAGCGCATCGGCGGCCGCGCGGCGGGCCTCCCACAAGGCCGAGACCTTCGCGGCGTCGGCGTCGAGGCCGCCGAAGGCATCGAGCAGGCTGCGATGGGTGGCGGCATCGACCAGCGCGCGGTCGTCGTGCTGGCCGTGGATCTCGACCAGCACCGCGCCGAGTTGCCGCAAAACCTGCACGCTCACCGGCTGGTCGTTGACGAAAGCGCGGGTGCGGCCGTCGGCCAGTTGCACGCGGCGCAGGATCAGCGTGTCCTCGTCGGCGATATCGTTGGCGGCGAGAATGGCTCGCGCCGGGTGCTTGGCGCCGACCTCGAAGGCCGCCGTCACCTGGCCCTGCTCCGCGCCCTGCCGCACCAGCGACTGGTCGCCGCGGCCGCCAAGAGCCAACGCGAAGGAGTCGAGCAGGATCGACTTGCCGGCGCCGGTCTCGCCCGTGAGCACGGCAAGGTGCCCGGCGAAATCGATGTCGAGCCGGTCGATCAGGACGATGTCGCGGATCGAGAGACGGGAGAGCATGGCGGTAGAGCCGTTCCGGTACGGCGTCATGTCCGGCCTTATGCCGGGCATCCACGCCTTATCGATTCGGACATATCTTTAAAGAGCCCGCGAACGGGTACAAGAGGGGAACGAAAGTTCAGCCCAGCCCGACCTTCTTGAAGGCGCGGCTAATCCAGGAACCCCGGTTCTCGTTGGGCTCGAGGCCGGCGCCCTTCACGCGCTCATAGGCGTGCTTGTACCAGGGGCTGTCCGGGAAATTGTGGCCGAGCACGGCGGCCGCGGTCTGCGCTTCGCCGGAGATGCCGAGCGCCATATAGGCCTCGGTCAGGCGCATCAGCGCCTCTTCGACCTGCCGCGTGGTCTGATACTGCGTCACCACCACCTTGAAGCGGTTGATAGCGCCGGTGAAGTCCTTCTTCTCCAGGTAATAACGGCCGATCTGCATTTCCTTGCCGGCAAGCTGGTCGCGGGCGACCTCGACCTTCTGCTTGGCGCTGACGGCGTATTCGCTGGTCGGATACTTGCGGATGACCTCATCGAGCGCGGCGAGCGCTTTCTCGGTGCGGTCCTGGTCGCGGGTGATGTCCGGAATCTCGTCGAAATAGGACGCGGCAATCAGATACTGGGCGTAGGCGGCATCCTGGCTGCCCGGATGGAGCGCGATATAGCGCTTGGCAGAAGTCACGCACTCATCGTAGTTGCCGGCCTCGTACTGGGCATAGGCCGTCATGATCAGCGACTTGCGCGCCCATTCCGAATAGGGGTGCTGGCGGTCGACTTCCTCGAACTTGGTGACGGCCTTCTTGAGATCCTTCTTGTTGTTCAGAAGGAACAGACCCTCGTTGTAGAGCCGGTCGGCCGGCTCGTCGGGCGGCGTGTCGTTTTTGCTGCCGAAGATGTCGAGGCTGGAGCAGGCGCCGAGGCTGACGGTCAGCAGCACCAGCGCCGCCATGCGCGCGGCGCGGCGGCCGAAACCCGGCTGCAAAGCTTCATGAGTCGAACGCAAGGACATTCCGGCTTGATCCGTCGACGCAACCATTATGGAAATTCTAGTCCCTCGAGCCGCCATTGTAGGAGGCTCACATCCCCATATCCTTAACGGACCAGCGCGCCCGCGCCAACCGGCCTGATAGGGGCAAAAAAACGTCTGGCTCAGCGATTAGCGGGACAATCGGCCGGGATTAAGGCACTTCGGGACGGCAGCGGCCTAATCCGCGGCCGGCATGCCGAATATCTCAGGAAACCTCGGGACCGAATGCCGCAGCCGGCACCCCGGCGGCGAGATCGGCGCGGCCACGCGGGCGCACGGCACGCTCGACCGGGGCCTCGACCACCCGCCAGGCGGCGGTGTTGTTCATCAGCGCGGTCAGCACCGCATTGTTGAGCTTGTGGCCGCCGCGGACGGTCTTGTAGGCGCCGATCAGCGGCAGACCGGCCAGCGCCAGATCCCCGATCGCGTCCAGCGCCTTGTGGCGCACGAACTCGTCGGCGTAGCGCAGCCCCTCCGGGTTGAGCACCCGGTCTTCCGAGATGACCAGCGTATTCTCGATGGAGGCGCCGAGCGCGTAGCCGGCGCTCCACAGCTTCGAGACGTCCTTCATGAAGCCGAAGGTGCGGGCACGCGCGATCTCGTTGCGGAAGGTATCCGGCGTCAGATCCACGTCGAGCGTCTGCTTGCCGATCAGCGGGTGATCGAACTCGATTTCGGCTTCGACGCGGAAGCCGTGCTCGTAGGGACGCAGTTCGCCAAACGACTTGTCCTTGACGACCTGCACCGGCTTGATGACTTCGATGAAGCGGCGCGGCAGCGCGCGGTCGGTGAGACCGGCCTGATCGAGCGCCTCCACGAACGGCATGGCGCTGCCATCCATGATCGGCACTTCCGGGCCGTCGATCTCGACGATGACGTTGTCGACCTGAAGGCCGCGCAGCGCGGCGAGAAGATGTTCGGCGGTCGAGCACAGCGGGCCCGAGGCGTCGCCCAGAACGGTGGCAAATTCGGTGGCAGTCACGGCGCGGACGTCGGCACGAACTTCGCGCTCGAGATTGCCTTCAGCGTCAACGCGACGGAAAACGATGCCGGCGTCGTCATCGGCCGGCAACAGAGCCAGCGTGACGTTACGCCCGGAATGCACACCCACACCAGTGACGGTGACTTCGTCACGAAGAGTGGTTTGCTTAGAGCCTTTCATCGAACCCCGTTCTGCGAAATCCGCCCGCTGTGCTGCGGCGCACGCTGCGCCTTGCGATCAACTGGCAATCCCGCTTCAGTCCTACGCGAGGCCACAATTCTGCCAACGCTCGAAACTTCCGTGCAGATGTGGCCGATCCCCCAAAGATCGGAAAAGCCCCTTCCGCGCCCGAAACTTAGGCTCATGGGCGGGACCGTCCAAGACACGGTTTCTTACGGACTGTTACTCTTTTTCGCCGCAATTTACGAATGGAGAGCGGCGTTGATGTCTTATTTACCCTACCGGGCGGCCGCGACAGACGCGGCCTGGACGCCGCTCAATGGGAAAAACTTAGTCAATACAGAGGCTTGATAAAATAAGGCAGACACTGAGGAGAGTCGGCTGCCCCGCCGCAAGTCATTGGCGGGGCAGCCGAATTGTTAATTCGCCTGGCGGCGTAGGAAGGCCGGAATATCGAGTTGGTCGTCCGGCGCCGAATTATGCACAGGCGCGGTGCGACCGTGCGGGTCGAGACCCTGCGGCGCCGCCCGGCGAGCGTATTCCGAGACCGGATCGACCGGCCGCGATTCGGGGTGGCGACCTTCCGGGTTCCGGGCGGTCGGACGAACCGGCTGCTCGAACTGCGGCATCGGGTGTGCGGCGCGCGGCGCGGCAGGTTCGCCCTCCTCCCGCTTGCCGAGACCGACCGAGGCCAGACGCTGCATCAGCGACATGCGCTGCTTCTGCGGATGGTCGTCGCCCAGCTCGCCGCGGGCGGCCATCTGGTTCTGCGCCGGCATCGGCAATTCGTCGACGCGCGGCATGCGCGGCGGCCGCTTCACGGTCTCCGGCATTGGCGGCACGAAGGCGGCCGGCATCGGAGCTTCGGCAGCCGGAGCCTCCATGGGCGCCGGTTCGAACAGCGACGGCTTGATCGGCATCGGCCGGATCGAAACGTCTTCGATCGACGAAGCCTGCTGCGGCAGGATGGCGGCAGCGACCGCAGCGTGAGCGGCGTCGAGCGCAGCGGCCGGAGCCAGCGGAGCCCGCTGCATCGGCGCGGCGGCCGGGGCCGGTGCGACACGGTCGGCCATGCGCTTGGTGTCCTGGCGCATTTTGCCGGCCAGTTCCTTCAGCGCGCTCTCGGCCGGCAGCGGCTGATTCATGATGCCGGTCTTATCGATACCCGTTGCAACCACCGAGACGCGGATGGTGCCTTCGAGGGATTCGTCGAAGGTGGCGCCAACGATGATGTTGGCGTCGACATCGACTTCCTCGCGGATGCGGGTCGCGGCTTCATCGACTTCGTACAAGGTGAGGTCCTTGCCACCCGTGATCGAGATCAGCAGGCCGCGAGCGCCCTTCATCGAAGCGTCGTCGATCAGCGGGTTGTTGATGGCGGCTTCGGCGGCGGTGAGCGCGCGCTTCTCGCCGGTCGCTTCGCCCGTGCCCATCATCGCCTTGCCCATCTCGCGCATCACGGCGCGGACGTCGGCGAAGTCGAGGTTGATGAGGCCTTCCTTGACCATCAAGTCGGTGATGCAGGCAACGCCCGAGTAGAGCACCTGATCCGCCATGGCGAAGGCGTCGGCGAAGGTCGTCTTCTCGTTGGCCACCCGGAACAGGTTCTGGTTCGGGATGATCAGCAGCGTGTCGACCACCTTGTGCAGTTCGCTGATGCCGGCTTCGGCGAAGCGCATGCGGCGCTGGCCTTCGAAGTGGAACGGCTTGGTGACGACACCCACGGTGAGGATGCCCATTTCCTTGGCGACGCGCGCGACGACCGGCGCCGCGCCAGTGCCGGTGCCGCCGCCCATGCCGGCGGTGACGAACACCATGTGCGCGCCCGAGAGGTGATCGCGGATTTCATCCATGGTCTCTTCAGCCGCCGCACGGCCGACATCCGGCTGCGAGCCGGCACCGAGACCTTCGGTCACCTGGTTGCCCATCTGGATGATGCGCTCGGCCTTCGACAGCGTCAGCGCCTGCGCGTCGGTGTTGGCGACGACGAAGTCGACGCCCTGGAGGCCGGCGGCGATCATGTTGTTGACCGCGTTGCCGCCGGCGCCGCCGACGCCGAACACGGTAATGCGCGGCTTCATCTCGTGAATGTCCGGAATCTTCAGATTGATCGTCATGTCATCTGCCTCTCGATTGCACGGGCGGCCACGTTTCGTGCCACCGAATGTCGTCCTCGTCGCCGCCCTTGGGTCAGAAACTCTCGCGTAACCACTGTCCGACCCGTGAAATGTACCCGCCTGTACCGGTCATCAGCTGCCGCGTACGCCGCGGCTCGAAGTGCTCAAGATGCGCCGCCTGCGGATACACGAGCAGGCCGGCGGCCACCGCGAAGGCCGGCCCCTTGGCCGCTTCGGGAAGCCCGGCAAGTCCCAGCGGCCGGCCGATGCGCACCGGACGGCGCAGAATGCGCGAGGCCAGATCGGCCAGCCCCGGCAATTGCGCGCCGCCGCCGGTCAGCACCACCCGCGCCCGCGTCTCCGCCGCGAAAGGCGACGTCGCCAGACGGTCGCGAACCAGTTCGAGGATTTCCTCGACCCGCGGCTTGATGATGCGCACCAGCGACGCACGCGAAACGAAGCCCGGCGGCTCCCGTTCGTCGTCGCCCACTGTCGGCACCGTGATCATGTCGCGCTCGTCCGCACCACCCGATAAAACACTGCCATAGATCGCCTTGATTCGCTCGGCGCTTGCGATTCGCGTATTCAACCCGCGGGCGATGTCCATTGTGACGTGGTGGGCACCGAGCGCGAAACCGTCGGCATGGACGAAGCGCCCGCCGGAGAAGAAGGCGATCGAGGTCGTGCCCGAGCCGAGATCGATGCAGGCCGCGCCCAGATCGGCCTCGTCATCCGCCAGGCAGGCCAGACCGGCCACGTAAGGCGAGGCCACCATGGCCTCGACCTCGAGATGGCTGCGCTCGACCGTGAGCATCAGATTGCGCACCGGGGCGACGTCGGCGGTCACCATATGCATATCGACGCCGAAGCGGTGGCCGAGCATGCCGCGCGGCTCGCGGATGCCCTTGGCGGCGTCCAGCTCGTAGCCGATGGGCAGGGAATGCAGGATGGCGCGGCCATCGCGCACCGAGTGGCGCGAGGCGGCGGCCAGAACGCGGGCGATATCGCCATCGGCGACGGCGCTGCCGTTCAATTCGACATCGGCGATGAAGCGCTCCGAGCCGAGGCGGCCGCCCGACAGCGACACCACGACGGATTCAAGCTGCACGCCGGCCATGTTCTCGGCGACGTCGATGGCCTGGCGCACGGCCTCCTCGGCCTCGATGAGATCGACCACCTGCCCGGCTTTCATGCCGCTGGCGGCGGTGTGCGAGAAACCGAGAATGCGGACGCCATGGCTGCGGCGGCGCAGCACGTCCTGCGGCGCCTGCGGCTCCAGGCGGGCGATCATGCAGACCACCTTGGAAGTGCCGAGATCGAGGCCGGCGACGACCGCGGCGCGCCGCGGCGACACCGGCTTCATCTTGGGCGTGAGGCCGAAGCGGAGGACGGTCATGCCTCGGTCCCCTTGCGCTGCCGGGCCTTGCGCGCCTTGTCGGCGGCCTTGAGGGCTTCCTCGCGCGCGGCGGCGGCGCCTTCCGACAGGCGCACGGTGACGCGATCCGCCAGACGCAGATCGACGGCGACGATGTCGCGGGCGAGCAGGTTCTTGTCGCGGTCGAGATCGGTCAAAGTCTGCAGCGCGCGCTCGGCGTCGGCTTCCGGCAGCAGGATTTCGACGCCATTGGCCAGCCGCAGGTTCCAGCGCCGCTCGGCGACCAGCACCGAGGCGGTGATCAGCTTCGACACCGACGGGTAATGCGAGACCAGATCGAGGAAACCGGGCGCGGCCTGCGCGGCGCCGTTGCCGACGACCAGCGGCAGCCGGGCGAAACGCTCCGGCACGGCCGGCTCGAGCACGGTGCCATCCACGGCGATCAGCGCGGTGCGGGCATCCTTCTGCCACAGCGCGAACGGCGCGCGCTCCTTGATCTCGATGCGCAGCCGGCCGGGATACAGCTTGAGCACGGTGGCTTCGGCGATCCACGGATTGGTCAGGAGGCGCACGCGCGCCTGCGCGGCGTCGAGGAACAGCAGCGAGGTTGAGTCGGTGATGCCGGCGGTGCGCAGGATTTCGTCGCGGCCAAGCTCGCGCTCGCCGGTCAGCGCGACTTCGGAAATGCCGAAGCCGGCCGCGGTGGCGGCGGCATCGCAGATGGCCTGCACGTTCTCGGTGATGGTCGTGACATGGTTGCCCTTGACGACGCCGTAGCAGACGCTGCCGAGCAACAGCGTTGCGACCGCTGCGGCGCCAGCGCCGCTCGGCACGTCCAGATCGACGAGCGCATTGAACCAGCGACGCGCCGAGCGCCGCCAGCGGCCGGGCGAGCGGCCGATGCTTCCGTCCATCGATTGAGCGAGGTGTCCCCGACGATCCATCGCAACCGGTTCTTCTAACGTTGGCCCTTCATGGGGCGGCGGACCGGACGCCTGTCACAGGCGAGCACGGACCCGGCACAGCGCACACGCGCGCCGCTTCAACGTAGTCTTCCGGCCATTTGGTAAACGATTAGTAAAGTTTGACGGATTGGGCTGACACTTCGGTAACTTATGACCAGCGTTGTTTTTGAGTCACGGAAAGTTCCGAGGCGGAGGCTGGATGATACCGGTGGGGTATCGCGAGAGCCTAACGGGCGGTGTGACGACCGACAGTCGTAGCCCGGATGCAGCCATGGGCCAGTGCGAAGCACCGCCCGATGGCGCAATCCGGGGGCCGCATTCTCGATCGCTCCCGGATTTCGCTGCGCTTCATCCGGGCTACGGTCCTGCGCTTGAAACCGCGATCTGCAAATGCAGCGAGGACGGATCGGTGCCGGGATGGTTGTCCGGCAATACGTCGCGCGATGCCGCGTTAACGAAAGGCTTTCCGAGCCGTGGCTAGAGTGGCGGCCTTCAAGGAATTCGGGAGGTTCACCGTGATCAATGCCTGGCTCGACGCCCCCGCGGCCGTCATCTTCCTGGTGCTGCTGTTGCTGTACGGCGTCACCGCGGCGGCGATCGTGTTCATCTGTCAGGGGCCGACCAATTCGCCGGTGCGCCGCTTCGAGGGCATCGTCAGCCCGTTCTTCGACGCGGTCGCGGTGCTGTTCGCGCTGATGGCCGGCTTTCTCGCCGCCGATATCGCCGAGCGCAACAAGCAGGCGGTGCAGGCCGTGCAGATGGAAGCGGCCGAGCTGCGCAACGTGTTCACGCTGAGCGTCGCCTCCACGACCGACATGAGCGCGATCCGCGCCGCCTGGACCGATTATGTGAAGGCGGTGACCGGCGAGGAATGGCACGCCATGACCAAGCGCGAGCGCGCGCCGGCCGCCGACAAGGCGTTCGACGCGCTGCTGCGCGAACTGAGCGCGCCCGCCATCGGCCGCGACGCCGGCAACGCGGTGCATGTCGGGCTGCTCAACGCCGCCATCCGCGTGTCCACCGCGCGCTCGGACCGGCTGTCGCTCGCCTCCGACACGACGAGCGGCCTGAAATGGGCGGTGGTGCTGCTGCTCGGCATGATGACGCAGGTCGCGATCGGCGCGGTGCACATCACCAAGCGCAACCCGCAGATCGGCGCGCTGACGGTTTTCTCGGTCGCGGTGGTGATCTCGCTCGGGCTGATCGCGCTGCAGGAGCATCCTTTCGCCGGCGAGATCGGGCTGAGCGCCGAGCCGCTGCTCGAACTGCTCAAGCTGCAGGGGCCGGGCGGCGCCTCGTGACGCGCCGCCTTACGCCTTCTCGCCGATCCGCTTGATCTCCCATTCCAGCGCGATGCCGGAATGCGCCTTGACGCGCTCGCGCACGGTTTCGCCGAGCGTTTCGATATCGGCGGCGGTGGCGGTGCCGAGATTGATCAGGAAGTTGCAGTGCAGTTCCGAGACCTGCGCGCCGCCGATGGTGAGGCCGCGGCAGCCGGCTTCGTCGATCAGCTTCCAGGCGTTGCGGCCCGGCGGGTTCTTGAAGGTCGAGCCGCCGGTGCGATTGCGCGGCTGAGACGCCTCGCGCTTGGCCTTGATGTCGGCCATCTCGACGGCGATGGCGTCGGCGTCGCCGGCCTTACCCTGCAGCAGCGCGCCGACAAAGATGACATCCTCGGGCACGCCGGAGTGACGATAGGAAAAGCCCATATCGGCGTTCGAATAGGTGACGCGGTTGCCCTGCCGGTCGATGGCATAGGCCTCGATGAGTACGTCCTTGGTCTCGCCGCCATAGGCGCCGCCATTCATGCGCAGCGCGCCGCCGATGGTACCGGGAATGCCGGACAGAAACGCAAGGCCGGCGATGCTCGCCTTCTGCGCCGCGCGCGCCACCAGCACGTCGAGAATGGCGGCGCCGCAGCGCACGCGGTTACCGTCTTCGATGGCGACATCGTTGAAGCCGCGGCCGAGCCGGATGACGACGCCTTTGACGCCGCCATCGCGCACGATGGTGTTCGACGCCGCGCCGATCACCATCACCGGCACATCGGCCGGCAGCATCTTGAGGAAGTAAGCGAGATCGTCCGCATCCTCAGGCGAGAACAGCACCTGCGCCGGACCACCGACGCGAAACCACGTGTACGGATCAAGCGTCTGGTTCGCCATCATGCGCCCGCGCAACTGCGGCATGCGGGCTTTGAGGTCGGACGTGATGTCGGGGAAGGTCATTCGCGTTACTTCGCGTCGAGCGCCGCAAGTTCGCCTGGCAGCGCGTAGGCCCATTGCGAGATCGAGCCGGCGCCGAGACAGACAACGTAGTCGCCCGGCTTGGCCATGCCCTTGACGATGCCGGCGAGTTGCTCGGGCCCATCGAGCGGCACGACATTGCGGTGGCCGCGCGCGCGCAACGCCTGCACCAGATGATCGCGGTCGGCGCCCTCGATCGGCGCCTCGCCGGCAGCATAGACATTGGCGACGATCACGGCGTCGGCGTCGTTGAAGCAGGTCGAGAACGGCTCGAACAAGGTCTTGAGCCGCGTATAGCGATGCGGCTGCACCACGGCGATCACCTTGTTCTTCGTCGATTCACGCGCCGCTTTGAGCACGGCCGCGATCTCGACCGGGTGATGGCCGTAATCGTCGATGATGGTGGCGCCGTTCCATTCGCCAACCTTGGTGAAGCGGCGCTTGACGCCGCCGAACTTGCCGAGCGCGGCGCGGATCCTGTCGTCGGCAATGCCGAGCTCGTGCGCCACGGCGATCGCCGAGGTGGCGTTGAGCGCGTTGTGGCGGCCGGGCATCGGCAGTTCGAGATTCGTGATGCGATGCACCTCGGCGCCGTCGCGGTCGCGGAACAGCACCGAGAAGTGCTGCTTGCCGTCCTTGTTGACGAGATCGACGAGGCGAACGTCGGCCTGCGCGTTCTCGCCGTAAGTAATGATGCGGCGGTCGGCGATGCGGCCGACCAGGCGCTGCACGATCGGATGATCGGTGCACATCACGGCAAAGCCATAGAACGGCACGTTCTGCACGAAGTCGATGAAGGCCTCCTGCACAGCGGCGAAGGTCCCGAAGTGGTCGAGATGCTCCGCATCGACATTGGTAACGATGGCGATGTCGGCCGGCAGCTTGAGGAAGGTGCCGTCGGACTCATCGGCTTCGACCACCATCCAGTCGCCCTCACCGAGGCGTGCATTGGTGCCGTAGGCGTTGATGATGCCGCCATTGATCACGGTCGGATCGATGCCGCCGGCATCGAGCAAGGTCGCGACCATCGAGGTCGTCGTGGTCTTGCCGTGCGTGCCGGCAATGGCGACGCAGGACTTGAGCCGCATCAATTCGGCCAGCATCTCGGCACGGCGCACCACCGGCAGACGTTTGGCGCGCGCTGCCACCAGTTCCGGGTTGTCCGGCTTGATCGCGGAAGAAACAACGACGACGTCGGCGCTGTCGAGATTCTCGGCCTTGTGACCGATCTCGACGATGACGCCCTTCTCGCGCAGGCGCTTGACGTTGGCGCTGTCGGAGGCGTCCGAGCCGCGCACGGTGTAGCCGAGATTGACCAGCACCTCGGCGATGCCGCTCATGCCAATACCGCCGATGCCGACGAAGTGCACCGGTCCGAGTTCGGTCGGCAGTTTCATGCGTAACCCTTTGCTCCATCGACGTCATGGCCGGATTTGTTCCGGCCATCTACGCCTTGCTTCGCGTACCGCTTAAAAGACGTGGATGCCCGGCACAAGAGGGCGTTTACGGGTCTTCGGCTGGCCAAGGCAGGGCATGACGGAATGGCTGACAACCAACCAGCTACATCGCCAGATCAGGCCGCCGCCTTCTTCAGCCGCGGTATTTTCCTGATTTCGTCGGCAAGATCGCGCTCTGCGTGCCAGGTATCGTAAGCTCCCTGCATCCGAACCCAAATCTCTGCCCCGTCGCCAAACAACTTGCCCAATCGCACCGCGACGGCAGGCGAAACCGGTTTGCGCTGGGCCAGAATGTCGTAAAGATGCTGGCGGGAAATGCCCAACAGTTCGGCGATCTCGGCCTTTGTCTTGCCGGTGGCCGGAATCACGTCGCCGAGCAATTCGCCGGGATGACTAGGGCAGCGCCTCGGATCGCGCTTGGCGGCATATTCGGCCATTTCAAATCCTCAGTGATATTGCTCGAAGTCGACCCGGAACGCATCGCCCGAATCGAATTCGAAGGTCACACACCACGGCCCGTTGATGTGAACGGAGTAGCGCGTCGGATCGAAGCCCTTCAGGGCGTGAAAATCAAACCCGGGTAGGTTCATCTGCGCCGGCACGGTCGCAACGTTCAGCCGCTCCAGACGGAGCAAGATGCGCTTGTACATCTTGGAATCGATCTTGGCCGTGCGGCCCTTCGCCCACAGCTCGGCCAAGGCCTTGCTCCGGAACGTTTTGATCATTGGAGTAAGTGTAAGCTATTTGCTTACAAATGTCAATGGATCGCCGCATTAGGCCAAAAGCCGACCACCTTTGAGAGCAAAGCAGTTAAGCCCCGTTATTGGCCTGGTCGCCGTTGCGGTCGCGGAAGTTGATGACCCGCGACGCCGCGCCCTTGCGCGAGCGCAGGCCAAGGCCGGCGATTTCCGCCGCCAGTTCGGCCTGGGTGAAGGGTTTGGCAAGCCGCGGCAGATTCATGGTCTGCTCGGGGTCGATCTCGGCATAGCCGGTCGCCAGCATGAGCGGAATATCGGGCCAGCGCTTGCGGACCACCTTGGCAAGCTGCAGGCCGGTCATGTGCGGCATGACCTGATCGGTGATGATGAGGTCGATGCCATCCTGCGCCTCGAGGATCGCCAAAGCCTCCTCGGCCGACGCGGCGGCGAAGCAGACATGGCCGAGGTCTTCCAGCATCGCGACGGTATTGGTCAGCACCAGCGCATCGTCATCGACCGCGAGCACGGCTAACTGAGATTGTGAGGGCACATCCTTGTCGACGCGCGGCGCCGGCGCAGCCGCCTGCTTTGCCGTCTCGTCAGCCGGCAACCAAAGCTCCGCGGTCGTGCCTTCGCCCGGCGCGCTGCGCAGCACGAAGCGGCCGCCGAGCTGTTCGGCAAGGCCATGAACCATCGACAGGCCGAGACCCGTACCCTTGCCCGGCTGCTTGGTGGTGAAGAACGGCTCGACGGCGCGGCGCAACGTCACTTCATCCATGCCGGCGCCATTATCGCTGACACAGAGCCGCACATAACGGCCCGGCCGCAGGTGCGGGTCGCCCGGCCCGACGATATCGTCGCGCGCCGAGATGATGATCTCGCCGTCTTCCCCCACTGCATCGCGCGCGTTGACGGTGAGATTGAGCAAGGCGACTTCAAGCTGGTTGGCATCGGCGATGATCGTGCTGAGCGCCAGCGGAAAGCGCGTCTCCAGCGCGATGGAGCGTCCGAGGGTTTGCTGCAACAGATCGGACATGCCGCGCACCAGCGTCGGGACGTCGATCGATTCCTGCTTGATCTCCTGACGGCGCGCAAAGGCCAGCATGCGCTTGGTCAGCGCCGCGCCGCGCTCCGCGCCCTTGACCGCATTCTCCAGCAAGGATTTGAGCTTGGGGTCGTCAGGCAGCCGCTTGCGCATCAATTCGAGGCTGCCGAGCACGGCCATCAGCAGATTGTTGAAGTCGTGCGCCACGCCGCCGGTGAGCTGGCCGATGGCTTCCATCTTCTGCGCCTGCGCCAGCGCCTCGCGCGTGCGCTCGAGCTGCCGGTGCGCCTCGCGGCGCTCGGTGATGTCCCGCGTGATCTTGGCAAAGCCAGCCAGCTTACCTTCTTCATCGCGGATGGCGTCGATGATGACATGGGCAAAGAAGCGCGAGCCGTCCTTGCGCAGGCGCTCGCCTTCCCGCTCGAAGCGCCCTTCGCGTGCGGCGATCGACAGCGCGCGCTCCGGCAGGCCGGCGGCGCGATCCTCCTCGGTATAGAAGCGCGAGAAATGCTGGCCGATGATCTCGTCGGGGCGATAGCCCTTGATGCGCTCGGCGCCGGGATTCCAGTTGCTGACGAAGCCGCCGGGATCGAGCAGATAGATGGCGTAATCAGTGACGCCCTGCACCAGCAGACGGAACTGCTCCTGACTCCGCCGCAAGGTATCTTCGGCCTGTTTGCGTTCGGTCAGGTCGCGCGTGATCTTGGCGAAGCCGATCAGCTTGCCATCGGAATCGCGAACGGGATGAATGACGACATAGGCCCAGAAGCGCGAACCGTCCTTGCGGACGCGCCAGCCTTCGGTTTCGAATTTGCCCTGGTCGCGCGCGGTCGCAAGCGCGCGCGCCGGCAAGCCGGTGGCGCGGTCTTCATCCGTATAGAAGCGGGAGAAGTGCTGGCCGATGATTTCGTCGGCCGCGTAACCCTTGAACCGCTGCGCGCCGGGATTCCAGCTCGACACGATGCCATCCGCGTCGAGCATGCAGATGGCATAGTCGGTCACGGCTTCGATGAGCAGCCGATAGCGCCCATCGTCGCCCTGAGATTGGGCGAGACCTGGTTGATCGTCCCTCACCCCGAAGTTCCCAATCGTCCGTCAGTCACAGGCAACACTTCTTAGGTCAAAATAGCCCAGAAAGTGTGCAACAAATGAGTAATTAATTGGTTCCTTGCGGCTGTAAATTGAAACCGCCAGCCGCCTTCAGCACCAGATCGGCCAGCCGTTCGGCCGCGTCGATGGTTCCGGCTGCCTTGGCGGCCTGCGCCATGGCGGTCAAACGAGCAGGATCGGCCGCCAGAGCCGCGATTTCCGCGGCCAGGCGGTCCGGCGTGAACTCGGCCTGAACAATGCGGATGGCGCCGCCCGCATCCTGCAGGACACCGGCATTGGCGAGCTGGTCCTGGTCCAGCGCATGCGGCAGCGGCACGAGAATGCCGGGGCGGCCAATGGCGGACAGTTCGGCAACGGTCGATGCGCCGGAGCGCGAAATGACGAGATGCGCCGCCGCCATGCGCACCGGCAGGTCGGAGAAGAATGGCGCGCAGGTATGCGCCACGCCGAGCCGCTCATAATGCGCGGAGACGGCGTCGATATCCTCCGCCCTTGCCTGCTGCACGACGTGAAGCCGTGCCCGCACCGCTGCACTCAGTTTCTCGATCGCGGGCGGCACGATCTCCGACATCACGCGCGCGCCCTGACTGCCGCCGAACACCAGCAGCCGCAAGGTGCCGTCGCCGCTCGGGGTGTCGTACGGCACCTTCGATGCTTCGATGACCAGCGGCCGCACCGGATTGCCGGTGAAAGTCAGCTTGGCGCGCGCCTTGTCATCGACCTTGTTGAGCACGCGGAAGCCGGTGGCGATGGCGGTGACGCGCGAAGCGAGCAAGCGATTGGCGCGGCCCATGACGCCATTCTGCTCATGCAGCACGGTCGGCACGTTGCGCCATGAAGCGGCGAGCAAAGGCGGCACGGTCGGATAACCGCCGAAGCCGACGACAACCGCCGGCCTGATGCGGCCGATGATGCTCCACGCTTTCAGCGTGCCGCGGCCCAGCATCAGCGCGGTGCGCGCCAGCGACACCGGATCGCGGCCGCGCACGGTCGCGCTCGGGATGAGATGGACGTTGCGCGCCGGAAACTCGAAATGCGCAGCGCGCGTATCGGTCGCCAGATCGACGGTGGCGCCGCGCTTGTTCAGCACCACGGCCAGCGATTCCGCCGGAAACAGATGGCCGCCGGTGCCGCCGGCGCAGAGGAGGATGAGTTTTTTGGTCGTTGCGCTTGCCATGCCGGCTTATATCACGCCGTCCGCGGTTCCAGGCCCGGCGCGGTGAGCATCGCGCCGCGCGGCTGCTCCCGCGTCAGGGCGATCAGCATACCCATGCCGTAAGCCAGCGACAGCATCGACGAGCCGCCATAGGAAATGAAAGGCAGGGTCATGCCCTTGGCCGGAATGAGATGCAGGTTCACCGCCATGTTGATGGCCGACTGCGTGGCGAACAGCATGGTGAGGCCGGCGGCGGCGAAGCGGCAGAACGGATCGTCGTTGCGCATGGCGCGCATCAGCGCGCGGATGACGATGAAGGAGAACAGCGCCACCAGCGCCAGGCACAGCGCGACGCCGAATTCCTCGGCCGCGACCGAGAACACGAAGTCGGTGTGGCTCTCCGGCAGCATGCGCTTGACCGTGCCCTCGCCCGGCCCGCGGCCGAACCAGCCGCCGCGCATGAAGCTTTCGGTGGCGACGTCGATGTTGAAGGTGTCGCCGGCCGCCGGATTCATGAAGCGCTGGATGCGCGAGGTGACGTGCGGCACCGTGTAATAGGCGATCAGCAGGCCGAAGCCGGCGGCGCCGGCAATGCCGAACATCCAGACGATGCGCATGCCGGCCATGAAGAACAGCGCGCTCCACACCAGCACGATGAGCATGGTCTGGCCAAAGTCGGGCTGGATGACGAGCAGCGCCACGACCACCGAGAGCAGGCCCAGCGCGATGGTGTTGGCCGGCATTTCCGGGCGCCTGGCGGACTCGCCGAACAGCCAGGCGATGAGAATGACGAAAGCGGGTTTCAGGAATTCGGACGGCTGGATGTTGATGCCGGCGATCACCAGCCAGCGCTTGGCGCCCTTGATCTCCTGGCCGAAGAACGGCGTCGCCGCGACGAGAACGAGCATGACGGCGAAAACCACCAGCGACAACCGGCGGATCTGGCGCGGCGTCAGGAACGACACGCCGAGCAGGATGGCGGTCGTCGGAAACAGGAACATGATGTGGCGGTTGACGAAGTAGAACGGATCGAGCCCGAGGCGGCCGGCGACCGGCGGCGAGGCCGCGAGCGACAGCACGATGCCGGCCAGCATCAGCGCGCCGATGGCGGCGAGCGTCAGGCGATCGACCGTCCACCACCACTCGCCGATCGGGGTGCGTTGCGCGCGCGAAATCATGGGATGGCCCGGGGTCCGTTAGGGCTCCAAGCTGACGCGGGACGGTTAGCGAAGGGTTAAGAACTCAGATCTTCTCCACGCCCGGGAGCGCCAAAGCGAGGTCGGCGAAGGCCTGGCCGCGGACCTCGAAGTTCGGGAACTGGTCGAACGAGGCGCAGGCCGGCGAGAGAAGAATGACGGCTTCCTTCAGCCCGGCGGCTTCGGCGTCGCGGGTCGCCGCCTCGATGGCTTTCGACAGCACGCCGTCGATCTCGTGTTCGACCTTGCCGTCCAGCGTCTTCGCGAAAGCGTCGGCCGCCTCGCCGATCAGATAGGCCTTGGCGATGCGCGGCCAGAACTCGGACAGGCTGTCGATGCCGCCCGCCTTCGGCTTGCCGCCGGCGATCCAGAAAATGTCATGGAAGCTCGACAGCGCCTTCGAGGTGCTGTCGGCATTGGTCGCCTTGGAGTCGTTGACATAGAGAATGTGGCCGGCGGCGGTTTGCTTGCGGCCGACCGCCTGCATGCGATGCGCAAGACCCGGGAACGAGACGAGGCCCTTCTGGATCGCCGGCAGGTCGAGCCCGAGCGCGACGCAGGCGGCGATGGCGCAGGCGGCGTTCTGCGCATTGTGCTGGCCGCGCAAGCTTCCGATGCCTGTGAGCTGCGCCGCCGGGAACGGTTTGCCGCCGCTGGCGCGCAGGATACGCGGCCCATCGGCGAAATAGCCGTCGCGCACCGGACCTTCGACCGAGATGCGCTCAACCTTCTTGCCGGCGCGCTCGACGCGGTCGGCGGCCTCGCGGCTCCAACGATCGTCGACGCCGATGACGGCGGTGCCGCCCGGCTCCACCTGCGCGACGACGAGCGTCTT
>DATMEX010000070.1:0-7027 GCA_035556455.1 Pseudolabrys sp.
CGTATTGCGGTTGCACGGGAAACCGAGGGCAACGAGCCGCGTGTTGCGGCGAGCCCCGAGACCGTCAAGAAATTCAAGGCGCTCGGCGCCGAGGTCGTGGTGGCGCGCGGCGCCGGCAACGCCTCCGGTTATCCCGACGCCGAATATGAAGCGGCCGGGGCGACCATCGCCGACGTGGTCGGCGGCGATGCCGACATGATCCTCAAGGTCCGCCGGCCCTCGACCGGCGAGATCGCGTCCTACAAGAAGGGCGCCATCGTTCTCGCCATCATGGATCCGTACGGCAACGACGCCGCGCTCAAGGCGATGGCCGATGCCGGATTGACAACCTTCGCCATGGAATTGATGCCGCGCATTACGCGCGCGCAGTCCATGGACGTGCTGTCGTCGCAGGCCAACCTCGCCGGCTACCGCGCCGTGATCGACGGTGCGGAAACCTACGGCCGCGCCATGCCGATGATGATGACCGCGGCCGGCACGGTGCCGGCGGCCCGCGTCTTCATCATGGGCGTCGGCGTCGCCGGCCTGCAGGCGATCGCGACCGCGCGCCGTCTCGGCGCCGTGGTCACCGCGACCGACGTTCGCCCCGCCACCAAGGAGCAGGTGGAAAGTCTCGGCGCCAAATTCCTCGCCGTCGAGGACGAGGAATTCAAGAACGCGCAGACCGCCGGCGGCTACGCCAAGGAAATGTCGAAAGAGTACCAGGCCAAGCAGGCCGCTCTGGTTGCCGAGCACATCAAGAAGCAGGACATCGTCATCACCACCGCGCTCATCCCGGGCCGTCCGGCGCCGAAGCTGGTGAGCGCCGAGATGGTGGCGTCGATGAAGCCGGGTTCGGTGATCGTCGATCTCGCGGTCGAGCGCGGCGGCAATGTCGAAGGCGCGGTGCCGGGGCAGGTAGTCCAGGTCGGCCCCGCCAAGATCGTCGGCCATCTCAACGTGCCGGGCCGCCTCGCGGCTTCGGCCTCGGCGCTTTACGCCAAGAACCTTCTCACCTTCATCGACACCATGATCGACAAGAAGGAGAAGAAGCTCGCCATCAACTGGGATGACGAGCTGATCAAGGCGACCATGCTGACGCGCGACGGCGCCGTCGTGCATCCGAATTTCATGCCGAAGACGGCGGCGTAAGGGGGCATCCATGCACGACATTGCAGCCGCGGTTGACCCCTTTGTCTTCCGCCTCTCCATTTTCGTTCTCGCCGTGTTCGTCGGCTATTACGTGGTCTGGTCGGTGACGCCGGCGCTGCACACGCCGCTGATGTCGGTCACCAACGCTATTTCCTCCGTCATCGTTGTCGGCGCGTTGCTCGCGGTCGGCGTGCCGCTGGTGGTGGACGACAATGGCCCGCTCTGGGCCCGTGCCTTCGGCTTCGTCGCGCTGATCTTCGCGTCGATCAATATTTTCGGCGGCTTCCTGGTCACCTCGCGCATGCTCGCGATGTACCAGAAGAAAAAGAAGTGACGGCGACAATGAACCTTCTTCGCAAAATGTCGCCGTCATGGCCGGGCTTGACCCGGCCATCCACGTCTTGCTTGACGATGTTCTTTGAAGTCGTGGATGCCCGGCACAAGGCCGGGCATGACGGAGTCCGGTCATGAGCGCCAACCTCGCTGCTGTCCTCTATCTGATCGCCGGCGTCCTCTTCATCCTGGCGCTGCGCGGGCTGTCGAGCCCGGACTCGTCCCGCCGTGGCAATTTGTTCGGCATGGTCGGCATGACCATCGCCGTGCTGACCACGCTCGCCGCGCATCCGCCGGCCAGCGCCACGTCCTGGGCCTTGGTGATCGGCGGCATCGCCATCGGCGGCGCCATCGGCGCGGTGATCGCCCGCAAGGTGCCGATGACCTCGATGCCGGAACTGGTCGCGGCCTTCCACTCGCTGGTCGGCATGGCCGCGGTGCTGGTCGCAGCCGGCGCCTATTACGCGCCCGCCGCGTTCGACATCGGCACGCGCGGCGCCATCCACAAGGCGAGCCTCGTCGAAATGGCGCTCGGCGTCGCCATCGGCGCGCTGACCTTCACCGGCTCGGTGATCGCGTTCCTCAAGCTGTCGGGCCGCATGAGCGGTGCGCCGATCATGCTGCCGGGGCGGCACATCATCAATATCGTGCTGGCTCTGGCGCTGGTGTTCTTCATCTACGGGCTGGTGCATTCGCAGAGCCAGATCGACTTCTGGCTCATCACCATCATTGCGCTGGTGCTCGGCGTCCTGATGATCATCCCGATCGGCGGCGCCGACATGCCGGTCGTGATTTCGATGCTCAACTCCTATTCGGGCTGGGCCGCGGCGGGTATCGGCTTCACGCTCGGCAACTCGGCGCTGATCATCACCGGCGCGCTGGTCGGTTCGTCCGGCGCGATCCTGTCCTACATCATGTGCCACGCGATGAACCGCTCGTTCATCTCGGTGATCCTCGGCGGCTTCGGCGGCGAGACCGCTGCGGCCGGCGGCGGCGCCGGCGGCGAACAGCGTCCGGTCAAGCTCGGCTCGGCGGACGATGCCGCCTACATCATGAAGAACGCGCAGAAGGTCATCATCGTGCCGGGCTACGGCATGGCGGTGGCGCAGGCGCAGCACGCGCTCAAGGAAATGGCCGACAAGCTCAAGGCCGAGGGCGTCGAGGTGAAGTACGCCATTCACCCGGTCGCGGGCCGCATGCCGGGCCACATGAACGTGCTGCTCGCCGAAGCCAACGTGCCCTACGACGAGGTGTTCGAACTCGAGGACATCAACTCGGAATTCGCGCAGGCCGACATCGCTTTCGTCATCGGCGCCAACGACGTGACCAACCCGGCGGCGGAAGAAGACAAGACCTCGCCGATCTACGGCATGCCCGTGCTGCAGGTCTGGAAGGCCGGCACCGTGATGTTCATCAAGCGCTCGCTGGCGTCCGGCTATGCCGGCATCGACAACCCGCTGTTCTACCGCGACAACACCATGATGCTGCTCGGCGACGCCAAGAAGATGACGGAGAGCATCGTCAAGGCGATGTGAGGTGCTGGCGATGCGGGCGGCGGCGTGAGCCGTCTGCCGGCAAGGCAGGTCCGGCATGGTCATCCTCAAGTGGTCCGCGATCATTGCTTTGGGCGTCTATCTCGCCGTGGTCCTGGCGATGTATGTGATGCAGCGCGCCGTGATGTATCCGGCGCCGCAGGCCCAGCGCACCGCGCCGACTGCAGTTGGCTTTGCGCAGGCGCAGGAAATCGTCCTCGAAACGGCGGATGGCGAGAAGGCGATCGCCTGGCACGTGCCGCCGCGCGACGGCAAGCCGGTGGTGCTGTTCTTTCACGGCAATGGCGAGGTACTGGCCTGGCGGGTGCCGCGCTTCAGCAGCATCGTCGAGGACGGCACTGGCCTGATCGCGCTGTCCTATCGCGGTTATGCCGGCTCTTCCGGCACACCGAGCGAAGCGGGCCTGATTGCGGATGCGGAAGCGGTCTATGGCTTCGCCGCGTTGCGCTATGCGCCGCAGCGCATCGTGCCGTGGGGTTATTCATTGGGGAGCGGCGTCGCGGTCGCCATCGCGGCAGCGCATCCGGTCGGCGGGCTGATCCTCGAAGCGCCTTACACATCGACAGTGGACATCGCGGCCGCTGCGTTTCCTTATCTGCCGGTGCGCTGGCTATTGCGCGACCGCTTCCATTCGGATCGCCGCATCGGCAGCGTGCGTGCGCCGCTGCTCATCATGCACGGCGTCAAGGATCGGGTCATACCCATCCGGTTCGGCGAGCGGCTCTTTGCGCTGGCGAATGAGCCCAAACGCATGGTGCGTTTCCCCGAGGCCGACCATGTCTACAGCGACGATATCGGCACGCTGAAGGCCGCCCGGGATTTTCTCGCCGGGCTGCCGCTGGAGGAAAACGGAGCGGTCTCGCGATGAACAACCTCCTCGTCTTCGGCCTGGGCTTTTCGGCTCAGCAATACCTTGCAGCGGATTCGGCGCGGTGGGCGCGGACCGTCGCCACGGTACGCGATCTAGCACGCGCCGCCGCGCTCGAGACGCAGGCTGATGCCGTGCTGGCTTTCGATGGCGGTTCAGTTTCTCCGCAACTGAGAGAAGCCGTCGAACAGGCCGATGCGCTGCTTGTCTCCGCGCCGCCGGGCGAGGCGGGCGATCCGGTGCTGGCCTGCTGCGGCGATGCGCTCATCAAGGCGGGCCGCGTTCGCGACGTGGTCTATCTCTCGACGCTCGGCGTCTACGGCAATCACGACGGCGCCTGGGTCGATGAAAACAGCGAATGCCGCGCCAGGGACGGCCGCACGCGCCGCCGCTACGACGCCGAACAGGCTTGGCTTCAATTCGGTGACCGCACTGGCGCGGTGGTGACGATCCTGCGGCTTGCCGGCATCTACGGGCCCGGCCGCAGCGCGCTTGATAATGTACGCGCCGGCACAGCGCGCATCATCGACAAGCCGGGGCAGGTGTTCAACCGCATCCATGTCGCGGATATTGCGCAGGCGATCAAAGCCGCATTCGACAAGCGCGCGGGCGGCATCTTCAATGCGGCCGATGACGAGCCGACGCCGCCGGGCGATCCGATCGTCTATGCGGCGAAGCTGCTCGGCGTGGCGCCGCCGCCGGTCATCCCGTTCGATATCGCCCGGCAGTCCATGTCGCCGATGGCGGTGAGCTTCTATGCCGATTGCCGGCGCGCGCGGAACGATCGCCTGAAATCAGTGCTCGGTGTGTCGCTGCGCTATCCGACCTACCGTGAGGGTCTGGACGCGATCAGGCGCTCTTCTTGAGCGCGACGAGTCCGAAGTCCACCGGCGCGCCGCATTGCTCGCAGGCGAGGCCGCCCTGGCCGGTCGGTAACTCGCAGTCGGCGCCGAATTCGGCGATCATCTTGTTGACGTCATAGGCCGCGGTCCAGCCGCAGCCGGGCTCGAGACAGGCGGCCTCGAGTTGCAGGTTCATGTCGCGAATGGACCCGAGCGTCCAGGGTTTGCTGGCCATCTTGTTTCCTCCGCGTGCCGGCGTCGCCAAAACAAAACGCGGGCGTTCTTGCGAACGCCCGCGTCAAATACATGCCCGTCAGATTAGCCTGCGATTCGCTGAAAGTCAGCGTCGCGGGAATACCGCCTAGAAGCGCGGCGCGCTGCTGCGGCCGCCGGCACCGGCGCCGCCACGGCCTTCGCCGCCGCGGCCACCGGCCGCCGCGCCAAACGCCGGCTTCGGCTTCATCGGCAGCAGGCCTTCGCGCTGCATCTTCTTGCGCGCGAGCTTGCGGGCGCGGCGCACCGCTTCGGCCTTTTCACGGGCCTTCTTCTCGGACGGCTTTTCGTAGTGGCCGCGAAGCTTCATCTCGCGGAAGATACCCTCACGCTGCATCTTCTTCTTGAGCGCCTTGAGGGCCTGATCGACGTTGTTATCGCGAACGAGAACTTGCACGCTTGCTCCTTAGCTGAGGCCGGCTTCGGCCAATATCGGTCGAGGTTCGAATTTCGGGTCGAAAGCCGCG
This sequence comes from Pseudolabrys sp., assembly GCA_035556455.1. Taxonomy (GTDB): domain Bacteria; phylum Pseudomonadota; class Alphaproteobacteria; order Rhizobiales; family Xanthobacteraceae; genus Pseudolabrys. The sequence continues at coordinate 5,468 of DATMEX010000070.1, forward strand.
TAATCGCAGGCCTTTCGAGTCGGGTGCCTATAGCAGGCCCGCGCCCCTGAGTCCAACCAAACGCGCCAAATTGGCGGTTTTGCGGGCCGCGAGGCCTCTTTTCCATATAGGCCGGGCCTTTTCGGTCCGCCAGGGGCTTCGCGGCGCCGGAAAGCCCGGTATTTCAAGCCGGTAGCACCATCGCCCGGGCGAACAGGGCCTTCAGCCAGCCATTGACCGTGGCGTCGATGACCAGATGGACGCGGTCGGTTGGCCCTCGGTTGGCGACTGAATGCGGGTCGGCCAGCCGGAGGTACCAGCAGGTTCCCGCGGCCATGACGCAGCGGACCCCGTTGAGCCGAAAATCGACCGTCGGGTTGGTGACGACCGGGATGTGCAGGCGCACCGTGCCGTCCTCGAAGCGCAGGTCGTGGTCGCGGTGCTCCTTGATCAGCGAGCCGGGGGCGAGCCGCATCAGCCGCACGGCCTGCAGCGGGCAGGCGAAGGCCGCCAGCACCTCTTGGATGTAGGCCGCGGATTCCAGCAGCGGCGTGTCCTCGAACGCGGTGGCCGCGGGATTCGAATAGATCATCTGGATGGGGTGCCGCGCGCCGGCCTGGGCCCGCAGCGGAATGACGCTCCAGTCGCCCTCGTAGTTCTGGGTGACGAAATGCGAGATCCAGCCCGCGCCGGCGATGGCGTCCATATCGGCGGCGAGCCGTGCCGGATCGAAGTCGAGCGGCAGGCGCAGGCGGTCGGGGAAGGGCTCGGCCATGAACCCTTATAAGTTGTATTTCTAGACGACGCTACTTCGCTGGCCAGACGCGCGTGACATGGCCCATCTTGCGACCCGGGCGGGCGTCCGGCTTTCCGTAGAGGTGAATCGAGGTGCCGGGCAGCGCGAGCCAGGGCGCGAGGTCATGCACCTCGTCGCCGATCAGGTTGGTCATCTCAACCTTGCGGCCGAGCCGTAGCGGCTTGGCCAGCGGCCAGCCGGCGACGGCGCGGATGTGCTGCTCGAACTGCGAGACGGTGGCGCCGTCCAGCGTCCAGTGCCCGGAATTGTGCACCCGCGGCGCGATCTCGTTGACCAGCAGCTTGCCGTCGGCGAGCACGAAGAACTCGACGCCGATGACGCCGACGTAGCCGAGTCCTTCGAGGATACGGCTCGCGATGTCTCCCGCCGCAGCCCGCGTCTCGTCCGAAATGTTGGCCGGAACGGTGGAGCTGAAGAGGATCCCGTCACGATGGACGTTCTCTGCCGGATCGAAGGAGACGACTGCGCCATCCTGGTTGCGGCCAGCAATGACGGAAATCTCGCGCACAAAGGGCACGAAGCCTTCGAGGATCAGCGGCGAGCCGGAAAGTTCGGCAAACGCCGTCTCAATCTCTGCTTCCGACAGGTTGCGCAGCACGCGCTGGCCCTTGCCGTCGTAGCCGAGTCGGCGCGTCTTCAGCACGCCCTGATTGCCGAACTCGGCCAAGGCTGCCTTCAGCTCGTCCACGCTCTCGACCGCAGCGAAGGGCGCGGTTTCGATGCCGTGCGAATTCAGAAAAGTCTTTTCGGTGAGCCGGTCCTGC
>DATMEX010000071.1:0-62350 GCA_035556455.1 Pseudolabrys sp.
TAAAACCGCTGTACCCGATTGCATGCGCAAAACGGACAATGGCCGACGGCTGTACTTTGGCGCGATGAGCCACTTCCGCGACCGTGCCGAGCGCCATTTCGGTCGGATGCTCCAGCGCGAATTCGGCGATCAGCCGCAGCCGGTCGGAAAAGCGCGCGTGCTGGCTGGCGATCTCCTGCCGGAGGGACTCGAAGGTGGCAGGGCGGGAACGTCTGGGCTTGGTCTTGGTCGGCATCGTTTTCGCGTTCATGTGCCGTGAATAACAGATTCCGGCATCGGCTGGTTTATTTCACTTTACAGCATAGTTGGAATGTTTATTCTACAATCTTGGAACGACCGCCACCAAGTGCGGCGACCAAAGGAGGGAAACATGAATCGACCCAAAGGAAATCGGCCCCAATCCAAGTCCGGTCTGTCGCGCCGCGCGATCGTGACCGGCGGCCTGCTGACAACGGCGGCATTTTTCGGCCCCTGGAAGCACAACCGGGTTCTGGCGCAGGGCGCCAAGAAGTCCATCAAGATCGGCCTGACCTGCGACGCCAGTGGCCAGTACGGCAATAGCGGCCAGGACGACGCCCTTGGCATCCGCATGGCGATCGACGAGTTCAACGCCAAGGGTGGCGTGCTCGGCCGCAAGATCGAGTGGATCACCGCCGATACCGAAACCAATCCGGCGACCGGGACGCGCGTCGCCGAGCGTTTCATCGCGCAGGAAGAATGCGGTTTCCTCATCGGCGCGGTTCATTCCGGCGTCGCCAACGCCATCACGCAGGTTGCCAACAAATACGGCACCATCTATTTCAACACCAATTCCTCCGCGCCAAGCGAAGCCGGCGAGAACTGCTCCCGCGTCAAGTTCGTCTGGGACGGCAACGGCACGAACTTCTCGAAGGCCGCGGTGCAGAACGCCGTGTCGGGCATCGGCAAGAACTGGCTGCTGCTGACCAACGACTATGTGTGGGGCCACACGACGTCGGCGGCGACCAAGACGCAGGTCGAAGCTGCGGGCGGCAAGATCATCGACAATCTCCTGGTTCCGCAGAATACGCGCGATTTCACGTCCTATCTGCTGAAAGTTCAGCAAGCCAAGCCCGATGTCGTTGCAATGGCCATCGGTGGCGACGACATGAAGGTGCTGCGCCAGCAGATCAGCTCGCTCAAGCTTGAGGAGAAGACGGCCTGGATCAACAACCAGCAGGATTGGCCGGATATCTGGGGCGCGGCCGATACCTTGTTCGGCGTCTTCGGCACCAACTGGTATCACAAGCTGCCACTGCCCGGCGTCGAGGACTTCGTCGCGAAGTGGAAGAAGGCCTATCCGAAGTCGCCCATCCCGGTGCCCGGCAACGTCTCCTACAACGGCTACATGTCGATGCGCGAGTTGCTGCGGGCCATCGAGCGGGCCGGCAGCACGAACAACCACGCCGTCATCAGGCAGCTCGAAGGGCTCAAGATGTCCGCAGCCGACCGGATGCAGCACTACGATGCCTATATCGATCCGGTGACGCATCAGGTGCAGCAGACGATCTATCTCGCCCGGCGCAACCAGAAGCCGAAGGACGATACCGATCTCTACGAGATCATCAGCTGGACCAAGCCGGAGGCGGCGCTCGACGATGCCGCGCCGGGCAAGTGCAAGCTGAAAGCCTTCGCGGACGTTCCGACCTTCGAAATCTAGGCGCGTTCGCGCCCGGAAAGGACGCTCCAGGCGCGTGGCCTGGAGCGTCGTTCTTTCAGCCGCCATCCGAAAGATCTAATTGCGATGCTCGATCTGCTTCCGCATCTGGTGAACGGCATCACGCTGGGTCTGCTTTTCGCCCTGATAGCGCTCGGCTTCATGCTGATCCTCGGGCTGATGGAGCAGATCAATCTGGCGCATGGTTCGCTCTTCGCCCTCGGCGCCTATTTCGCCTATGCGGTCTGTGCCGCGAAGCTGCCGCTGCCGCCCGACATGCTGATGGCCTGGGCCAAGGTGCCGCTCGGCTGGCGCTTTGCCGCCGCGCTGCTTGTCGCTCCCATTCTGGTTGCGCCGTTCGGCCTGTTGCTCGAACGGCTGATGCGCCGCACTTATGGACGCGATCCGCTTTACGGCCTGCTGCTGACCTTCGGCGTGGCGATGGTGCTGGAAGAGCTGATCCGCCAGATCTGGGGCACGCGCGATTACATGCTGCCAGTGCCGGGCAATATCGGCGGCGGCTTCATCATGCTCGACTTGATCTGGTCGACCTATCGCTTCTGGGCCGCGGCGATGGCTGTCGTCGCCATGGCCGGCGTCTGGTTCATCGTCGAGCGCACGCGCTTCGGCGCCATGGTCAAGGCGGGCGCCCATGACAGCGAAATCGTCCAGGCGCTTGGCATCGACTTGACGCGGTTGCGCGTCTGGGTCTTCGTCCTTGGCACCATGCTGGCCGCGCTGGCGGGCGTCATCATGGCGCCGTTGTGGGGCATTCGTCCGCACATGGGCGTCGATGCCGTGGTGCCGGCTTTCCTCATCATCGTTCTGGGCGGCGTCGGCAGCTTCTGGGGCGCCGTATTCGGCGGCCTTCTGGTCGGCATGATCGTCGGTCTTTCCGCCGCCTACGCGTCCGAATGGTCGATGCTGTCGATGTATCTGCTGCTGATCGGTGTCGTCAGCTTTCGGGCGCGCGGCCTGTTCGGCAAGAAAAGCGTGCTGGAGGTCTGATCATGAATTCGGCGCGCAGCGTCTCCGTTATCACCGTCGCTATGCTGGTCACGTGGGCGATCTTTGCCAGCGTTCCGTTGTGGATCGAGAAGGTCGGGCTATATCAGTATCTCGGCGTCGAGATCCTGATTTTTGCGATCTACGCATTGGCGTACAACATCGTCCTCGGCCATGCCGGTCTGCCGTCTTTCGGGCACGGCGCCTTCTTCGGCATCGGCGCTTACGCCTTCGGCCTTGCCCAGCACAACGTGTTGCCGAACCTCTGGTTTTGCATCGGTGCGGCGGCGCTGGCCGCGGCGCTGGCGGGCCTGGTCGTCGCGCTGTTCATCTCGCACCGACGCGGCATCTATTACGCGCTCATGACCATCGCCTTCGGCCAGATCTTCTGGTTCATCGCCATCAAGGCGACCTCCATCACCGGCGGCGAAGACGGCCTGCTGAAGATCGAACGTCTGCCGGTAACAGCCGGTTTCGCCAGCCTCGATCTCAAAAGCAATGTGGCGCTGTATTATTTCGTGTTCGCGGTCTTCGTTGTTGTTTCGATGTTCCTGTGGCGGGTCGTTCATTCGCCGTTCGGTCGCGTCGTCAAGGCGATCAAGCAGAACGAAATGCGCGCGCGCTTCGTCGGGTACAATGTTTGGCGCTACAAGGTCGCCGTGCTGACGCTGTCCGCCGGATTGTCCGGCCTCGCGGGCGGTTTGTTCGCCATGGCGCAGAATTCGGCGTTTCCCGATGTCATGAGCCTGCATTACTCGGGCTATGTGGTGATGATGACGCTTGTTGGCGGCGGCCTCGTGTCATTCTGGGGCGCGGTCATGGGGGCGGTCGCGTTCTTTTTGGCGCGCGACATCATCGGCGCGATCACGACCGGCTGGATGCTCTGGTTCGGTCTGGCCTTCGTCGTTCTCGTGCTTTTCAAACCGGAAGGTATCGCCGGCATCTTCCAGGGCCTCGTGAAGCGCTGGCGTTCCGCTCCGGCGGCGCCCGCCACCACGCTGCAATCGGCGGAGAGGTGACCATGGCGATTTTCGAAGCGCATGACCTTCACCTGCGGTTCGGCGACCGTGTCGTCCTCGAGAATGTGTCGCTGGCCTTCGAGGAAGGCAGCATCTCGGGGATCATGGGACCGAACGGCGCCGGCAAGACGACATGCTTCAACGTCCTGACCGGCCGCTACAAGCCCGATCGTGGCCGTGTGCTCTGGCAGGGCCGCGACATCACCGGCCGCTCACCGCAGGATATCGCGCGCATGGGCGTGGCGCGTTCGTTCCAGATGATGAACCTGTTCGACGAGTTCTCGGTATTCGAGAATATCGCCGTTGCGCTGCCGGCGACGCGTGACCGTGGTGGCAATCCGTTTGCTTCGGCTTATGCGAGCAGGGCGGTTGTCGACGAAGTGCACGATATTCTGGCCCGCGTCGGCCTTGCCGACCGCGCTGAGGACAATGCGAAAGCGCTGCCTTACGGCGCGCGGCGCGCGCTGGAGATCGGCGTGGCGCTGGCCTGTAAACCCCGGCTGCTGTTTCTCGACGAGCCGACGGCCGGGCTCGGCAGCGATGGCCGCATGCGGCTGGCCGAGCTGATCGGCAAGCTCAAGGGGCAACTGACCATCGTCGTCATCGAGCACGACATGGAATTCCTGTTTTCGCTCGCCGACGATATTTCCGTCATCCACTGGGGGCAGATCATCGCACGCGGCGCGCCGGCGGCGTTGAAGCAGAACCCCTGGGTCGAGTCCTCCAATCTGGGACGGCTGAACTGATGCTTGAGGTCAGCAAGATCAATGCCTTCTACGGCGAAACGCAGGCGCTGTTCTCCGTGTCGCTGGAGGTCAAGGAGGGCGAGGTGCTGGCGTTGCTCGGTGCCAATGGCGCGGGCAAGACGACGGTGCTGCGCTCGATCCTTGGACTGACGCGGGCGAAGCAGGGCGATATTCGCTTCAAGGGGCGATCGATCGCCGCCAGTCCGACTTATCAGATTGCCGGCGCCGGCATCGGCTGGGTGCCGGACGATCGCCGGTTATGTCCGACGCTGACCGTCCGCAAAAACCTGTCGCTGGGCGAAAAGCGCACCCCGTTCCGGGCGTGGACGCTCGACGAGGTCTGCGAGATATTTTCTCCGCTCAAGTATCTGATGGCGCGGGAAGCGGAAACGCTGTCGGGCGGCGAGATGCAGATGGTTGCCATCGGCCGCGCGCTGCTCGGCTCGCCGGGGCTGGTGCTGTTCGATGAGCCCAGTCAGGGGCTGGCGCCGAAGATTGTCGATGACGTTCTGGGCGTCATTCGCCGCCTCAAGGACGCCGGCATTGCCAGCATTGTGGTCGAACAGAATGCCGACATCGCATTGTCGGTCGCCGACCATGTGGTGGTTCTGTCGCAAGGTCATGTCGCGTGGAAAGGCGAGGCGGCGGCGCTGCGCGAGGATCCGGCGTTGAAGCGCCGTCTGCTCGGAGGTCTGTCATGAATGCGCCGTTGCTCGCGCTCGATGCGGTGGAGAAAATTTATCACCGCGGCATGTTCGACAAGATGCCGGCCTTCCAGCTGCGTGTCGACCGCAGTTTCGATCGTTCCGAGATCGTCGGCGTGATGGGCCCCAACGGTGCGGGCAAGACGACCCTGTTCGAAATGATCGCGGGGTCGAACGTGCCGACCGGCGGCCGCGTCGTCGTCGCCGGCCAGGACATCCAGAATGTGCGCTACGGCCAGCGAGACCGTCTGGCAATCCACTATCACCAGTCCTATCAGGTGCGGCATTTCCGCAAGCGCAAGCCTTCCTTTGTGATGGAGCGGGCGGCCAGCGAATACCCGTTGGTGCACCTGTTCGACGAGCCGCAGTTCAACACGCAGGATGGCTATATCGGGTTCATGCTCGATTTCTTCCGTCGCCTGAGGGCGGACAACCGGCTGGTGTTCATTTGTCTGCACCCGACGGCGCAGTTTCAAATCAACATCATGAAGGAAATCTGCGAGAGATTTTTATTCGTTAACAAGGGCGGGGTGGCCCACCACGCGACCTTTTCCGATCTCGCCAGACAGGACGATGTGCGCGAGTACCTGGGCGCCCTCGCCAGTTGACAGTGGACGCGCCACTTCCATGACAAATAACCAATCCGGAGAGAACGACAATGTCCGCGCCGCAATATCTGGCCAGGCTCGATCACTATATCAACGGCGCCTGGGTGCAGCCGACGTCCGGCAAAGGGCAGGATGTGGTCAATCCCTCGACCAACCAGCCGATCGGCAGACTGGGCTATGCCTCGAAGGCCGATCTTGAAGCCGCGGTGAAAGCGGCGGAGGCGGGGTTCAGGACCTGGCGAAAAGTGTCGGCGTTCGAACGCGCCAAGATCCTGCGCAAGGCAGCCGATATCGTGCGCGCCCGCGCCGACCAGATCGCGACGGCGCTGACCTTCGAGCAAGGCAAAATCATCGGCGAGGCCAAGCTCGAGGTGATGGGCTCGGCCGACGTCATCGACTGGTTTGCGGACGAAGGCCGCCGGGCCTATGGCCGCATCATCCCGGCGCGCGCCGATGGCGTGCGCAACATGGTGATGATGGAGCCGGTCGGTCCCGTCGCCGGATTCTCGCCGTGGAATTTCCCGGTGCTGCAGGCGACGCGCAAGATTTCGGCGGCGCTGGCGGCGGGCTGCTCGATCATCGTCAAGTGCCCGGAAGAGACGCCCGGCTCGCCGATCGAGTTCGTGAAATGCTTCGAGGAAGCGGGCGTGCCCGCCGGCGTCATCAATCTGATCTATGGTGTGCCGTCGGAGATGTCGGAATACCTGATCGCGCACCCTTCGATCCGGAAGATTTCGTTCACCGGCTCGGTGCCGGTGGGTAAGCAACTGGCGTCGCTGGCCGGTCTGTACATGAAGCGCGCCACCATGGAACTGGGTGGGCACGCACCGGTGATGGTGTTCGACGATGCCGACAGCGACGCCGCCGCAAGCCTCACGGCGTTCCTGAAGTATCGCAATGCCGGTCAGGTCTGCGTCTCGCCGACGCGCTTCTTCGTGCATGAGAAGACCTACGACAAGTTCGTGTCGAAGTTCATCGACCTCGCCAGGGCCATAAATCCGGGCGACGGTTTCGATCCGGCGAGCAAGATGGGGCCGCTGGCCAGTCCGCGCCGCGTCAACGCGATGGAGAGCATCATCCTCGACGCAAGGGAGAAGGGCGCCACGGTGGAAACCGGTGGCAGCCGCATCGGCAATGCCGGCAACTTCTTCGAACCGACGGTGCTGACCGATGTGCCGGCGAACGCCCGCATCATGACCGAGGAGCCGTTCGGGCCGGTCGCCGTGATGATGCGTTTCAAGGATACCGACGAGATGCTGACGCAAGCGAACAGCCTGCCATTCGGTCTCGCAAGTTATGCTTTCACCAAGGATGCCAAGACCGCGACCAAGCTCGCGGATTCAATCGACGCTGGAATGCTGACGATCAACCATTTCGGGATCGCACTTCCGGAGACGCCGTTCGGCGGCATCAAGGATTCGGGCTATGGCCATGAAGGCGGCATCGAAGGCCTGAGCGCCTATCTGCAGACCAAGTTCGTCAGTCACATGGCCTGACGCCTGCTAGCGCAGAGCCTCGCCGTCGGCACTCTCGTCATTTCCGGCGACGGACGCCCGCGGATCCAGCTGGACGACCCGCCGGGCCAAGCCGAAAAGCGGTGAGGGTCCGCCAGCCCCCCTGTGGGATTCATACCGGCGTTGCGGGAATGTCCTAGGAATCGTGGAAAAGCGGTGCTAAGGACCCACGCCAACCCAAAAGCGGAGCGAAAACCGGCGGGGATGTTTCTCCGCGGGGGTGACTTATATCCAGCCCACCGGTTTTTGAGCTTTTTTGCTTTTGTCGACATGGAGTTGGCGCATGGCCTTACAGGCGAATTTTATCGAAGCCCTGACTTTCGATGACGTGCTGATCAGGCCCGGCCTGTCGACCGTCATGCCCTCCGACGTCGATATCAAGAGCCGCGTCACCGCCTCGATCTCGCTCAACATGCCGTTGATGGCCTCGGCCATGGATACGGTGACGGAGTCGGCCATGGCCATCGCCATGGCGCAGTCCGGCGGCATGGGCGTCATCCACCGCAATCTCGAGCCCGAGCAGCAGGCCGCCGAAGTCCGGCAGGTCAAGAAGTTCGAAAGCGGCATGGTGGTGAACCCGCTCACCATCGCGCCGACCGCGAAGCTGCAGGACGCGCTCGACCTGATGAAGGCCAACCGCATTTCCGGCATTCCGGTGGTGGAAGGCGGCGGCAACGGCAAAGCCGGCAAGCTGGTCGGCATCCTCACCAACCGCGATGTGCGCTTTGCCAATGATCCGCGCCAGCCGGTGTCCGAACTGATGACCAAGGAAGGCCTGGTCACGGTGAAGGACGGTGTCAGCCAGTCCGACGCCAAGAAGCTGCTGCATCAGCACCGCATCGAGAAGTTGCTGGTGGTCGACGAGCAATATCGCTGCATCGGCCTCATCACCGTGAAGGACATCGAGAAGGCGGTCGCCAATCCGAATGCCTGCAAGGACGAGCAGGGCCGTCTTCGCGTTGCCGCCGCGACCACGGTTGGCGACAAGGGCTTCCTGCGCACCGAGGCGCTGATCGCCGCCGGCGTCGATCTCGTCGTCGTCGATACCGCGCATGGCCATTCGCAGCACGTGCTCGACGCGGTCAGCCGCATCAAGAGATTGTCGAACAAGGTTCAGGTCGTCGCCGGAAACATCGCCACCACCGAAGGCGCGCAGGCGCTGATCGACAGCGGCGCCGACGCGATCAAGGTCGGCATCGGCCCGGGCTCGATCTGCACCACGCGCATCGTCGCCGGCGTCGGCGTGCCGCAGCTCACCGCCATCATGGAAGCCGTTGAAGCCGCCAAGAAGCAGAACATCCCGGTGATCGCTGACGGCGGCATCAAGTATTCCGGCGACTTCGCCAAGGCGCTGGCCGCAGGGGCCGATGTCGCGATGGTCGGCTCGCTGCTCGCCGGCACCGACGAGACGCCGGGCGAGGTGTTCCTCTATCAGGGCCGCTCCTACAAGAGCTATCGCGGCATGGGCTCGGTTTCGGCTATGGCGCGCGGCTCGGCCGATCGCTATTTCCAGCAGGACATCAACGACACCATGAAGCTGGTGCCGGAAGGCATCGAAGGGCAGGTCGGATACAAGGGCCCGGTGTCGGGCGTGTTGCATCAGCTCGCCGGCGGCCTGCGCGCCGCCATGGGCTATGTCGGGGCGAAGAACCTCGACGAACTGCACGACAAGGCGCGCTTCGTGCGCATCACCGGCTCGGGCCTGCGTGAGAGCCACGTCCACGACGTGACCATCACGCGCGAAAGCCCGAACTATCCCATGAGCCAGGGGTAGTTTCTTGCTTATCCCGGTTTGAGGTAGAATGCCTTCTTATCCCTCCCCGACAGGGGAGGGATAAGAAGAGCCGCGGCGTATGGCTGCCTTATCCCTCCCCTGGCGGGGAGGGATAAGAAAAGCCAGCTTCCGCTTCTTTGTTTCTACCTCTTATCCAGAAACGCCTTGATCAGACCGACCGTCTGCGCCGGTTGCTCTTCCATGATCCAGTGGCCGGAATTCTTGACGATGCCGCCTTCCACATTGGTGCCGACGAAGCGCATCACAGTGGCCTGCGTCTCGCCGAAGGAGTGATCGGCCCCGAGCGCGAGGATCGGCATCGGCAGTTTGGTCTTCTCGAACTCCTTGTTGTCCGCGGCGTCCTTGGTGTTGAAGGTCGCGAACTGCTCGAAGGCGTAGTGCATGTTGCCGGGGCGGGCATAGAGCCGCGCATAGTGATTGCGCGTTTGCTCGTCGATCGCCTTCGGATTGGCCGACAATTCGTTATAGAAGCGGTCGAGATAGATGCGCTCGCGGCCTTTCACCAGGCGATCCACATCCGGGCCGCGGAAATTGAAGTGCCAGAGCAGGGGCGATTTCAGGATCTCGTCCCACGGCCCGATGCCGGGCAGCGGCGCGTCGATGATCACCCATTTGGTGATGCGCGCGGGATACTGCGCGGCCAGCGCATAGCCGACCATGTTGCCGATGTCGTGGGTGACGAGGTCGGCCTTGTCGACCTTGAGTGCGTCCATCACCCTGGCGATGTCCTGGCCCTGCGTTTTCTTGTCGTAACCGCCCTTGGGCTGCGACGACAGGCCCATGCCGCGCAGGTCGGGCACGATGACGGTGTGGTCCCTGGCCAGCGCCTTGGCGGCCGGCGCCCACATGTCGCCGGTGTCGCCGAAGCCGTGAAGGAGCACGACCGCCGGGCCCTTGCCGCCGACCCGGACATAAAGCGTGGCATCGCCGGCCTTGATGCGCTGGATTTTGAAATCGCGAGGGAAGCTTTCGACCCGGGCACTGGCCGGAGCCATTGATGCCAAAGAGATAACCGCGGCCAAAGCCGTTGCCGTCAGGGCGCGCATCGGTTGTTTCCTCTGATGAAGGGAACGGTATCGTAGCACGTTGGTTCTGATTGGAAATGACGGTCGGGCGACTGTCCCGTTCGAAGATGGTCCGCTGTCCCGGCTTGCCAGCCACGGACGGCCGGACTAACGCAGAGCTGAATTGAAACCGGGGGTGATTGACGATGCTGGTTCAGGCGATCCTTCTGCCGCTCTTCCTGATGGTGCTGCTGACCTTCGTCGTCGGCATCGTGATGGCCAAGCGCCGCCGCGACGCCTTCGCGTCCGGCACGCATTTCCGCGATATCGCGCTGCGCGAGCCGAACTGGCCCAAGCCCGCGCTGCAGGCGCAATACGCCTACGCCAACCTGTTTGAAATGCCGGTGTTGTTCTATGTCGCGGTGATCGTCGCGATCATCACGCGGCATGCCGACATGGTGATGGTGGTGCTGGCCTGGATCTATGTGGTTTTCCGTTATCTGCAGGCCTTCATCCACGTTACCAGCAATCAGGTGAAGTATCGCGGCCTGAGCTTCGGCGTCAGCGCCCTGGCGCTGATGATCATGTGGATCTGGCTGGCCATCGGCATCTATCTGTCCGCCCCGGTCGTTGCCTCATAACGCGGCCGCGCCCGGCTCGCCGCCGAGCAATGCTTCGGCGATCGCTGCGCTGATGGCGCGCCGGGCGTGAATCTCGACGAAGAGATACTGCCCGCCGGGATTGACCTCGAAGAAGACGTAGCGGCCATTTGCGTCGCGCCGCAGATCGTAGGCGCCGTAACGCAGGCCCATGGCGCGTTGATAGGCGCGCAGGCGGTCGGCAACGTCGCCGGGGAGGTCATGTGCCTGCGCTTCAACGGCCATGTCGAGACGCCAGTCGAGCTGCGCCTCGGGATGTGTGGGGTTGAGTTCGGCGGCGAACACGCGGTCGTCCACGATGGTGACGCGCACGTCCGGTCTGCCGTCGATGCGCTGCTGAAAGATCACCGGCGCCAGCCGTAAGAGGTCGAAGGTCTTGCGCTCCGCTTCGCCCATGGGGCGGGTTTCGGTGAATTGAAACGAGGTGCCGGTCAGCACCTTGTAGATGGTGCCGTCCGGCCAGTCGTTGTTGAAGGCCGCGGCGTCGGCGGGATCGTTGGTGACGCATGTTGCGGGTACGTTGAGCTTCATGCGCGCCGCCATGACCAACTGATAGGGCTTGCGTCGCGCCGCCAGTTCGGCGGCCAAGGGGTTCATCACCCGGCCGCCGAGCGCATAAGCCCAGCCATCGAGCAGGGCGCGCGTTTCATCGTGGCAGAAATCGCGGTGCTTGCGGTCGGCGACCTCATCGGGAATGCGGTGCGCCGAGACGCGCCGCCACCACAGGCCGGTGACGCGGTCGCCGTCGATGCGGCGCCCGTCCGCCAGGGTCAGGGTGAAATCAGGTGAGGGCCTGGCTGAGAGAGACAGCCGCCACTGCGTCGGGAAGTCCGCGGTGTCGAGAATGACGGCCTTGCCGCCGCGTTGTTCGATCTCCCAGCCGACCGTGCGCGCGTGCACGTCGTTCGGCGGCGCGAGGATGATAACGACTGGGCTGGTCAACGACGGCCCCGGTGTGGATGTGCGTCAATCCCGGGGCGAAGTGTCGTCGTTGTTGCTGTGCTCGAGCCTCTCGTCGTCGTTGTAGTCCTGCGTGAATTGGGGCGGGTCGAGCTGGAGTTTGGTCTGCACCGGCGTCTTGGAATGGATCTTCTCATAACTGCCGGTCGGGCCGGGCAAGGTGATCTCGTCACCACTGGCCCAGACGTTGATCCCGCGCTCCTGCAGGAACGCCCTTACGATCCGCTCGCCCGGCTCGATCGCCGATGCCGGCATGGTGGCCTGGGCCGAGCGTGAGGGGTGAGCGAGGACGAATGGCAGCATGGGGCCCTCCAGAATGGCAAAAAGCAATAACAACTATCGCGTGCATTGACGTAATACGCAACATAAAATCGAGGCCGATACCGCCGCCGCGCCAAACGATTGGACAGCCTTGGCGAATATCAGTAGGGCTCGGCCTCCATATCCCAGAGAGAATTCCGGCATGACTCCTTCGGCGCGGCTCGAGGCCGCCATCGAGGTCCTCGCATCTATCATCGACGAGCGCCGCCCGGCGCCCGACGCGCTGAAGGTGTGGGGCCAGGCGCATCGTTTTGCCGGTTCGGGCGATCGCGCGGCCATTGGCGGGCTGGTTTACGACGCGCTCCGCCGCAAGGCCTCGAGTGCGTATCTGATGGGTGCGGACACGCCGCGCGCCATTGTGCTCGGCATGCTGCGGCGCGAGCGCGGGCTGGATACCGACGCCATCGGCAAGCTCGCCAGCGGCGCGCAATACGCGCCGGCGGCATTGAGCGATGACGAGCGTGCGCGGCTCGATACGGCCAGCCTCGACGGCGCGCCGGCGTATATCGCCGGCGATTATCCCGAATGGCTCGATGACGCCTTCGCCCAGAGCTTTGGCGATCAGCGGGCGGAAGAAGGCGCGGCTTTGGCTTCGCGCGCGCCGCTCGATCTGCGCGTCAACACGCTCAAGGCGGATCGCGACAAGGCGGCGGCGATGCTCGCCGATCTCAAGCCGGAGCCGACGCCGTGGTCGCCCTGGGGCTTGCGGATCGCGCTCGCGGCCGACGCCAAGGCGCCGCCGATCCATGCCGAACCGGCGTTCCTCAAGGGTCTGGTTGAAGTTCAGGACGAGGGCTCGCAGCTCGCGGCGCTGTTCTCCGGGGCCAAGCCCGGCGAGCAGGTGCTCGATCTGTGCGCCGGGGCCGGCGGCAAGACTCTCGCGCTGGCGGCGATGATGGAGAACAAGGGCCAGCTTTTTGCCACCGACGACGACAAAAGGCGCCTCGCCCCGATTCATGACCGTCTGACGCGCTCGGGCGCGCGGAATGTTCAAGTCAGAACGCCGAAATCCGTCCATACGGAGATCGACGACCTGAAGGGCCGCATGGACCTCGTCCTGATTGATGCCCCTTGCACCGGCACCGGGGCATGGCGGCGCAATCCGGACGCCAAGTGGCGGATGCGGCCGGGCGCGCTCGAGCAGCGGACGAAGGAACAGGCCGATATCCTTGATCGCGCGGTGGAGTTTCTCAAGCCGGGCGGGCGGATCGTCTACATCACCTGTTCGCTGCTGGACGCGGAGAACGGTGCCCAGGTGCGGGGCTTCCTGGCCCGGCATCAGGGCTTCACGGCGGCAGCCCCCGAAGGCGTCGAAGGCGCCCGTCGCTCGGCGGAGGGCATCCTGCTGACGCCGCGCACGACCGGGACCGACGGTTTCTTTGTATCGGTGCTGTCCCGCGCCTGAATTCCCTGATCCCGCCTCAATCCCGGCCAAAAAACCTCCCGAAGATTCGATCAATTCGGAACCGATCAGGCGATCGGCGGGGACTAAAGACGTGACCATGTCGGCAAGGCGGGAGCCCACTTTTCATGCCGCGGGGCGGGCTGACGATCATCATGCGCCGGCGCCGGCCGTCCACCCGGGCCAGCCAATCAAGTCGGCCTCGCACTTCACCCGTTTCATCTCGGGTTTCCAGGCGGTCAGCACCCTGATCGGCGTGCCGCTGGCGCTCGCCTCCGGCTACACCCTGTACCGCACCAATTTCGCGCCGGAGACCGGCTGCGCCAATTTGCGTTCGTCGATCGTGTCGATGCTCGACAAGAACGTCGATCCGGCGACGCGGCGCATGCTGGTCAAGCGCGACGTCGAGGCATTCGAGCGCAATTGCGGCGGCTTCGATCCCGACGCCCAGGCCGCGTTCAGGACCTTGCTCGCCACCGACAAGGCGGTTGCGCAGGCCGCCCCGGCGGCTGCCAAGCCGGCGCCGAAGCCGGCCGTTGTCGCCAGGGACGTGCCGAAGGACGACATCAAGAAAGCCGAGCCGGTCAAGGAAGCCGCCAAGGAAGCCGCCAAAGCCGAGCTCCGCCCGGCCATCGTCGAGAAGAAGCCGGTGGCCACCGCCGCGGTCGAGCCGGAAACGCCGTCGGAGGCCGCGCCGATGTCCGACAGCCGCTGGCTCGATGCCGTGCGAAGCGCTTTGGTCGAACATCCCGGCGATGCCGAAACGAAGGCCGCGCCCTTGAAGCCAAAGCCGCAGCCGGTGGTGGCCAGCAAACCGGGCGAGCCGGTGCTGCAGCCGAACTGGACGGTAACGACGCCGGTCGAGCCGCCCGTAGCGCAGGGCGCCGCCGCGCCGCTGCCGCCGGCCGTGGCCGTGAGCGAGCCCCAGCGGACGATACCGGCCGATCCCAATCGCCCGGTGCCGCCGGCCGCGATCCCGGCTGCGCAATTTGCCGGGGGCAATGGCGGCGCGAATGGCGGGTCAAATAGCCATTCCTGGGTGGCCCAGATCCCCTTCGTCGGCCGGATCATCGAAGGCTCGGGCAACTGAGCCGGCGAGGCTTGGCCCCGCTTTTCCAGTTTTGACGTGGAAGGCCGCGCCGCCCAGTTGCGGCGCGGGCGCGACTTGCTTAATTCAGGGGATGAACTCATCCCCCAAAACACCCGTCTCCGCCGCCGATCACGACAAGGTCCTGATCGTCGATTTCGGCTCGCAGGTTACCCAGCTCATCGCCCGCCGCGTGCGCGAAGAGGGGGTCTATAGCGAGATCGTCCCGTTCCAGAAGGCCGAAGAGGCCTTCCGCACCATGCGGCCCAAAGCCGTGATCCTGTCCGGCGGCCCGGCCTCGGTGCTCGACGCCAACGCGCCCTTGGCGCCGCAGGCGATCTACGACGCCGGCGTGCCGGTGCTCGGCATTTGCTACGGCGAGCAGGCCATGGCGCAGCAGCTCGGGGGCAAGGTCGAGGCCGGCCACCACCGCGAATTCGGCCGCGCCGAAGTGGAGATCACGGCGGACAGTCCGTTCTTCGAAGGCGTCTGGGTCAAGGGCGAGAAATATCCCGTCTGGATGAGCCACGGCGACCGCGTCACGCAGCTGCCGGATGGCTTCCGCGTGCTCGGCCAGGCGCCGGGCTCGCCGATCTCGATCATCGGCGACGACAGCCGCAAATTCTACGCCATGCAATTCCACCCCGAAGTGGTGCACACGCCGCACGGCGCGGGGCTGCTGCGCAACTTCGTGCGCAAGATCGCCGGCCTCACCGGCGACTGGACCATGCGCGCCTTCCGCGAAGAGGCGATCGAGAAGATCCGCGCCCAGGTCGGCAAGGGCCGCGTTATCTGTGGCCTGTCAGGCGGCGTCGATTCCGCGGTGGCCGCCGTGCTGTTGCACGAGGCGATCGGCGATCAGCTCACCTGCGTGCTGGTCGATCACGGCCTGATGCGGCTCGCGGAGGCCAAGAAGGTCGTCGCCATGTTCCGCGACAGCTACAACATTCCGCTGGTGCATGTGGATGCGTCCGACACCTTCCTCAAGGCGCTCGAGGGCGTCGACGACCCGGAGGTCAAGCGCAAGACCATCGGCAAACTGTTCATCGACGTGTTCGAGGCCGAAGCCAAGAAAGTCGGCGGCGCCGATTTCCTGGCGCAGGGCACGCTCTATCCCGACGTGATCGAAAGCGTGTCGTTCACCGGCGGGCCGTCGGTGACCATCAAGTCGCATCACAATGTCGGCGGCTTGCCGGCGCGCATGAACATGAAGCTGGTCGAACCCTTACGCGAACTGTTCAAGGACGAAGTGCGCGCGCTCGGCCGCGAGCTCGGCCTGCCGGACATGTTCGTCGGCCGCCATCCGTTCCCGGGGCCGGGCCTCGCCATCCGCGTGCCCGGCGCGATCACCAAGGAGAAGCTCGATATCCTGCGGCTGGCCGATGAAATCTACATCGAGGAAATCCGCCGCTGCGGTTTGTACGACGACATCTGGCAGGCCTTCGCCGTGCTGCTGCCGGTGAAGACCGTCGGCGTCATGGGCGATGGCCGCACCTATGAATATGTCGTCGGCCTGCGCGCGGTGACCTCGGTCGATGGCATGACCGCCGACTTCTATCCCTTTGACATGAAGTTCCTCGGCATGGTCGCGACGCGGATCATCAACGAGGTGAAGGGCGTCAACCGCGTCGTTTATGACGTGACCAGCAAGCCGCCGGGGACGATTGAGTGGGAGTAGTCATTTGAAGGCCGGAAGATGGCAGATCGCGTTAGGTTTTTTGGTCCTGATCGCGGCTATCTTTGTCGCCGGATATGCTGTTTTGGTTGCCTTTAGAAAATTGGCATCCCTCGATCAACCAGTGTTGGTCGCTATACTAGCCGCTTCCGCAACTGTTTTGACGTCTACATTAACCGTTGTTGTCGGACGAATATTCGAGCGAAAGAAAGAAATTGAAGCTCATTTTCGGCAAACAAAATTTGATCAGTACGATGAGCTTCTGCAAATTCTGTTTCAGCTTTTTGACCCGGAGAGGACAGGAGGCGATGGTCCTCCTCCTGATGTGATACGTCGCTTGCGTGATTGGCAACGAAAATTAATTTTGTTCGCTGGCCCTAAGACGATTGTAGCCTTCGTTGATTGGATGAGGGACATGAAGATGGGGCGTCCTACGGTTCGTTCTTTTGTTTTAATGGATCATTTCTTCAAGGCTCTTCGCGCCGATTTGGGCATATCCAATCGTGGGCTTGAAGTTGCGATCTTCGCTCATCTGATCCTTCGTCACGGCGACTTGCTGGTGGCTATGGCAAAGAAGAATCAGAGTTTGTCGATTGACGAACTGGCAGAATTAGAGAAATTGATCGAGGTCGATGCGGGTTTGAATGAAGCTGTCCAATCGAGTTCAAGACCTGATTGATTAGAGAGCTTTATCTTGGGTTGCGCTTCGCTCCACCCGGCTACCCTTGCGAAGCCTGCGCCGGAGTTTCGCCATGCCCCGCTTCCTCGCCACCTACACCATGAAGCCCGACAACGTTGTGCGCTTTCGTGCCATGCCGAAAGCGGAGCAGGAGGCTGTCGATGCCGCCGGCATCGAGCAATGGGTGGCGTGGGAGAAGGCCAACGTCGCGTCGTTTGCCGACAGAGGCGGCATGGTCGGCAAGACCAAGCGCGTGACCAAAGCAGGCATTGCCGACGCGCAGAACGACATCTGCGGCTATGTCGTCGTTGAGGCCGAGAGCATCGAGGCCGCCGCGAAGCTGTTCGAGAACCATCCGCACTTTTCGATCTTCCCGGGCGATGCCGTCGACATCATGCCGTTCGTGACCGGGCAGGGTACGTAAACCGTCTCAGCCGACCGGCTGCGCCAGATGCGGCGGCTGTCCGAAATATTCGATCAGCAAATCGGTGAGTGCGCGGACCTTGCGCGCGGGCTGCTGGCCCGGCGGGCGAATGACGTAGGCGCCCGCCGATGGCGGCGGATGGCGCGTCATGATCGGGACGAGTGCGCCGGACTCCAGATAGTCGTCGATGACGCAATCGGGCAGCCAGGCAATGCCGAGTCCCGACGCCGCGGCTGCGGCGAGCGCCGTGCCGTTGTCGGCCTTGAAGCGTCCCTGCGGATGAACGGTGACGGTCTTGTTGCCATCCATGAACTGCCAGGGCTCGGTGCCCTGCATGAGGGCTTCGTGGCCGGAGACCTCGTCCGGCGTTTCGGGCGCGCCATGCTTTTCAATGTAGTCAGGGCTTGCGACGAGCTTGCCGTAGACCGGGCCAACCCGCTTGGCAACGAGGTTGGTATCCTGCAGGTAGCCGACCCGGATGGCGCAGTCGAAGCCCTCGGCGATGAGATCGACGAAACGGTCGCTGTAGGATGTGTGGATCTGGAGCTGCCGGTGGCGCCGTGCCATTTCAGCGAGCACGGGTGCGAAGTGGCTGGCGAATGTCAGCGCCACGGTGATGCGCAGGCGGCCGCGCAATTCACCAGCGGGTAGAATCGTTTCTCTGGCCATCTCGATCTCGGCGCAGGCTCTGGCCGCGTGATCGCGAAACGCGACGCCGGCTTCGGTGAGCGCGGCGCCGCGCGTGGTGCGAGCCAGAAGCTGGACGCCGAGTTCCGTCTCGATACGGGCGAGCCGCCGGCTGACGATCGATTTGGAGACGCCGAGCCGGCGCGCGGCCTGTGAGAGGCCACCGGCGTCGGCAATTTCCACGAAGGTCTTCAGGTCTTCGATGTCCAATGCGGTGTTCCCGATTGTGCGACACAGCTTAGCACGCAGCAGGGCTACCGCATCAAAAACGAGTGTGACAAATGTTCACTCAGTTGGCGTTGCAGCTGCCGTTTGCCTCCCGACTAGTCAATCTCATTTATCCGTTTCTGCAGCAGAGGAGTTCATCCATGAAATTCCGCAATGGTCTTGCTTCGCTTCTCCGTCCTGAGGATTCCGTCCTCGTGCTGATCGACCATCAGCCCTACCAGCTCGCGAACCTGAACAGCCATGACCCGCATATGGCGGTCAACAATGCGGCAGGCCTGGCGAAAGCAGCCAAGGTCTTCGGCGTTCCAACGATCCTCACCAGCGTGGTCGCGGAGCGGGGCGGTTATATCTTCCCCCAGGTGACGGACGTGTTTCCCGATGAGACGGTCATCGACCGTACGTTCATCAACACCTGGGAGGACCCGAAAGTTGTCGACGTTGTCAAGGCTACCGGCCGCAAGCAACTGATCATGGCCGGGCTCTGGACCGAGGTGTGCGTCGCGATGCCGGCGATCCAGGCGGCGGGCGAGGGCTGGGATGTGACGGTGGTCACCGATGCATCGGGCGGTACCTCGTTGGAGGCCCACGAAGTGGCCATCCAGCGCATGATTGCCGGTGGCGTCAACATGATCACTTGGATGGCGCTAGCCGCCGAATGGCAGCGCGACTGGGCCAGGATGGACACCGCCATGGCCATCAACGAGGTCGTGAAGCAGCACGCCGCCGGCAGCGGCATCGCCTTTTTGTGGGAGCAGCAATTGCTCAACACGCCGGTGCCCACCACCAAAGGCGGACACTAGAAGCTCCGGAATGGCGAGGCGGGTCCGCAGGCGTGCCTGAGAGGGCTTTGACCTCGCCATTCATTTTTGTCCGAAGCTGCCGCGAAGGAGGCGTCGATGGATTTCGAAACACTCATGCAGGCCAATCTCGATCTGGTCTTCGGCGAGCGTGATCCCGTACGGCGTATCTCGGCGATCCGAAAGATCTATGCTGAAGACGCCGAGCTTCACGAGCCGCAGCACTCGGCGCGAGGGCATGAGGCCATCTCGCAAGCCGTAACGGAATTGCTGGAGCACCTGCCCCGGAATTTCGTTTTCACTGCGATAAGGCCGGCCTCGGGCCATAACGGCGTCGGCCGTCTGCAGTGGCAGGCCGGCCCGGCCGGAGGTCCGGTCGCCGTTACGGGCACCGATGTCGCGCATGTCGAAGGCGGGTTCATTCGAACCCTGCATGTTTTCCTCGATCAACCGGATAGCTGAACGGCGATGACGCGCCGGGCGAAGAACACATTGGAGCAATTCGCAATGACCGAATCCGGCTTTCCCGTTGGACTGCAAATGGACGTCGCCTATCCCGCCTTCCGGGTCAGGCTCAGCCTCTTGTCGGCGACCCGGTTGCGGTTCGAGATCAAGGAAGGGCCGTTCGCCCGGACCGAAACCGTCGAGATTGAGGTCAGTGCGCTCGGCAACGGCATCTTCACCGTAAGCTGGAAAGAGGCGAGCGGGGCGACGGTGACGAATGTTCAGGACTATGATCGCGGTCTGGTCCATTCGTTTGCAACACTGCCGGACGGCCAGTTTTTGCGAATGATCGGGACAATGGCGATCACTCGCCATGCCGATCTGACTTCTGACGATCGTCCCCGGCGCAACAAGGCGCTCGTGCTTGAGGCGATGACGTCATTGTTCCAGCGTCATGATGCGTCGGCGGTGGAACGTCTCTATGCGCCAAATTACGTCCAGCACAATCCTGACATTCCCCAAGGCCGAGACGCGTTGCGGATGCTTGTCGCGGCGCTGTCGCCGGCGGTCTATTACGAGCCCGGCCTGATCGTCGCGGAAGGCGATTTCGTCGCCATCCACGGCCGCATCCGCGGTTGGTCGGATGCGCCGCAGGTGGTGGTCGATCTCTTCCGCATCGAAGGCGGCCAGCTCGCCGAGCATTGGGACGTGCTGCAGAACGAGGTGCCGGTTGATGCAGCTCGCGCCGGCATCGCGATGTTTGACCCGCAGGAGGGTAGGTTGCTTCCGTAGGGACGGCGTATGCGCCGCTGCGCGTCAATCCGCCGCGCGTGCGGCCGCCGCGACGGCCATTAGCTCGGAAGCATCGCTTCCCAATATCCGCACAAGGAGTTCCTTATGGCCCAGCGCGACGCCGTTTTTCCTGCCGACCGGCATGACCTCTACAGGCAGCATGCCTATTCCGCGGCGATCCGATCGAACGATCTCCTGTTCGTCTCCGGCCAGGTCGGCAGCCGCACGGATGGCTCGCCCGAGCCGGATTTCGAGGCGCAGGTGCGTCTGGCCTTCGCCAACCTCGAAGCGACGTTGAAAGCCGGCGGGTGCGGATTTGACGATATCGTCGACGTGACGACCTTTCACACCGACCCCGAGAAACAGTTCGGCACCATCATGGCCGTCAAAGGCGAGGTCTTCCCGAAGGAGCCTTATCCGAACTGGACGGCGATCGGCGTCAACTGGCTGGCGGGCTTCGACTTCGAGATCAAGGTGATTGCCCGTATTCCCGCCGCGCGCTGACCCGCAAAGCCGTGCCGGATTGCGCTTCGCTCCATCCGGGCTACGATTGGGGCATTGTGGGAGCGAGCAACCATGACCGATTACAGCGTCGTCATTCTCGGCGGCACGGGGCAGGTGGGCGCTGCCGTCGTTGCGGCCTTGCTCGCATCGCCGCGATGCCGCGAGGTGGTCATGATCTCGCGGCGCGCGGCGGCGAGCAGCCTCGGTGAACGCGTGCGGAGCGTGGTGATGGACACCGAAAGCGCCGGCTTCGAGCAGGCGGTGGCCACGCTGGTGCAGGGCGTGTCGCGGCCGGTCTACGGCGTGAGCTGCGTCGGCATCGGCTCGGGCAGCGCGAAATGGAGCGAGGCCGACGTCATCAAGCTGGAAGTCGGCGTGGTCGGCGCCTTCGCCCGCGGCTGCAAGGCCGGCGGCGTCGAGCGCTTTGCGCTGCTGAGCGCTGCGGGGGCCAACACCGGCAGCTTCATCCGTTTCATGCGCCTGATGGGCCGCAAGGAGGATGCCATCCGCGCCGTCGGCTTTCTGCGGCTGGCGATCTTTCGGCCCGGCATCATCGCCGGCAACAAGCATACGCCGGGTTATGTGGCGGCGCTCGGCCGCCTGCTGCCGGGCCGCGGCGGCACGATCGAGCAGGATGTGATCGGCAAGGCCTTCGTGCGTGAACTGGAGCGCGACGGCATGGGCGAAGCGATCCTGCACAATTGGGACATGCGCTAGGGCCGTTCGCTGCCACCAACTGACCCAGATCAAAGACAAGGCCCGGGGCCGCGGGATGATCGCTGCGATCGCATTGATCGGAGTTGGCATCATGATACGGCCTGCGGAATGTATTGCGAGCAGCGGACGATCCGCGCGCGCGAGCGCGCCTCACCCGACGTTCATCGCCGCGGCGGTCCTCTGCATCACACTGTGGGGCTCCGGTGTCGCTCGCGCCGATCGGGACAGCCCGGAATTTCACCGCGGTGCATGCGAGGGCGCTTATCCCGGCTGGCTGCGCGGCGTGGTCGATGGCTATAACGGCCTCGCCGCCAGCCCGGTGGCGGACGCCACCGCCGTGCTGGTCAAGGTTCCGCTTCCGGACGTACTGACGAGTGCCGATGAGAAGACCGGCTATGGCGATGGCCTCATGGAAGGCTTCAAGCTGGGCGTCGCTTACGGTGTCGAACTGGGCCGGGCTGCGCGCACGCCGGAGTCCAGTACGCCAGTGATGAACCGTTCGACCGAAGGCCTCGGCGCCTACATCACGCTTCATTGCGGGGCCCTGATCGCGCCGCTGGACTGGAATACGACCATGATGAATCAGGCCGGCACCTCGACCATCGCAAGCCTCAACGAGGCGCAGATCGTCATGTCGCTGGCGGCGTCGGCCAATCAGGTGGCGATCGGCACCGAGAATATGGCGCGTTGCGCCCGCGAGGCCGAGGCCAAAGGCGACAAGCCGGCGGCAATGAAGTGCCGGGCAGGCGCGCAATCATCCGCGCAAATCGTCGCGGATTTTGCCGACATGGCGCAGGCCCACGCGGCGGCCGCCCGGGAGGAGGCGGTGCAGGCCATCATCGACGCGCAGGCCGCCGCAGAGCGTGCGAAGAAGGCCGCCGAGGACACCGGGGGCTGAGCGGCGCCGATGCGCGGGTTGCGCTTCGCTTTACCCGGGCTACGATTGGCGCGCCACGAGCCCGGGGAACATTCATGTCAGCAGCCGACGACTTCGACTTTCTGCACCGCGACTGGAAGGTCCGCCATCGCAAGCTGACGACGCGGCTCGCGGGCGCGGACGACTGGACCGAGTTCGACGGCACCAGCACGACGCGGCCGATCCTTGGCGGATCGGGCAATGTCGAAGACAATTTTCTCGACGAGCCGGGCGGCGCTTATCGCGCGGCGGCTTTTCGTTCGTTCGAGGCGAGCACAGGTCTGTGGCGCATCTGGTGGCTGGATCTGCGCAATCCGGCTGAAATCGGCGAGCCGGTGGTCGGCCGCTTCGAGGGCAATCGCGGCGAATTCATCTGCGACGATCAGTGGAACGGCCGGCCGATCAAGGTACGGTTCGTCTGGCTCAAGAGCGACGGCGAGGGGCCGCGCTGGGAGCAGGCCTTCTCGCCCGATGGCGGCGCTACGTGGGAAGTGAACTGGACGATGCAGTTCAGGTGAGCAGCGGCCATGCTCAGGCGCCAGGCGTGAGCCGGTAGAAGGCCATCGCATTGCCGCAGAAGAAGCGCTCGCGGTCCTGCGGCGAATAGTCGGCGATCATGCGGCTGACCGATGTGACCAGCGTGTCGTAATCGACGTGCAGGCCGGAGACCGGAAAGTTGCTGGCGAACATGCAGCGCTCGATGCCGAAGATGCCGATCGCATCGCGCACAACCGTCTTGTTCGACTCGTAATTCCAAGGCTGGTTCTTTACGCCGAACTCGGACACCTTGAGCCACACATTCGGCTCGCGCGCGATGATCTCCATGCTGGCGCGCCAGGCGGCAAGGCCTTCGGGCGAGCGGTCCCATGGGAAGCCGGTGTGATTGAGAACGATGGGCGTGCGCGGGAACGCGCGCGCCACTTCGGCGGCTTCCGCAAGATGCCAGAACGGCACGCGCAGATCCCAGCTCAGGCCATGGCGCTCGAGGCGGGCGAAGCCTTCCAGCCAGGCCGGGTCCTGCATGGTGCCGGGCGCGCCCCGCGTCATGAGATGGGGCGCCAGCGCCGTGACCGGCTTGGAGCGGATGCCGCGCACCAGCGGCGAGGCGGCCTGCGCCGCCATCACTTCCTCGCTATTCGGCGTATGAAACCAGGCATGAGCGACGATGGCGTTGGGCAAGCCATGCGTCTTGTTCATTTCGGTCAACCAGCGCGTCTCGCCGACCTGATCGTCGCGATCCCATTCGGCCTCGCAATGCACCGTCATGAGGACGTTGTGCCGCGAAGCATCGCGCCGGTAGTCGTCCGGCATGTAGTCGCGCTTGATGCCGTCGTAATTGCCGAGAAAGAAATGCTCCTCCGGCCGGTCGGACAGCCAGGGATAGTAATTCCGGCCAAGGTCCCAGATGTGGTGGTGGGCATCGACCAGCGTGACGGCGCCGGGATCGTCAACCCAGGCTTCATGGATCGTCTTCATGGCGCGGCCCTCCCGCCTGCGCCGCTTCTTGTGCCGGCGAGGGCGGCCGCGCAGGATATTAACAACCGGATGTTTATCGGATATTGCATGCAAGAATGGGAGCGTCAACGCTCTTGCATGCAAGTCTGCGGAGATCGCGCGTGAAACCAACATCGGCAGGTTCGCTGAAAAAAGGCGAGGCCTTCGCCTCCACCGCCGAGGCGGTGCGGCGGCTCGTTGTCAGCGGTGCGCTCATCCCGGGCCAGCGGGTTCGCGAACGCGAACTGTGCGAGACGCTGAATGTGTCGCGTACGCCGGTGCGCGAGGTCATCAAGGCGCTGATCCAGGAGGGGTTGCTGGAGGCACTGCCCAACAAGAGCGCCATCGTCCCAAAGCTCGACCGCAAGGAAGTGCGCTCGCTTGCCGTGGTGGTGGCGACGCTCGAAGGGCTGGCGGCGGAGCTGGCCTGCGCGGCGATCACGGATGACGCCATTGCGGGCATGGCGGCCGAGCACGACAAGATGATCCGGTACAAGAAGCAGAATAATCTCGACGCCTATTTCACGAGCAACAAGGCCTTCCACCGCATTCTGGTGTCCGCCAGCAACAATCCGGTGTTGCTGTGGACCTGGGATCAATTGTCGCCGCGGGCCGACCGCGCGCGCTTTGCCTCGAACCTGCGGCCGGCGCGATGGGCGACGGCGATTGAGGAGCACGCCGGCATCCTCGCCGCCGTGCGGGCGCGCGACCCGCAGCTTTCGTCTCTGCTGATGCGCAACCACATCAACAGCGGTCTCGGCCGGGTTCTGGAGGGGCTGGAGGAGGGCACTGAGCAGAAAAGCGAGGCGACGCCGGTCAGTGCCGCGCCGGCACGCCGAAATGCGCGTCCTGCTTCCTCCGCATCGAGAGCAGTTCGGAAGCCTCGGGTATCTCGACGTCCCCGAAACGGATGAGCTCTCCCTTGGCGACGGGCCTTGTCAGTTTGTGGTTGGCCGCGAGATAGAACGGGATCGGCGCACCGGTGTGGAGCCGGCTTGCGGGTACGGCCCAGCCCGACACATTCTTGATGCTGTGGTGATGCCCCTCGGCGGTCAGCACCGTGCCGGCGGGGAGATCTGCGTCGGCACGCGCGGCGAGATCGTAGCGCGGCAGCGGCGTTTCGGCGCCGGTCGAAACGCCATGCAGCCCAGCCGCCAGAATGCTGGTGGCGGCTTCCAGACCGAGCACGTGCCGCGGCAAATAAAGCATCGCGGCGCGCCCGTCGCGCGAGAGGACGTGTCCTTTCTCCGCCAGCATGCGCCAGACGGCAGCGTCCTCGCAGCGCACGACGACGAAGACGCCGCCGGCGAAGCTGAGTTCGTCGGGGCGGCGCAGGCAGTTGAAGACGTCGATCCGCCGCTCGCCGCTGAGCAAGCCTCCATTGGCGGCGACGTCGAATGCGCTCGGCACCTCGCTCACGCGCAGAATGGGTGCATGAAAGTCCGGACGGTCGGGTGTCAGATCGAGCGCGTTGGCGGCGATCAGCATCTCGCAAAGATCGGGCACGGTCCGCGGCGGGATGGCGGCCAATGTGCGGGCGCGGCTCGCAAGCACGTCACCGAGCGAACGGGTGCCCAGATCCCAATCGGCGTTGAGACCGCCAGCGGCGACGGTGCGGCCTGAAGTGGTGACCGTTTCGGCGACCGGATCGTAGACATAGTCGTACTCGCTCGACTTGCCCGCGGCGACGATCGTGAAGCCCAATGTCTCCGCCCATGTCGTCTGGCCAATGAGCAGGCTCGGCTGGTCGCCATCGACCGGGGTGACAACGCGGCCGGCCTGGCGCGCGGCCGCCGACAGGTAAGGCCCGATGACGATGTCGACTTCCTTCGACGCCATGACCAGATGGCGGCCCGACTCGACCGCCAGCCGCGCGTGGCGTGCGCCGCTTTCGGGATGCCCGGTTCCCTCGACCACCACATCGACCGGCAGGTCGAGCGTGCAGGCGATGTCACCGCAGGCGATAAGTTGTCCATTTGCGAAAGCGGCTTTCGCTTCGGCTGACGTCGAACAGAGCGCGATATCGCGGGCAGGGGCGCCGACCGTCCGCCACGCCTCGGCGGCGCGCTCGGCGGTGATGTCGACCGCGACGCGCACGCTCATCAACGGCACGCGGCGCGCCTGGCTCATCAGGCTTTGGCCGAAAGCGCCGGTTCCGACGACGCACACCTCCACAGGTTTCGAGCCTGCGGCAAAATAGCCGTGATAATTCATGGATGCGGAGGTTTCCTGTTGTCTCCACCGGCCTTAAGGCGGCGTGAGGGGGGGGTCGCGAAAACTTGCATGCAAGATTGATCCGGTCAATCCCGCCGGTCGTCATTGTCCGCGGCCCGGCAGACGTCGCCGAACCACGCAAAGCGCGGTGAAATAGCGGGCTGCCGCCCGAGCAGCCGGGGTATTCTTATTGCGACGCAGCGGTAAGCAGATGGGTTGACACCCCAAAATCTTGCATGCAAGGAACGGTATCGCGCCCGTTCGGGGGGCGGAAAGGCCGCCGCGCAATGGCGGCCAAAAAACACGCCGCATGGCGGCAAGGGAGGATCCATGGCCTTTTCGCTCGGCTTGAATCGCCGTCACTTCGTCCTGGGCAGCGCGTCCGCCGCGCTTGCCGCACCTGCGTTCCGCCGCGCCTCCGCCGCAACCGATCTGCGACTCGCGCATCCGGCCGATGTGACGCATCCGGTGCACATCGAGGCGGAAGCGATGGTGAAGCGTATCTCCGAACGCACCAACGGCGCCCTTAACATCAAGATATTCGCGAACAACGCTCTCGGTTCGCCGGTCGAAGCCGCCCAGCAGACCAAGCTGGGCGCTATCGACATGATGCTGTTCAATCCGGCCAACATCGAATCGATGTCGAAGTCGATCGGCGTCGTGAACATTCCGTATCAGTTCGACAACTACGAGCACGCGCACAAGACGCTGGATGAAACGGGCCGCGGCTTCATCACGAAAACGCTGGCCGATGCCGGCTTCACCTGGATCGCCAATTTCGAGTGGGGCTTCCGCGCCACCTCCAACAGCAAGCGGCCGATCAACGTGCCGGCCGACGTGCAGGGTTTGCGGATCCGTGTCCCGCCCGAACTGGCGATCAAGGCCGCGTTCGAGGCGCTTGGCGCCAGCACCCAGACGGTCGCCTTCCAGGAAGTCTATCTCGCGCTGGCCAACAATCTGGTCGACGGGCAGGACAACCCGATCGGTACGACTTTCGCGGCCAAGTTCTTCGAGGTGCAGAAGCACATCGCGCTGACCCGCCACATCTATGCGTCGATCATGTTCTGCGCCAACCCGCGCAAATGGTCGGCATTGCCCGAGGATCAGCGCAAGATCATCCAGGAAGAAGCCAAGATCGCCGGCGCCGCCGCCCGCAAGAGCGTTCGCGACGGTGAAGAGGGCCAGGTCGCCAAGATGGAAAAGGCGGGTCTTACCATCACGCGGCCGGATCCAGCCGCGTTCCGCGCCAAGATGGAGCCGGCCTATGCGCAGTTGCGCAAAGGCCTCGGCGACGAGGTGTGGAACACCTGGGCCAAGCACGTCGCCGACGCGCGCGGTTAAGGGTTCGCGATGCTTGTTTTTGCGGTTCTCGCCGGTGTCTGCGTGACCATCCTGATGGGCGTCCCGATTGCGGTCGCCCTCGGGCTGGTCGCGGCGGTGACGATGATCATGACGGCCGGTCCGGACCTGCTCGTCATTTTCGTGCAACGGGCCTACGCAGGAACAACATCGTTTCCCTTGCTGGCGATTCCGTTCTTCGTGATGGCGGGCAACCTGATGAACGTCGGTGGCACCACCGAGCGCATTTTTCAGGTTGCCCAGCTCTGCGTCGGCCGGATTCGCGGTGGACTTGCGCATGTCAACGTTGTCGGCAGCGTGATCTTTGCCGGCATGTCGGGCTCGGCGGTCGCCGACGCTGCCGGCATGGGCGTGATCGAGCACAAGGCGATGACGCGGGCCGGATATTCCAGCCGCTACGCCGCCACGATCACGGCCGTTTCATCCACCATAGGCCCCATCATTCCGCCGAGCCTGCCCTTCGTCATCTATGGCAGCCTGGCGAATGTATCGGTCGGTGCGCTCTTCCTTGCCGGCATCGTGCCGGGCCTGCTCATGGCGGTTGCGCTCATGGCGGTGATTGCCGTCGTTGCCAAGCGCCGCAATCTGCCGCGCGGCGAGGGGCTGCCGCCGCTCCCCGTGGCGGCCCGGATCGTCTGGCGCGCGATGCCGGCCCTGCTGCTGCCTCCGACGATTCTCGGCGTCATCTTTCTCGGCATCGCGACGCCGACCGAGGCCGCGGTCGTGGCCGCGGCCTATGCCTTTATTCTGGGGCGGTTCGTTTATCGCGAGCTCGACTGGCGCGGCACCATCGACGTCATGTGGGACACCGCGCGCCAGACCGCGCAGGTCATGCTGATCATCGCCATGGCGGCGCCGTTCGGCTGGGTGCTGATCCAGCAACAGATTCCAGATGCGATCTTCAAGGCGTTCCTCACGGTTTCCTCCGAGCCGTGGGTGATCCTGCTGATCATCAACGCGGTGCTCTTGCTGCTCGGCATGTTCATCGAAGGCATCGCCATCATGATTATCGCCTATCCGGTGCTGCTGCCGATCATCGTGCAACTCGGCATCGATCCGGTTCATTTCGGCGTGATCATCGTGCTCAACATCATGATCGGGCTGGTGACGCCGCCGGTCGGCTTGTGCCTCTATGTCGTCGCCGGCATCGCCAAGATATCGATCGCGGAAGTGACGCGCGAAATCTGGCCTTATGTGCTGGCGCTGATCGGTATTCTGATGATCATCACCTATGTGCCTGGCCTGTCGCTCTGGTTGCCGCACATGCTGGGATACGGAAACTGACCATGGCAAACCTGTTGTCACGCGCCGATAGCGCGATCGGCACGATCTGCAAGGTTGGCGCGCTGGCCTGTCTCGTGGGTCTGTCGATTCTGCTCGGCCTTGCCATCGTGCTGCGTCTGTTGCCGCTATTCACGATCCCGGGCTACGACGAGATCGTCGAACTGGCCTTCATCTGGATGGTGATGTTGACCGGGGTCGCGCTGTGGCGCGAAGGCGTTCTCTATCGCGTCGTGCTGTTCGAGGCCATGCTGCCCCATATGGGACGCAAGGCGCTGGAGGTCGTCATCAACCTGACGATGCTCGGTTTCGCGCTCATGCTCGTATTTTATGGCTACGAATTCATGGAACTGTCCGGGGAAACGACGCCCTATCTGCGGCTCGACAAACGTCTTTGGTATTGCGCAATTCCGATCTGCTCGGCGTTGATGGCGATCTACAGCGTTGTCTGGCTGTGGCGCGTGGTGCGCCGCGACGAGTCATTAGATTCGGCTTCGACGATCGTTGGATAAGCGAGGAGAATGATATGGCGCGCCTGAAGGATAAAGTTGCGATCATCACCGGCGGCGCCGGCGGTATCGGGTCGGCGACTGGAAAATTGTTCGCCGCCGAAGGCGCCAAGGTCGTGCTGGCCGATATCGATCAGGCCACGCTGGACGCCGTCGTCGACGATATTCGCGGCAGTGTTCCGGGCGCCGAGGTGCTGCCGGTGGCCTGCGACGTCGGGCAGGAAAGCGCGGCGACGACGATCGTGTCCGAGACGCTTGCGAAGTACGGCCGCATCGACGTGCTGGTGAACAATGCCGGTGTCCGCTCCTACGAGCCGCTCGACGAGGCCAAGGCCGAGACCTGGCAGAAGATTCTGTCGGTCAATCTGTTGAGCTACGCTTATCTATCGCGCGAAGCGATGCCGGCGTTGCGGAAATCGGGGAAGGGCGCGATCGTCAATATCTCGTCCACGCACGCCTTCAATCCGCGCGCGGGTATGGGGCAGTACGACGTCGCCAAGGCGGGCATCATCTCGCTGACCAAGACGCTGGCCTTCGAGGAAGTCGGCAACGGCGTCCGGGTGAATGCGGTTTGCCCCGGCCTGACGCTGACGCCGTTCCACGTCCGTCGCTTCGCCAAGGAAGGCAGGACGGAGCAGGACCTGCGCGAGGAAAAGACCAATCACAACATCCAGCAGCGCTGGGCCGATCCCTCCGAGGTGGCCTATCCGATCCTGTGGCTGGCCTCTGACGAAGCGTCCGTCGTGACTGCGGCGGTGCTGATGGCGGATGGCGGCACGCGGGTCTGAGCGGGCCTCATCACTTCGGTGCGCTCGTCAAACGCAAGACGAGATAGCCGAGTACGCCCGCGGCCAGCGAGCCTGCGAGAATGCCGATCTTCACCTGATCCAGCAGCGCGGCATTGTCGCCGAAAGCGAGCAAGCCGATGAACAGGCTCATGGTGAAGCCGATGCCGCACAGCATCGCGACGCCAAGAAGGTGAATCCAGCGGGCATGTATCGGCATGGCGGAAAGGCCAAGGCCGATGGCCAGCGCGCTGGCGCCGAACACGCCGATGATCTTGCCGAACAGCAGGCCGAAGGCAATGCCTGCCGGCAGCGGACTGAAGATGGTGTCGAGGCCGACGCCGGCAAAAGACACGCCGGCATTGGCAAAGCCGAAGATCGGCACGATGACGAAGGCCACGGGTCGCGTCAGCGCGTGTTCGATCGCATAAAGCGGCGAGGGCGCATCGCGTCCGGTTTGCGGCGATCGCAGTGGGATGGTGATGGCCAGCAGGACGCCGGCGACGGTCGCATGCACGCCCGATTGCAGCACGAAAATCCACAGCAGGGCGCCGAGCGCGAGATAGGGCGCCAACCGAACGATGCCGGCGCGATTCAGCGCCACCAGAGCCACGAACGTCACCACGGCAAGGCCGAGATAAAGCGCCGAGATGTCCGCCGTATAAAATATCGCGATGATGACGACGGCGCCGAGGTCGTCGATGATGGCGAGCGCGGCCAGAAATACTTTCATCGCCACAGGCACGCGGCTGCCGAGCAGCGAAAGCACGCCGAGCGCGAAAGCGATGTCGGTCGCCGTCGGTACGGCCCATCCGCGCAAGGTTTCCGGCGACTGACTATTGAACGCGATGTAGATCGCGGCCGGTGCCATCATCCCGCCGAGGGCGCCGAGGCCGGGCAGCATGCGGTTCGACCAGGTCGCGAGCTGGCCCTCGAGCATTTCGCGTTTGATCTCGAGGCCCACGAGCAGGAAGAACAGCACCATCAGGCCGTCATTGATCCAGTGAGCGACGCTCAGCGGGCCGACGTAAGTGTGCAGCACTGTCTGGTACAGGCCGGACGCCGGTGAATTTGCCACGATCAGCGCCAGCGCGGCGGCAGCCATGAGGATCACGCCGCCGGCGGCTTCATTGTCGAGGAAGCGGCGGAAGAGCGATTGGGGGCGTGGGGCGTGAAGCCGCGTAGTCATGGCATAGGTTTCCGGCGCTGGCGGCCCGACCAGCGCTGGATCCTGCCCGCCAATGCGGACACCCTGACGTGTCTATGGCATCCGCGGTGCAATGCCGCAACCTGCGACAAAATGGACCAGTTCCTCAGACCGACTGAATGTTTGACGAACCGCGTCGGCGGTTGCGCCTCGGAAAGGCTTCGCCGCAGAGGTGCTGCGGGGCCTCATGGCTCCTGCCAATGCGGGTAAGTCACATAAGCGGTGATGGCGCCTTCGTCATGGGAGCGGATCAAGACCTTTTCGCCCTTCGGCATGTAAACGATGTCGCCGGGGCCGGCGCTGACGGTGCCGCCGCCACTGTCCACAGACAGTTTGCCCTCGAGCACGATCATGGTGTCGTGGAACGGCCATGGTCTCTTCGAGTGTCTGGTTGGGCCCATAATGCCCGTAGCCGATAGTGACCGGGCCGCCGTTGCGCTGGTCCACCATGTTGCTGACGAAAACATCGCCAGTTTGGCCGGGCGGGCGCTCGAACGAAGCATCGGCGACGCCGAATTTGCGAACCTTCATGGCAATCCTTTCGGCTGGTTTGGCTGTAACGGTCAACGCTCGAGGTACGCACGGGTTTCGGCGCCCGAATGTTCGAGAGGGGCTTGCCGCATTCTAAAATCGAGGCGTTGATTGACGTGATGTAAGTCGACCTCTATCGATGCGCGAGGCGTGCTTTAAACGTGCCGTCTCATCAACGTGCCGAATGAAACGATCTGTTTCATTGATGGCTCAGGGCGATACTGCCGAGGACATCTTCGTGTCACGGATACCGGCCGGATGGGGCAATGGCCTGCTCGGCGTCATCATCTTCAGCGGCTCGCTCCCAGCAACCCGGGTCGGCGTCGCGGTATTTTCACCGATGTTTCTCACCTCAGCGCGCGCGGCGATCGCAGCGGTGCTCGGTGCCGCTTTCCTGTTCGGCCTGCGTCAGGCGCGGCCCTCGCGCGCCGATCTGTTGCCGCTGGTCATCGTGTCGATCGGGGTCGTTGTCGGCTTTCCGCTGTTCACCGCGCTGGCGCTACAGCACATCACTTCGGCGCATTCCATCGTCTATATCGGCCTGCTGCCGCTTTCGACCGCGATGTTCGGCGTGTTGCGCGGCGGCGAACGGCCGAAGCCTGCGTTCTGGATTTTCTCCATCATCGGCGCCGTCACCGTCGCCGGCTTTGCGCTTTATAGCAGTGACAGCGCTTCGGTGATCGGCGATCTGATGATGGTGGCGGCGATCCTGTTGTGCGGTCTCGGCTATGCCGAAGGCGCAACCTTGTCACGCCGGCTTGGCGGTTGGCAGGTCATCTCCTGGGCCTTGCTGCTGTCGCTGCCGCTGATGGTGGCGATCGCGATTGGCGCGATGCCGGCCTCATGGGGCGGCATCGGCGTGCCCGCTTGGGCGGCGCTCGCCTATGTGTCGATTTTCAGCATGCTGGTCGACTTTATCTTCTGGTATCGCGGGCTGGCGCAGGGCGGCATTGCGGTGGTGGGACAGTTGCAATTGCTGCAGCCGTTCTTCGGGCTGATGCTGGCGGCGCTGTTGCTCCACGAAGCCGTAGCCTGGGGCATGATCGCCTCGACGGCGATCGTCGTCCTGTGCGTGGCGGGCGCCAAGCGCTTCGCGTGACAAGCGCTTCGCGTGACAAGCCTGCGGCGATCCGGCCGCTTCGCGCTGGCGATGGAACATGGCAGGAGGGTCGCCGTTCTATAAGAATCGCCAAGGGAGCCCGTCATGGAAACCATGGAACTGCATCGCGGCCGCCTGATCGATCATATCCAGCTTATCGTCGATGATCTCGCCGCGGCGCGGCATTTCTACGAAGCGGTGTTCAAGGTGTTGGACATTCCGCTTGCCGGCAGCGGCGAGGATTACTTCTGGGCCGATGAGCTGTTTATTTCGACGGCGAGCAGCGAGGCTGCGCTCGGCAAGACCACCGGACGGCACCACCTTGCCTTTCAGGCCAAGGACGAGGCGACGGTCGATGCCTTCTACAAGGCGGCGCTGGCGGCCGGTGGCAAGGATAATGGCGCGCCGGGTATCCGCAAATATCATCCGGGCTACTACGCCGCGTTCGTGATCGATCCGGCCGGCAACAATATCGAGGCGGTCTACCACGGCCCGGCGCGGCGCTCGTCGCCGAGCGTCAAGGTCGAGTTCGAGATGTAGACGGGAGAACCGCCGCGCAGCGGATGCGCGGCGGTTTTCAATCCGCCGCTAGGCAGGCTTCGCCAGCTTGTCCTGTGTCTTGGTGTCGAAGTCGCTGGCGTCGTGGCGTTCGTGCAACTGGCTCTTCGGATCGCCGGACACGCGGTTGACGATGCGGCCGCGCTTGACCGCCGGACGTGCCAGAAGCTGATCGGCCCAGCGCAGCACGTTCTTGTATTCGTGGACGCTGAGGAAGGTGGCCGATTCGCCATAGAGCCAGCCTTTCACCAGCCCCCCGTACCACGGGAAGATGGCGATGTCGGCGATCGTGTAGTCGGGCCCGGCGATGTATTCGTTGTCGGCGAGGCGCTTGTCGAGCACGTCGAGCTGGCGCTTGGTCTCCATCGAGAAGCGGTCGATCGCATATTCGATCTTGGTCGGCGCGTAGGCATAGAAGTGGCCAAAGCCGCCGCCGAGATAGGGGGCTGAGCCCATCTGCCAGAACAGCCACGAGAAGCATTCGGCACGCGCCGCGGGATCGGTCGGAAGCAGGGCGCCGAATTTCTCAGCGAGATAAGTGAGGATGGCGCCGGATTCGAACACGCGGATCGGCTTCGCGCCGCTGCGGTCCATCAAGGCCGGGATCTTGGAGTTCGGGTTGACCTGGACGAAGCCTGAGCCGAACTGCTCGCCATCGCCGATCTTGATCAGCCAGGCGTCGTATTCCGCCCCCTTGTGACCGAGTGCGAGCAGTTCCTCGAGCATGATGGTGACTTTCTGGCCGTTCGGCGTCGCCAGAGAATAAAGCTGCAGCGGATGCTTGCCGACGGGCAGTTCTTTGTCGTGCGTCGGTCCGGAGACAGGACGGTTGATATTGGCGAACTGGCCGCCGGACGGCTTGTTCACCCAAACCTTGGGTGGGGTGTAATCGGTCGTCATGTGTCGTGTCTCCGAAGTCCTGGGAAAAGGGGCAAAATCGCGTGCCGGACAGACGTGAATATGGGTGCGCTGCGATAAGGCATCAACCTCGATAGTCCGGCTAGCCCGGCCGGTCAAAGCCCTGTGATTGCATGGCGAGCCTGCTGGAAGTGCCGCGCGAATCCGGTTTTACTTGTTGGCACTGTCGGGCGAGTGGGGGCTCGCAACGCATTTTCGTGGCTTCATTGTAATGACCGGTATTGTTGTGACCGGCATTGTTTGTGACCGGCGCGGCTCGTTTGGATTTTGCCGGCGGCGGGTTTGAAGCGTGGAACTTCCGGGTGCCCTTGTCGTGGCTTTTCGGAAACTTCCGCGCAATTCACCAATTAGAGTTGTGCGAAGCGGTAACCGTTGCGCGAGGAGGAGACGCGTCTCGGTAGCGTTCGCGGGAGAATTGTCGAATGCAGCAAATAGCCGTCATTACGTTGGGAATTGCCGAATTGTCGCGTTCGCGCCGTTTTTACACGGACGGCTTTGGCTGGGCGCCGGTTTTCGAGAATGACGAGGTCATTTTCTACCAGATGAACGGCCTCGTGCTTGCGACCTGGCGCACAGCGGCGCTTGCCAGTGACATGCAGCGTCATGACCTGGCGCGGCCCGGAGCTTTCGCGCTGGCGCATAACGTGCGCGACAGGGATCATGTGGTGCCCTTGATCGAGCGTCTGACCGAGAATGGCGGCAACCTCCTGCGCGCGCCCGACGAGCCGGCGCATGGCGGTTTGCGCGGCTACGTGGCCGATCCCGATGCGCATGCCTGGGAAATCGCGTGGAATCCGGCCTGGCCAATCGACGACAACGGCCATGTGAAATTTGCGGCACCCTGAGAGGCCGCGACCGGATTCAGCGAAAGTTAAGCCGGGACGGGCAATCTGCACACCGTTTTTCCGGAGATTGCGATGCTTATCCGCGCGCTTGCTATCCTTATTATGTTCGTCTCTTTCGTTGCTCCAGCCGCGGCGCAAAGCGGGCCGGTTCAGGTATCGAGCGGCGTAACTTATGAGCTGATCGGCCGCTGGGACGCCGACAAGCTCAACAAGGTGCTGACCGAGGACACGCCGAAATTTTTCGGCGTGAACGTCAAGTACAGCGCGGCGAAGAACGCGGTGAAGCTCTACCGCGTGACTTACAATTCGGTGGTGCCGGAGCGCGGCAACAAGCCGATCGTGGCTACCGGCCTGGTCGCCGTTCCGGATATCGCCGGCACGTCGTTCCCGATGGTGTCGTATCAGCACGGCACGGTCTACGAGAAGACACAGGTGCCGTCGTTCCCGGATCAGTCGCCGGAGACGCAACTGATGCTCGCGCAGTTTGCCGGGCAGGGTTACATCGTCATCGGCGCCGATTATTTCGGCATGGGCTCGTCCAAGGAGCCGGAAGGCTACATGGTCAAGGCCAGTCACCAGCAGGCGACCTATGACATGCTGATGGCCAGCCGCGCCGTGCTCGCGCATATGAAGCTGGAGAGTCCGAAACTGTTCATCGCCGGATGGTCGCAGGGCGGCTTCGTCACCATGGCGTTCCTTGAGAAGCTCGAAGCCGCGGGCGTGAAGATCGATGCCGCCGCGACCGCCAGCGCGCCGGTCGATATTTTCGTTGCGCTCAACGGCTTTCTTAATTTCCCGCGCAAGATCGACGCCGACTGGGTGAATTCGCTTTTCATCCTGTCGTCTTTCTCGTTCGAGAATTACTACGGCGTGCCGGGGTTGGCGCGGTCGCTGATCGCTGACGCCTATTACGATGTCGCGCGCAAGGCTTATCTGCGCGAGCCATTCAACGCCGCCGATGTGCCGACCGATCTACGCAAGCTCTTGAAGCCTGACTATTTCGATGCGCAGTTCTTCGCCGACTCCGCTTATGGAAAGCTGGTGGCGCAGACGACGGCCTATCGCTGGATCGTCAAATCGCCGGTGCGCAATTACTACGGCGAGGCCGACGAGGCGATCTCGACGGGGCTGGGCCAGCTTGCGGCCACCTATCAGCACGCCATCGGCAATGGTAATAGTCAGGTGCAGGCCGTCTCGACCGGGGCGACCTCGCATCGCGGCACCTACGCGACCGCGGTCCCGCAATGGAAGTCCTGGTTCGACGGGCCCTGATGTGACAGACCAACTCAAGCGCGCGACCAGTGCCGATCCGCCGCCGCTGTGCGGGGAATTCCGCCCCGGCAACGGCGAGCGCGGCGAGCGTTTGCAGAAGGAGTTCAATGCGGTCGAGGAGGCTTTGTGCCGTTGGCACATCCGCTCGACCATCGTGGTGTTCGGCTCGGCACGTGTGCGCGAGAATGGCCCGGGGCGTCACCCGTTCTGGTATCAGCAG
The DNA here is from genome assembly GCA_035556455.1 of Pseudolabrys sp. Taxonomy (GTDB): domain Bacteria; phylum Pseudomonadota; class Alphaproteobacteria; order Rhizobiales; family Xanthobacteraceae; genus Pseudolabrys. Next base: position 36,655 of record DATMEX010000071.1, read on the forward strand.
GCCCGCGCCTTCGGCCGCATCGCATCCGAGCAGGGCGGGGCGCTCAAGCCGCGTGGCGAAATCCGCGACAATGTCATTGCGACGGGCGGCGGCCCCGGCATCATGGAGGCGGCGAACCGCGGCGCGCATGACGCCGGCGCGCCGACCATCGGCTTCAACATCGAATTGCCGTTCGAGCAGAAGCCCAACCCTTACGCCACGCGCGAGCTGACGTTCCAGTTCCACTACTTCTCGATCCGCAAGATGCATCTGGCCATGCGTGCCAATGCGCTGGTGGTTTTTCCCGGTGGCTTCGGCACTTTGGACGAACTGTTCGAAATCCTGAACCTGCGTGTCACGCGCAAGGCGCCGCCGGTGACGACCATCATGGTCGATCGCAAGTTCTGGAAGACGGTGATCAATTTCGACGAACTGGCGACTACCGGCATGGTCGACCCGTCCGAGTTCGGCGCCTTCGATTTCGCCGACGACGCCGGCGAGGTCTGGGCCAAGCTCGCCGCCACCGATCTGACGTCGCGCTATGATGACGTGCCGGTGATGCCGACGGCGAAGTGATCGCGCGATGACGAAAGTCCGCCAGGCCGTTCCGTCGGACGTCGAGGCTCTGGCGCGGCTCTGGTATGACGGATGGCAGGACGCGCACGCCGCCATTCTGCCGGCTGCTTTGGCGAGAACTCGTACTCTACAGAGTTTCGCCGACCGGCTGCGCTCGGCATTGAACGATGTATGGACTTTGGGCTCCGTCGGCGGGCCCCAGGGCTTCTACATTGTCAAGGGCGACGAACTTTATCAGTTTTATGTCACGGCCGAAGCGCGCGGGCGGGGCGTGGCACAGGCGCTTATGACCGACGTGGAAACGCGTGCGCGTCGGGCGGGCATCGAAAAGCTGTGGCTGGCTTGCGCCATCGGTAACGACAGGGCCGCCCGGTTCTATGAGAAGTGCGGCTGGCAACGCGTGGGACCGGTGATGAGTCGCCTGGACACCCTCGAAGGTCCCTTCGATCTCGAGGTCTGGCGTTATGAGTGGCTTATTGGAGCCGCGCCCGGCGGCTCGTGACCGGGTTACAGCGGCAGGGCGGCGCGCGTTTCTCGCAGCACCTCTTCTGAAAGAGATTCGTCGTCGGCGATGCGTGCAATCACGATCGCGCCGACCATCGAGGTCCAGGCTGCAATCGCATTGCGTCGCTTTTCCTCAAGCGTCTTGCCTTTGGCTTCGGCCGTGAAGCGATCGAGAGTCTGGCGCAGCGATTGCGTCATGGCGTGGCGGAGCTCTTTCGAGCCGCGCGAAGCCTCGGTGCCGAGGCTTGAGAACGGGCAGGACGCGTCGCGCGCGTCGCGGTGCCGCGGGCTGAGATAGCCGTCCGCAAAGGCTGCGACGGATTTGCGCGGCGCCGCCGGATCGGGCGCCAGCGCCGTGCCGATGGCTTCCGCGATCAGCGCCTCCTTCGACGCGAAGTAGCCGTAGAAGGCGCCATGGGTGAGGCCGGCTTCCTTCATGATTTCGGCGACGCTGACGTCATCGAAGCCGCGCTGGCGAAACATCCGGGCGGCCGCCAGCAAAATGGCCCTTCGGTGCTCGGCTACCTTCTCCTTGCTGACCTTCATAACGCGCTCCTGTGCTCCTTGACAATATACAGGACGGCCATCATAAATACAAACATTATAATCATCATGAATAGGACGCCGAGATGGCCCAATCGAAACCAACCGTTCTGATAACCGGCGCTTCTTCTGGCATTGGCGCGACTTATGCCGATCGCTTTGCCCGCAGGGGGCACGACCTCGTCCTCGTCGCCCGAGATAAGGCGCGCATGGAAACGCTGGCCGCCAGGCTGCGCGCCGAGACCGGCGTCTCGGTCGATATTGTGGTGGCCGATCTGTCCGAAAGCGCCGATCTGACGCGGGTCGAACAGCGCCTGCGCGACGACGCGGCGATCGGGATTCTGGTCAATAACGCCGGTATCGCAGCGCCCGGCGGCTTCGAAGACGGCGATCCGGACCTCATGGAGAAGCTGATCAAGGTCAACGTCACGGCGGTGACGCGGCTGGCCGCGGTGGCCGCCAAGCGCTTCGTCGCGCCCGGCGGCGGCGGCGGCGGCGGCACGGGCGGCGGCGGCGGCATCGGCACGGGCGGCGGCATCATCAACATTGCCTCCGTCCTCGGCCTCGCCCCGGAAATCTCGATCGGCGCCTACAGCGCCAGCAAATCATACGTGCTGACCTTGTCGCAAAGCCTGAATGCGGAGCTTGGGGCGCGCGGTCTCTACGTGCAGGCGGTGCTGCCAGCAGCGACGCGTACGGAGATCTGGGAGCGCTCCGGCCGCGACGTCACCAAGATCGAGGGCGTCATGGAGGCCGGCGAACTGGTCGATGCGGCGCTGGCCGGTTTTGACAAGCGCGAGACCGTCACCATTCCGCCGCTGCCGGATGCCGGCCAGTGGGAGGCGTTCAACGCGGCGCGCCTGGCCATGCTGCCGAACTTCCGCAACGAGCATGCGGCACCACGCTACAAGCTGGCGGGCTAGGCTCTTATCGGCGGGAGAGGTGCAGGCCGCGTCCGCGAGGGCGCGGCCTTTTTGCGGGAAAAATATTCAACCGAACGGTTGACTATTTTCGCGGCTCGTCTATATTCAACCGTATGGTTGAATTAATGTCACCCCAGCTCGATACGGTTTTTCACGCTCTGGGCGATGCCACGCGCCGGCAGATGCTGCGCGAACTCGCTGCCGGCGAGCGCTCCGTCGGCCAACTCGCCGAGCCGTTCTCGATCTCGCTGGCCGCTGCCTCCAAGCACATCAAGGTGCTGGAAGGGGCGGGGCTCATCCGCCGGGAGGTAAAGGGACGAACGCACATGTGTCGCCTCGAGCCCGGCCCGCTGGCCAGCGCGCATGAATGGCTGGGCCATTACGAGCGCTTCTGGATCAGCCGCCTCGATGTTCTCGAAAACCTGCTGCGTGCCGAAGACGCGCGCGCGCCTTCCGCCAGCGGAAAGCCACGTACCGATAAGAAGAAGGGACCGCGTTCATGACCGACACGATGACCACCGGCAGCTACGGCGAAGTAGTCGAACCGGCGACGCTGAAGATCGAGCGCATCTTGCCGGGGCCCATCGACCGCGTCTGGGATTACCTGACGAAAAGCGATCTGCGCCGGCAGTGGCTGGCGTCGGGCGACATGGCGAAGAACGCCGGCGCTGATTTTGAGCTGACCTGGCGGAACGACGAACTGACCAATCCGCCGGGCAAGCGGCCGGAGGGTTTCGGCGACGAGCACACGGCGGTCTGCCGGCTTCTCGAATACGACCCACCGCACATTCTTTCATACACGTTCGGCAAGCATGGCGAGGTGACATTCACGCTTACGCCCCAAGGCAAGGAGGTGCTGCTCACGCTCGTGCATCGCCGCATGCCGGATCCCGGCATCATGGCGATGGTCGGCCCGGGCTGGCACGCGCATCTCGATATTCTGGTGGCGAAGATGCGCGGCCTCGCGCCCGAGCCGTTCTGGGACAGCTGGGGCAAACTGAAGGCCGAATACGCCAAACGGCTACCGAAGTGACAATCGACCGAAAACGGTATTGGAGAACATCATGACTGAACATACCGTCGCATCGCGCGAAGACTGGCTGAAGCAGCGCATTACATTGCTCGAAGCGGAGAAAGAGCTGACCCGGCACAGCGACCGCGTCGCGCAATTGCGCAGGCAGCTGCCTTGGGTGAAGATCGAGAAGGACTACGTCTTCGAGGGGCGGGATGGACACGAGAAGCTGTCCGATCTGTTCGACGGTCGCAGCCAGCTCGTGGTGCAGCATTTCATGCTGGCGCCGGGCTGGGAGGAGGGCTGCAAGAGCTGTTCCTATATGGCCGATCACACCGACGGCATGGTGCCGCATCTCGCCCAGCGCGATGTCACCTTCGTCGCCATCTCGCGAGCGCCATATGAGGAGATCGTACCCTTCAAGCGGCGCATGGGCTGGACGTTCAAGTGGCTGTCGTCGAACGGCACCAGCTTCAATTACGACTTCCGTGTCAGCTTCACACCTGACGAGATCGCGAAGGGCGCGCCCGTGTATAATTTCGGCACCTCGCCCTTTGTCCGCGACGAGCTGCCCGGCGTCAGCGTGTTCGTCAAGGACGGCAAGGGCGATGTCTTTCACACCTATTCGACGTACGGACGCGGTGTGGAAGCGATGATGGGAACCTACCGGATGCTTGACCTGACGCCGCAGGGTCGCGATGAGGAGGGCCTATCCTTCACAATGGCCTGGCTGCGTCACCACGACCGTTATGACGGCGGCACGACGAATGTCGCCTCTTGCTGTGGCGCGCAGGACCGCGGCTGACGCCGTGGCTTGTGCGCTCGGCTACGCCGCGGCGCCGGTCTTCGCGGCGATGGCGATTCTGACGAGCCTGTCCGGCGGCGAGGCCGACATGCTCTGCACATCGCTGCGTGGCGGCTCGGTCCTCGGCGGCATGGGCGCGATGTATGTGCTCATGAGTCTGTTCCACGCCGGGCCGTGGTTTCGGCTCATTCAGCGCCCTTGATCACGCGCGCTTGTGCCGAGCCCCGGCATCGAGCTTGTCGCACAGCGAGCGATGAATCTTCTGAAGCTGGCGGTTGAGACTCGCGAGCTGGCTCTCGCTGACGCCGGAGTTCTCGATCAGCGTATCGCCGAGGCATTTGCACTTGGTCAGCAAAGTGCGGCCGGCGGCCGTCAGGTGTACGGTCACCTGGCGTTCGTCGGCGGTGCTGCGCTTGCGCTGGACGAAGCCGGCTTGTTCCAGCCGCTTCATTGGCGGCGTGACCGTGCTCGACTCAAGACCGAGCCTTGCTGCAATGGCGCCGACCGTGATGCCGTTCTGCTCGGCCAGTGCAGTCAGCATCAGATATTGCGGATAGGTGATGCCCATCTCGTCGAGCATGGGCTTGTAGGTGCGGTTGATCGCCATGCTGGTGGCGTAGATCGTGAAGCAGATGTGGTCGTTGAGCGGACGGAGCAAGGCGGGCGGTTCCTTTTGCGCGGCGCGAGGCGGCCGCTTGCGACGAAGGTATGACAGATCGGCCCCTCTATCAAATATTTATCGCGATACTGATCTTGACCGGTAAGGGGGAGGTAGCTAGAGAAGGATATCGCGATAATAAATATCGCGGCAACAAAATGGAGTTTTGCGATGAGCGAGGCCAACGGAAGCGGGACGATCACGACCAAGGACGGGGCCATCATCTTCTACAAGGATTGGGGTTCCAAAACGGCGCAGCCGATCGTTTTTCATCATGGCTGGCCGCTCTCCGCCGACGACTGGGACACCCAGATGCTGTTCTTCGTCCTCCAGGGTTATCGCGTCATCGCCCATGACCGCCGCGGTCACGGCCGCTCCAGCCAGACCGACACCGGCAACGAAATGAACACCTACGCCGCCGACGTCGACGCGTTGGCGGCGCATCTCGGTCTCAAGAACGCCATTCATGTCGGCCACTCCACCGGCGGCGGCGAAGTTGCCCGTTATGTCGCGCAGTACGGCGGCAATGGCCGCGTCGCCAAGGCCGCGTTGCTCGGCGCCGTGACGCCGACCATGCTCAAGACCGCGGCGAATCCGGGTGGCTTGCCGCTCGAAGTGTTCGATGGCTTCCGCAATGCGACCGCCTTCAACCGCGCTCAGTTTTTCCGCGACGTACCGGCCGGGCCGTTCTACGGCTTCAACCGTCCGGGCGCCGTGGTGTCGCAGGGCATCATCGACAACTGGTGGCGTCAGGGCATGATGGGCAGCGCCAAGGCGCATTACGATTGCGTCAAGGCCTTCTCGGAAACCGACTTCACCGAGGATCTCAAGAAGATCGAGGTGCCGGTTCTGGTTATGCATGGCGAGGACGACCAGATCGTGCCGATCGCCGACTCGGCGCTGCTTGCGGTCAGGCTGCTCAAGAAGGGCGAGCTCAAGACCTACAAGGGCTTCCCGCACGGCATGGCGACGACGCATGCCGACGTCATCAACAAGGATCTGCTGGCCTTCTTCAAGGCTTGAGGTCAACGGCTCGAACAGGGGAGACGCCCGATATATGCGGGCGTCTCTCTTTGCTTTCAGGTCGGCTTGAAGCCGGCCTTGATGAAGGCGACCATCTGCGTGACCACCGTGCCCCAGCCGTCGTGGAAGCCCATGTCCTCATGCTTCTTACGGGCCTCCTCACTGCCGTGCATGGCGATAGCAGTATAGCGGGTGCTGTCGCCGTTACCGTCCAGCAGAAGATAGGCGGTGAAGAACGGGTTCGGCGCCGGTCGGAAGTCTTCGAGCAGGGTGTCGGTGAAGACGAGTTTCTTGTTCGGCACGACCTCGAGATAGCAGCCGTGATTGGGAAACTCCTGGCCCTCCGGCCCGCGCATCGTGGTATTGAAGCGACCGCCGGGGCGCAGATCGAGCTCACATTCCGTCACCATCCACGGCTTTGGGCAGAACCAATGCCTGAGATGCTCCGGCGTCGTCCACGCCTTCCAGACCAGATCGATCGGCACGTCGATATTGCGCTCGAGCACGAGATCGAGCTTCGGGTCGGTTTTCGGCATCTGGTTGGACGTCATTTCGCGTCTCCCTTGCTTTTCAATTCGAGCAGGTAGGCGTCAAGCCGATCGAGCCTTCGCTCCCACAGCTTGCGTTGTTTGCCGAGCCAGTCCTCGGCGACTTTGAAATTCTCCGGTGCCAGCGCGTAGGTACGAACGCGGCCTTTCTTCTCCGAGCGCACGAGGCCGCAGCCTTCCAGCATCTTCATGTGCTCGAGGAAGGAGGGCAGCGCCATGCGATATGGCGCGGCGAGGTCGCTCATGGAGGCGGGCTTTGCGCTCAGCCGCTCCAGCACGTCACGTCGCGTCGGATCGGATAGGGCGCGGAACACGCCGTCGATGGCCGCCAGCTGTGCGGCGGCGCTGTGGCGGGATGACGTGGTGCCGGCGGGCGTCTTCATGCGCCGACCCTAGACCAGGTCAATGGTTAGGTAAAGTCCTAAGTAAAACTCCGCGTCTGGCGTTGGGGAACTCTTTTGGGTCGCGCTTGCCATTCGCGGCAAAGACCGGGAATTTGTTGGTTTCGGAATCAATCAGGCGCGCGCTCATGCCCATCACCATCTACGGAATCAAGAACTGCGACACCATGAAGAAGGCACGCGGCTATCTCGACAAGAAGGGCGTCGATTACGCTTTTCACGACTACAAGACCGCCGGCATCGACAAGGGCAAACTCGAGACCTGGGCCAAGAAGGTCGGCTGGGAGACCTTGCTCAACAAGGCCGGCACGACGTTCAAGAAGCTGCCCGACAAGGACAAGGAAGGCCTCACCGAGGCCAAGGCGATCAAGCTGATGCTGGCGCAACCCTCGATGATCAAGCGGCCGGTGCTGGAGCTCGGCGGCGGCAAAATCCTGGTCGGCTTCAAGCCGGACGTTTACGAAGCGGCGTTGGGCTAGTCTTTTCCGAGGCCATGGCCAGCAATTCGCGTTCGGCCTGGCTCACCCAGCGTTCGCGGTGGCGGACCGCGTAGAACTGCCGCTTCGGCAGCGTGACACTCAGCGCCGTGAGCGCGCCCGAGGCCAACGCATCATTGACGGCGAGTTTCGACAGGGCGGCGGCGCCGGCGCCATGCTCGACCGCGGCGCGCACGGCTTCGTTGCTCGGCAGTTCGAGTACGATATCGAGCGTAGAGGGATCGATCCCGAGCGCGGTGAGGGCGTCCTCGAAGATGGAGCGCGTTGCCGAGCCGCGCTCGCGGAACACCCAGCGCATCGCCTGAAGATCGGCCGCGTGTAGCGGCTGGCGACCTTTGGCCTGACGATGCTCCAGCGCCCGGTCGGCGCGGGTGACGACAATGAGCTGGTCGTCGGCGACCGGGATCGCGGTCAGCGCCGGCTCGTCGATCTCGCCCTCGACAAAGCCGAGATCGACCGCGCCATCGCGCACCATGGCGGCGACGGTCTCGGTATTGCCGACGGTCAGGGAGAGGGCGATGCCGGGATATTTCTCGCGATAGCGCGCCATCAAGGGCGGCATCCAATAGCTGGCGACGGTCTGGCTGGCGGCGAGGCTGAGCGAGCCACGTTTGAGGCCAGCGAGATCGGTCAGCACGTTCTCCGCGACCGCGGCGCGGGCCAGCACCGCGCGGGCCTCGTTGAGGAACACGCGGCCGCTTTCGGTCAATTCGATGCGGCGGCCGACGCGGTTGAACAGCTTGACGCCGTAGCGCGCCTCGATCGCGCTCACGGCGGCGCTGACCGCCGACTGGGTGAGGTTGAGCGCGCGCGCGGCTTGCGTGACATGTTCGCGCTCGGCGACCGCGGTGAAGATGCGCAACTGTTCCAGCGTCATGCTCATGCGGTCGCGCTCATGGTCCTATGCGTAAACGAGTTTGATGAGGATAAGGCTCAAGGCCGAGATGAACAGCGAGGCGGCAAGCCCGAGCAGCAGCGGGCGCAGGCCCTTGCGCCTGAGCTTGGCGATGTCGGTCTCCAGCCCCATGGCCGCCAGCGCGACCGATAATAGAAATGCCGTTGCCGGTACGATGAAGTCCTTGGCGGCGACGGGAATGGCGACCAGGCTGTTGACGATGATGAGCGCGATGAAGCCGAACACGAACCAGGGCAGCGGCGGCGCCGCGCCCTTGGTCTTGCCTGTGCCGCTGGCTGAGCCGAGCCGCCGGCTGGCGATAACACCGAGCGCGATCACCAGTGGCGCCAGCAGGATGACGCGCGACAGCTTGGCGATGGTGCCGAAGTTGCCCGCCTGTTCGCCGTCCTGATAGGCGGCGGCGACCACCTGCGCGATTTCGTGGATCGAGGCGCCGCTCCACAGGCCGTATTCGTGCGGCGTGAGATGCAGGAGGCCGGGCAGCAGCGGATAGACGAACATGGCGATCGAGCCGAACACGGTGACGCAAGCCACCGCATAGGCGACGTCTTCGTCGGGGCCTTGGGTGACCGTGTTGGTGGCGATGACGGCGGAAGCGCCGCAGATCGAGGTGCCGGCGGCGATCAGTTCGGACAGCTTGCCATCGACGCCGATCAGTGTGCCGAACCACTTGGTAAAGAGGAACGTTGCCACCAGGGTCACGACGATGATGGCGACGCCGGTGGCGCCGACTTCCGCGACCTGCGCGGCCGTGAGCTGCAGGCCCAGCAGGATGATGGCGAAGCGCAGGATGCGGCGCAGCGAGAAGGCGATGCCGGGCTTGGCGATCGCCGGCGTGCCGACGACATTGTGGAAGGCGATGCCCATGAGGATGGCGAGGATCATCGGACTCAAAATCGAGACCCCGGGGATCAGACGCAGGCCGAAGGCGGCGGCAGCGATCGCGAAGGTGAGGGCGAGGCCGGGCAGGATGGCGATGAGGCTGGCGCGCAGGCGGGCGGCCGCCGAAACGGCGGCGTCGGGGGCGAGGGCGGTCATGAGGGCATTTCCGGAGTTCAGTTCGAGAGGGAATGCGACGATCATGAGCCGGTCCGAACGTTCGATCTAATTCATTGTATAGCACATATCGTTCGTTCTGTACGAACGAATATGCGGCCAGACGAGCCCTGGAGGCAGAGTCATGAAGCCGGTCCGGAAGACCGATTTCCCGGTGGCCGAGATCCGCCGGTTCCTCGAGCCGGGTCCGGTGGTTCTGGTGTCATCGGCGCACAAGGGCGCGCGCAACATCATGACCATGGGCTGGCACACGGTGATGGAGTTCACGCCGGCGCTGGTCGGCTGCGTTATCTCGAGCGCCAATCATTCCTTCGAGCTGATCCGCCGCTCGAAACAATGCGTGATCAATGTGCCGACGATCGAGCTTGCGGCGACGGTGGCGAAGATCGGCAATTGCTCCGGCGCCGACACCGACAAGTTCGCGAAGTTCAAGCTGACGGCGGAAGAGGCGGATGAGGTGAAGGCGCCGCTGATCGGCGAGTGCCACGCCAGTCTCGAATGCCAACTTCATGATGGCCGGCTGATCGGGCGCTACAACTTCTTCATCTTCGAAGTGGTCAAGGCGCATGCGCGGCGAACGCCGAAGTATCCCAGAACCATCCATTACCGCGGTGACGGCCAGTTCATGGTGTCGGGTGAGCCGCTCAATCTGCGTCGTTTGTTCCGGCCGGGAATGCTTTAGTTCCGTTGCTGTCGTGGGCGCGATACCTCGTTGGGGCCATAACTTAGCGCCGCGGTCTTAGTCTTTGGTCGTAATAAACAAGCGGTGATGTCCGCTTGTTTCGGCATGGCAAGCGTCATCAATTCTGCATGACGGGCCTTGCTCGGCGAACCCGCGAGAGCCTATCTGCGCGGCGAAACGTCCCTTTGAGCAAGAAGAAGCAACATGTCGCAAACCGCAATTCCGGCGCCGGCCATTGCCGCGCGGCCGCATACGCCGTGGTATCGCGTTCTTTATATCCAGGTTCTGATCGCCATCGCGATCGGCGTTCTACTTGGACATTACTGGCCCGACCTGGGCAAAGCGATGAAGCCTTTCGGCGACGGCTTCATCGCGCTGATCAAGATGATGATCGCGCCGGTCATCTTCTGCACCGTGGTGCACGGCATCTCGTCGATGGGCGATCTGCGCCGCGTTGGCCGTGTCGGCGTCAAAACGCTGCTTTATTTCGAGATCGTCTCCACGCTGGCGCTGGCCATCGGCCTCATCGTTGGCGAACTCATCCAGCCCGGCGCCGGCTTCAACATCGACCCGGCCAGCCTCGATGCGAAGTCGGTGGCGACCTATGTGAGTCGCGCCAAGGAAGACGGCATCGTCGCTCATCTGCTGGCGATCATTCCGGACAGCTATTTCGGCGCGCTGGCGCGCGGCGACCTGTTGCAGGTGCTGCTGGTGTCGATCCTGTCGGGCTTTGCCATTGCCGCCCTCGGCGAGCGCGGCCAGCCGATCGCCCATGCCATCGACCAGGCGGCCAAGGTGTTTTTCGGCGTCATCCGCATCGTGGTGCGCGTGGCGCCGATCGGCGCTTTCGGCGCCATGGCCTTCACCATCGGCGCCTACGGCATCGGCTCGCTGGCCAAGCTGGCGATGCTGGTTGGCACCTTCTACCTCACCAGCCTGCTGTTCGTGTTGCTGGTGCTGGGCACGATCGCGCGGCTCGCCGGATTCTCGATCATCCGCTTCATCGGCTACATCAAGGACGAACTGCTGATCGTACTCGGCACGTCGTCCTCGGAAACCGTGCTGCCGCAGATGATCCAGAAGATGGAGCATCTCGGCGCCTCGCGGCCGGTGGTCGGTCTGGTGATCCCGACCGGCTATTCATTCAATCTCGACGGCACCAATATCTATATGACGCTTGCCACGTTGTTCCTGGCGCAGGCGACGAACACGCACCTGACCATCTGGCAGGAACTCGGCATTCTCGGCATCGCCATGATCACGTCGAAGGGCGCTTCCGGCGTCACCGGCGCCGGCTTCGTCACGCTCGCGGCGACTTTGGCCATCGTGCCGGATATTCCGATCGGTTCGCTGGCGCTGCTGCTCGGCATCGACAAGTTCATGAGCGAGTGCCGCGCGCTGACCAACCTGATCGGCAACGGCGTCGCCTGTATCGTCATCAGCCGCTCCGAAGGCGAACTCGACAAGGAAGCGCTGCATCACACGATGGCGCATCCATTGCTGGAAGGCGAGGCGCTGGAGCCTGGGGCGGTCAAGGCGGCGTGACACCAGACGCACGCGTCGCGCAACAAAAAAAGCCCCCGCCAGTGGCGGGGGCTTTCGTTTGGGAACGCTTTAATACTTGGAGCGATTTAATACTTGGCGCGATTTAGTACTTGGCGCGATCCGGCAGCTTGCGGAATTCCTGCCACACCTGCTTGGCCTCGTCGCGCAGCAAGGTCTCGACCTTCACGGTGCGTTTGGCATAGGGCCGCTTCATGTCCTGCGCGATGTTGAAATCGTCGAACAGGTCGGCGTAGTCGGTCCATGCCGCGGCATAATAGATCTTGCTGACGCGGGCCCAGTAGGCGGTGGCGTAGCACATCGGGCAGCATTCGCAGCTCGTGTACATGACCGCGCCCTTGATATTGGGCGCGCCGACCTTCTTGCACGCGGCGCGGATGGCGTTGACCTCGGCATGGGCCGACGGATCGTTGTCGCGCAGCACGCTGTTTCCGGTCGCGGCGAGAATTTCACCATCGCGGACGATGACGCAGCCGAACGCGCCACCGGTGCGCTCGACGACCCCGGCCTTGCGCATCAGGGCGATGGCCTGACGCATATATTCGCGGTCCTTGTCGGTGACAGCGGGTGCTGCCGGCGCGGCGATGGCGTCGCCGGCATAGGCCATTCCCATCATGGCGGCGCCGGTGGCCAGAAAATCGCGGCGCTGAATGACCCGCGCCTGCGAGAACATTTTGTCCAACGTATCGTTGCGGCTATCGGCTTCGCTCATGGCATTTCCCTTGTGACTGTGGCCGCAGCCTAGGAGCGGTTCCTTTCGAAACGATTGCGAAAGTTCCCGCAAATCATCGCTCAATCCACAGACGGGACATGTTGCTTGACGGCCGTCAGAATCGTGGATAAGTTATATCCATGAATAGGGCCGGTGCCTGCGCCGGAAGGGCAATCCGATGAAACTCGGCGACGGTGTCGAACAGGCTATCCACTGCGTGCTGCTTTTGAGCGGCCTGTCGGACACGGGCGTTCTGTCGGCGGCGGCGCTGGCGGAATTTCACGGCGTGTCGCCGAGCTATCTGCTCAAGCATCTGCAGGCGATGGCGGGGGCGGGGCTTCTGGAGTCCGTGCCCGGGCCGAAAGGCGGCTATCGCCTGGCGAAGCCGGCCGACAAGATCACACTGCTCGATGTCGTGCTCGCCGTCGAAGGGCCGCAGCCCGCGTTTCGCTGCGCCGAAATTCGCCAGCGCGGGCCCAGCCCGGTCGCCAATCACTTCTTCCGGTCGCCCTGCGCGGTGAACGCCGCGATGCTCAAGGCCGAGAAGGCTTATCGCGCCGAACTCAAGAAAGTGACGATGGCCGATCTCGGCCGCGCCGCCGACCCGGCGCTGGGCAAGGCCATCACGGCGCGCTCTTGCGCCTTCTTCGATCTCCACGAACGCAACCGATCAACCACCCCGTGAAGGAGTAGAGCCATGAAGACCCGTTTCGATTTCAACGCCGTCGCGCCCGACGCCGTGAAGGCCGCCATCGCGCTGGAGATGCATGTGAAGAACAGCGGCCTGCCGGCCCGCCTTTTCCACCTGATCAAGCTGCGCGCCTCGATTATCAATGGCTGCTCCTATTGCGTCGACATGCACAGCAAGGAATCGCGCGCCGACGGCCTGTCCGAGCAGTGGATCAATCTGGTGTCGGCCTGGCACGAATCCACCGTCTTCACGGACGAGGAGCGGGCGGTCCTGGCGTTCACGGACTCCCTGACTTTGGTGGCGCAGACCCGCGCGCCGGACGCCGATTATGATGAACTGCGGCGGTATTTCTCCGAGGCCGAGATCGCCAAGATCATCATGGTGATCGGCGCCATCAATATGTGGAATCGCATCGCCGTCGGCACCCGCAAGAAGCATCCGGTGGACGCTCCCGCCAAAGCCGCCTGAGATGGCTGCATGATCCGGGCAAAACCGGTCGTCTAGATCGACCGGGGCAGGGAAATCCTTGAAAAAAGGCGTTTTCCCTGCCACATGCCCGGCATGGATCAGACCGCCACCACCGCCGATTCCGGCCCCAAGCTGCGCAATTCCTCGCCTTTGGCGTCGGAAGTGGACCGCCGCCGCACTTTCGCGATCATTTCGCATCCTGACGCCGGCAAGACCACGTTGACCGAAAAGCTGCTGCTGTTCGGCGGCGCCATCAATCTCGCCGGTCAGGTCAAGGCCAAGCGCGACCGCCGCTCGACCCGGTCGGACTGGATGGGCATCGAAAAGGAGCGCGGCATTTCGGTCGTCACCTCGGTGATGACCTTCGATTACAACGGCCGCGTCTTCAATCTGCTCGACACGCCGGGCCACGAGGACTTCTCGGAAGACACCTACCGCACGCTGACCGCCGTCGACTCGGCGGTGATGGTGATCGACGCCGCCAAGGGCATCGAGGCGCGCACCCGCAAGCTGTTCGAGGTGTGCCGCCTGCGCGACATTCCGATCATCACCTTTATCAATAAAATGGATCGCGAGAGCCGCGACCCGTTCGAGATTCTCGACGAGATCGAGAAGACACTGGCGCTCGACACCACGCCGATGACCTGGCCGATCGGCATGGGCCGCGATTTCGCCGGTACCTATGACGTGCGCCGCGGCGACATGCGGCTGATGGTCGAGGACTCCAAGGACGCGCCGTCGCAGCCGCTCGACCTCAAGATGCTGGCGGCGAAGAACCAGATGCTCGATGCCGACGCCATCGCCGAAGAGCTGTCGCTGATCAAGGAGGCGTGCAAGCCGTTCGACTTCGCCGCCTTCCGCGAAGGCCACCTGACGCCGGTTTATTTCGGCTCGGCGCTGAAGAATTTCGGCGTCAAGGATCTGCTCGATGCGCTCGCCGATTTCGCGCCGTCGCCGCGGCCGCAGGCCTCGTCCGGCCGCACGGTGGAGCCGGAAGAGAACAACATGTCGGCCTTCGTCTTCAAGATCCAGGCAAACATGGATCCGAACCACCGCGACCGCATCGCCTTCGCGCGGCTGGTCTCCGGCAAATTGCGCCGCGGCATGCGCGCCAAGCTGGTGCGCACCGGCAAGCCGATGACCTTGTCGGCGCCGCAGTTCTTCTTCGCGCAGGACCGCTCGATCGCGGACGAAGCCTTTGCCGGCGATGTGGTCGGCATTCCCAACCACGGCACCTTGCGCATTGGCGATACGCTGACCGAGGGCGAGGACATCAAGTTCCTCGGCGTGCCGATGTTCGCGCCGGAAATCCTGCGCCGCGTCAAGCTCGGCGATCCAATGAAGGCCAAGAAGCTGAAGGAGGCCTTGCAGCAGATGGCGGAAGAGGGCGTCGTGCAGGTGTTCCGCCCGCTCGACGGCGCGCCGGCGATGGTCGGCGTCGTCGGCTCGCTGCAGCTCGACGTTTTGAAGGTGCGGCTCAAGGACGAATACGGCCTCGACATCGGCTTCGACCAGCCGGAATTTCAGCTGGCCCGCTGGATCGCTTGTGATGACGAGAAGAAGCTCAACGACTTCGTGCAGGCCAATTACTCGTCCTGCGCCGAAGACCTCGACGGCGACAAGGTGTTCATGGCGCGGAACCAGTTCATCCTCGACTACACCGGCGAACGCGCGCCCGGCATCGTGTTCAACGACATCAAGGACGTGAAGAAGGGGGAGTAGGCTCCTTCTTGCCCCGGACGCGCCGCAGCACGAGCGTCAGCGAAGTGGTGCGGTGCAGAGCCGGGGCCGTCGCGAAGACTGTGGTTGTTACGGTCCCGGGTCTGCGGCGCATCATTGCATGCTGCGCCGCGCCCGGGACAAGCACATCAGGCCCACGGCCGCGCCCGCTTGCCCTTTCTTGCGCAATAGCCCAGCCTTGTGTCCCGATCATCGGGGCGGGCAACCATGCGCTTCATCATCGGATTTCTCGCCGGCGTGTTGGGCGCGCTGGCCGGCTGGTTTGCGCTGGCCATGCTGGTCATCGGCATTTCCGGGCCGGACCGCGATGGCGGTATCGCCATGGGCGCGTTCTTCAACATCGGACCGATCGGCGGCGTGATTGGCTTCATCGCCGGGGTATTGCTGTATCGCAAATTCGGTGAGAAGCGGACCGCGCCACAGGCGGATGCCGGGCAGCCGGGCACGGCCGCGCCGCCGCGCAAGCGTGTGTCGCGGCCCTTTGCCATCGTCGTCGTGGCAATCCTGGCAGTTCTCGCGTGGTGGGCCTGGTATGAATTGATCCGTTCGCCCTACCTGACGCAGGGCTTCATGACGCTCAATCTGCAGTTCAGATTGCCGTCCGGCATGGCGCTGCCGCCGGACCCTGCCGGCATCCGCATCGCCGTACAAGAGGGGTCGCAAACGCTGGAGCCCGCGCTTGGCCCGTCATGGCATGGCACCGATGAGGGCCGCCGCGTCATCCTTGCGCATGTGACGCTCAGCCTGAAGACCAGCGGGCGAACTGTGACACTCGAACTGCCAGGCGTGCCGCAGCAGACATGGCCGCTCGAACTGTCGCGCGATCCGGGACCGATGCCGGGTTATTCGGATTGGAAGTTGGCGAGCGGCAGGCCGGCGCCCGCGATCGAGATGAATTACCGGCTCAGGGCGGATAGGTGAAAGCGGAGAGGGAGGAGGCGCGCGCCGGTTTTCTCCATCGTCATGCCCGGCCTTGTGCCGGGCATCCACGTCTTCCTTGGCAGATAGAAAAGGCGTGGATGGCCGGAACAAGTCCGGCCATGACAAGGATTGGATGCTGACCTCGTCGTCAATTCACCTTCACGTCCGCCGCCTTGATCACCGGGGCCCAGCGGTCGATTTCGCCATCAATGCGGGCGCGGAATTGCTCCGGCGTCGAACCGACCGGCGCCATCAATTGCAGCGCCAGCTTGTCCTTCAGTTCGGGCATCTTGATGATAGCGACGACATCCTTGTTGATGGCGTCGACGATCGGCTTGGGCGTACCGCCCGGCGCGATGAGGCCCATCCAGGCGTCCGCATCCACGTCGATGCCGCTTTCCTTCAGCGTCGGCAGGTCGGGAATGTAAGGCGAGCGTTCGGCGGTGGAGACCGCCAGCGCCTTCACCTTGCCTTCCCTGGCCTGCGACATTGCCGCGATCGCCGGCAGGCAAGACATCTGCGCATCGTTGCGGATGACGGCGAGGATGGCCTCGGGGGACGACTTGTAGGGAATGTGCACGATCCTGGTGCCGGCCTTGATCGCCACGGCTTCCATGGCGAGATGCGACAGCGAGCCGTTGCCGATCGACGAGAAGTTATACTTCCCCGGATTGGCCTTCATCAGCGCGACCAGTTCCTGCACCGAATTGACGCCGAGGTCGTTCGACACCGCGAGCACGCTCGGTTGCGTGATGAGCTGCGTTACCGCCGCGATGTCCTTCTTCGGATCGTAAGGCAGCGACGAGAACAGCAGCGTGTTGATCGCGAGCGGGCCACCGATCGAGACGCCGATGGTGGTGCCGTCCGCCGCCGCCTTGGCGACAACGTCGGTGCCGGTGTTGCCGGACGCGCCGGCCTTGTTTTCGACGATGAAGGTCGAGTTCGGATACTGCTTGCCAAGCTGCTCGGCGATGAGGCGGGCGACGATGTCCGGCGTCGAGCCCGGGCCGAATGGGGCAATGATGCGCACGTTCTTGGGCGGCCAGGCGTTCTGCGCCTGTGCGGGCAGGGCGAGGGCGGCGACGGCGAGCAGGCCGAGCGCGATCTTCTTCAGCATCGGGTGTTTCCTCCGGTTTTTATTTATCTCAAGCGATGTCGCGGCCGAGATAGACGCCGTCGCGCTCGAGGGCTTTCTGCAAAGTCGTGACGGCAATATCGGCAATATTGGCATTACCGGCAATACCGGGATGGCCGGCAAGGGCAAGATGGGCGGCGGTGCCGGCGGCCTGACCCATGACGAAACAACCGCCGGACACGCGCGCCGCCGACTGGCCCTCATGGGTCATTGACGCGCAGCGGCCGGCGACCGTGAGATTGTCGAAGGCGCGGCCTTTGGCATCGACCGGCAGCAGCATGCGGTAGGGCAGGTGGTTGAAGCCGCGCGAGCCCGGGATGTCCGGCCAGCGCCAGATCACGTCGCCGGCGGCGTGGTTCTCGATCGGCCAGCCATTGACGCCGATGGTGTCGTCGAATGAGGCGCAGGTGAGCACGTCGTCGGCGGTGAGCTGGTAGCGGCCGTTGATGCGCCGCGTCTCGCGTACGCCGAGCTGTGGCGGGATATCGACGACATAGGCATCGGCGAAGCCCGGCGCCTCGCGGCGCAGGAATTCGAAGAATTCGATGGCTTGCCTGCGGCCCTCGATCTCGCCGCCGGACAGTTCGGCCGCATCGGTGCCATCGACAGCGCGGCCTGAAGCGTTCTTGACCTGCGTGACGTTTACGCGCCATTCGCTGGTGTGCTTCATCGGCCGCACGATGGCGCCCTTGCGCGGGAATTTCACGCCGCGCTTCTCGGCTTCGTCCATCAGCGCCGGAATGCTGCGCCAGGCTTCGCCCGCCGTATCGGCGTCGACTCCGTTCACGCGGAACATCATGGTCGGGTAGAGCGTGTTGCCGGCTTCGTCGCCTTTCTCGAAGGCCGCGCCGGCGAATACGGCGAGATCGCCGTCGCCTGAGCCGTCGATGAACGTGTGCGCCAGAACCGCGCCGCGACCGGATTTGTCCTCGATCAATAGCGCCTTGATACGCGTCTCACTCTCCATGACGACGCCGACCGCGAGCGTGTGGAAACGGATATCGACCTTGTGCGACAGCAGCAGATCATCCGCCGCGCATTTGAACGCGGCGGTGTCGTAGGCCTGCGCCGCGATCTTGCCGAACACGACATGCGGTGCGTTCAGTCCGCCAAGCCTGTCGATGCGCGCGAGCAGGTCGTCGGCGACGCCATGAACCACCTGCCTGATGTCGCCATGCACATTGGCGTGCAGGCCGCAGAAATTTGTGACGCCGGCGGCGGTGCCCATGCCGCCGAGAAAGCCGTAGCGCTCGATCAGCAGCACGCGGCGGCCATGCTGACCTGCGGCCGCCGCGGCGGCGATACCGGCGGGGCCGCCGCCCAGCACGACGACATCGTATTCGCCAATGACGGGCGTCTCGCGCGACGGTTCGGTGATGGAAAGCCTTGGGGTCATTGGCGGATTTCCGGCGGTTGCAGTGCGGCAAACGGCTTGCATTGGCGGCCGTCATCGCCTCTACTGCGCCGCCAATAGCGGCGTCAACGGCGCATGACAACGAAGTCGGTTAGCGGGTGGAAGCGATGAGCCATAGTCTGGGCTTGATTGTCCTCATTGCCGGTCTGGCTGTTTTTCACGCCTCGCATCTGTTCGTGACCAAGCGCGAAGCCCGTGCCGCCGCCATCGAACGCCTCGGTACGAACGGCTACCGTGCCGTGTTCTCGATCGTATCGCTGGCCGGCCTCGCTCTGATTGTCTGGGGCTTCGCGCATTACCGCGCCACGGGCTGGATCGACGTCTGGCAGCCGCCGGTCTTCACGCGCCATATCGCCGCGACGTTGATGTTGTTCGCGGCCGTGTTCGCCGTGGCCACCTATATTCCGAGTCACATCAGGACGCGGCTCAAGCATCCGATGCTGACCGCGATCAAGACCTGGGCGCTGGCGCATCTCATCGCCAACGGCGATCTCGGTTCGATCCTGCTGTTCGGTTCGTTTCTGGCCTGGGGCGTGATGGCGCGCATTGCCGCCAAGAAGCGCGGCGATAACGGTCCTGCCACGGCGCCGTCAGGCTACCTCAACGACGCCATCGTCATTGTCGTCGGCCTCGCGCTTTACGCCGCGCTCGCTTTCTATTTCCATCCGCACGTCATCGGCGTGCCGGTGTTCGCGCGATAAAGCGTCCAAGCGATAACTGCCCGGGAGACTAAACAGTGTCGGTCCAAGAACAGATCAAGCGCTTCACCGCGCCGGATATCCGCGCGCGCAAGGGCGGCGAGCCCATCGTGATGCTGACGTCGTATCACGCCCATACGGCGCGGCTTGCCGACAAATATTGCGACGTCATCCTGGTCGGCGACTCGCTCGGCATGGTGATGCACGGGCTCGAGACCACCGTGCCGGTCACGCTCGATATGATGATCCTGCAGGGCCATGCGGTGATGCGCGGCTCGGCGCGCGCGCTGGTCGTGGTCGACATGCCGTTCGGTTCCTACGAGGCGTCGAAGGAGCAGGCTTTCATGAGCGCGGCGCGCGTCATGAAGGAAACCGGGTGCGGCGCGATCAAGATGGAAGGCGGCGCCCGCATGGCCGAGACGATCCGCTTCCTGGTCGAACGCGGCGTGCCGGTGATGGCGCATGTCGGCCTGACGCCGCAATCGATCAACACCATCGGCTCGTTCCGTGCCCAGGGCCGCGACGAGACCGACTGGACCCCGATCGAGCGCGATGCGCTGGCGGTGGCGGAAGCGGGGGCCTTCTCCGTGGTGCTGGAAGCCATTGCCGAGCCGCTCGCGGCGAAGATCACCAAGGCGGTGGCGATTCCGACCATCGGCATCGGCGCGTCGGTGACCTGCGACGGTCAGGTGCTGGTGATGGAAGACATGCTGGGTCTGACGCCGCGGGTACCGAAATTCGTCAAGCGCTTCGGCGATCTGGGTCCCGGCATCGAGAAGGCCATGGCCGATTACGCCGCCGAAGTCCGGGCGCGGACCTTCCCGGCGCCGGAACACACCTATCCGATGAAGAAGAAGTAGGGACGGGCGGGCCAGCAGCCCGTGTGGAGCGAAGCGAAATCCGGGATACGCCGTCCCCGCATTCCGCGACCGGGCCGGGCTTTCGCACCGGCCCGGTCGCTCCATACGGGCTACGTTCCGGTTTCCCAGCCCATCGAAGGGGCCCTAACCCCCTGAATCCTAACGCTTGTCTGCGGCGCTTTTTGCCTTGCGGCCGCCATACCGCTAGGTTACGCCGCTGGCACCCGAACCGGGTGTTTGGGCGGGTATTGAAGGTGCGGGGAGCCATTCGTGGCCGATATTTTCAACGAAGTTGACGAGGAAGTCCGGCGCGAGCGCCTCAAGGCGTTCTGGGACCGCTACAGCATTTTCATCGTCGCCCTGGCGGTGCTCATCGTCGCCGGCATCGGCGGCTGGCGCGCCTATGAATATTACGTTGGCCAGAAGGCCGCCGCGGCCGGCGCGACCTTCGAAGAGGCCGTGACGCTGAGCGAGCAGGGCAAGCATGCCGAGGCCGAGAAGGCCTTCGCTAAGGTCGTCGGCGAGGCGCCCAAGGGCTATGCGGGTCTGGCCCGGCTTCGCGCCGCCTCCGAACTGGCGCAGGCCAATCCCGACAAGCCGGAGCAGGCGGTGAACGCCTACAGCGCGATCGCCGCCGATGGTTCGCTGGGGCCGCTCTGGCAGGATCTCGCCACGCTGCGCGCCGGGCTGCTGGTGGTCGACACCGCGCCTTTCGCCGATCTTCGCGCCCGGCTCGAGCCGATCACCGCAGCCGGCCGTCCCTATCGCCACACGGCCCGCGAACTGCTGGCGCTGTCGGCTTTCCGCGCCAACGATACGGCGGAAGCCCGTCGCTATATCGACATGATCACCGCCGACGCTGAAACACCGCCGGGCGCCCGCCAGCGCATCGACGTGCTGTCGGCGATTATCGCCGGCGAAGGCAAGGCAGCCGCCGAAAAGCCCGCCGACGACAAGAAAGGTTGAGGATTTGATGCGCCGTCTGCCACGGATCGCGTTGTTGTCTCTGCTGGTGCTCGCCGCGCCGGCTCTGTCCGGCTGCGCCAATTTCGATCCCGACAACCTCGACATCTTCGGGCTGAACGAGAAGAAGAAGCTGCCCGGCGAGCGCAAGGACCTGTTTCCCGAAGGCGTGCCCGGCGTGAGCCAGGGCATTCCCGCGGAATACCGGATGGGCGCGCAACAGCCGGCCGCGGAAGCTGCGCCATCGATCCCCGCGGAGCCGCAAGCCGCGCCGCCACCGGCCGCGCCCGCGAAGCCGAAACCGCGCACCGTGCGGCGTGCAACGCCCAAGCCCGCGCCGTCGGCCGCTGCCGCCCCGGTTGCCCCGGTGCAGGCGCAGGAAGCGCCGGCCGCTCAGACCTCGCAGCCATCGTCCGGCTGGCCCGCCCCCGCGCAGGGCACGACGTCGTCATCGTCGGGCAGCTCCGGATGGCCAGCGCCGCAGCCCTCCGGTACGTTCCAGCGCTAGAGTTGCGCAGGTCCGGTTTTTAAGGACCGCGCGAAGGCGCTAGAGCCCGGCTTTGATGGGATCAAAGCCGGGCTCTAGATTTTTGTTTGGTCGCGTTTTCTTTACGCGAACCGGTTTCCACTTCGCTTGAAAACGCTCTAAACGGCACATCATGAGCTTCACCGTTGCCATTGTTGGCCGGCCCAATGTCGGCAAATCGACCCTGTTCAACCGGCTGGTCGGTCGCCGCGTCGCGCTGGTCGATGACCAGCCGGGCGTGACGCGCGACCGCCGCGAAGGCGAAGCGCGCCTCGGCGACCTCGACTTCACCGTGATCGACACCGCCGGCTTCGAGCAGGCTGGCGCTGAGACTTTGCCCGGCCGCATGCGGGCGCAGACCGAAACGGCCATCGCGCAGGCCGACGCCGTGTTCTTCGTCATGGATGCGCGCGCCGGCGTGCTGCCGGACGATCGCGCCTTCGCCTCGCTGGTGCGCAAATCCGGCAAGCCGGCGGTGCTGGTCGTCAACAAGATGGAAGGCCGCGCCGGCGAGTCCGGGCGGCTGGAAGCCTATTCGCTGGGCCTCGGCGAGCCGATCCCGCTATCGGCCGAACACAACGAGGGCTTGCCCGATCTCTACGATGCCTTGCGCGAAGCCCTGCCCGAGAAGACCGCCGAGGCGATCGAGCGGGTCGATGATGACGGCGAACATCCGATCCGCGTCGCCATTGTCGGCCGACCCAATGCCGGCAAATCCACGCTCATCAACCGCCTGATCGGCGAGGAGCGGCTGCTGACCTCGCCCGAAGCCGGCACAACGCGCGATTCCATCGCGGTCGATCTCGAATGGCACGGCCACCAGTTCCGACTGCACGACACCGCCGGTTTGCGCCGCCGCTCGCGCATCGACGAGAAGATCGAGAAGCTGTCGGTTGGCGAGACGCTCAACGCCGTGCGCTTCGCCGAAGTCGTGGTGGTGCTACTCGACGTCGACAACGCCTTCGAAGAGCAGGATCAGAAGATCGCCGATCTGATCGAGAGCGAAGGCCGCGCCGTGGTGATCGGGGTCAACAAGTGGGATCTCAAGGATCGCAACCCCGGCGACATTACCAAGCTGCGCGAAAAGGCCCGTGAGAAGCTGATGCAGTTGCCCGACGTGCCGCTGGTCGCGGTGTCGGCGCTCACCGGCGAGGGGCTCGATCGCCTGATGCAGGCGATTATCGATGCGCACGCCGTGTGGAACCGGCGCATCCCGACCAGCGCGCTTAATCGCTGGTTCGAGGACGCGACCTCCGCGCATCCTCCGCCGGCGGTGTCCGGCCGCAGGCTGCGGCTCAACTACATCACGCAGGTGACGTCACGGCCGCCGACTTTCGTCGTGTTTTGCACGCGCGCCGATGCGGTGCCGGACGCCTACAAGCGTTATCTCGTCAATTCATTGCGCGAGGCGTTCGAATTGCCCGGCACGCCGATAAGGCTGATGCTGCGCGAGAAGGCCAATCCCTATGAGGGCAAGGCGCGGCGGAAGAATTGATGGACGGCAAGGCAGCCGAGGACTGTCATCACCGGGCTTGTCCCGGTGATCGCGCTTAGGAGGGCATTGCGCCCCTGAACGGGATGGCCGGGTCAAGCCCGGCCATGACGGGGATCGTCAGGGCCTTCGCTACTCCGGCGTCCTGAACGCCAAGAGCTTCCCCGCGCGATAGTCATAGACCTTGCCGCTCTCGGTGCAGTCGGGAAGGCACAGCGGCACGATCGTCTTGGCGACGTCCTCCGGCGCGGGCAGCGTTTCCGGGTCGACGCCCGGCCAGCCCGAGGCATGCATGCGCGTGCGCGTCGCGCCGGGGCTGAACAGATTGACGCGGACATTGGTGGTCGCCGTTTCGGCGGCGTAGCTGCGGGCGATTTCGTTCAGCGCGGCCTTGCTCGATCCATAGAGGCCGGTATAGGCGCGGCCGGCCCAGGACAGGCCGGAGCTGACGAACACGGCGCGGCCCGCCGGAGCGGCGCGCAGCAGCGGATCCATGGTGCGGATCAGTTGCCAGTTCGCCTTCACATTGACGGCGAAGATGTTGTCGAAATCCTTGGGCTCGGCATGCGCCAGCGGCGACAGCACGCCGAGAATGCCGGCATTGCCGATCATCACATCGAGGCGGCCGTAGCGATCATTCAGCGCCAGCGCCAGCCGCGCAATGCCGTCCATGTCCTTGATGTCGACCGGCACGAGGGTGGCGCTGCCGCCCGCGGCCTTGATCTTGTCGTCGAGCTCTTCCAGTCCGCCGACGGTGCGCGCCACCGCGATCACATGCGCGCCGGCTTGCGCCAGTTCGAGTGCGACCGCCGCGCCGATGCCGCGCGAGGCGCCGGTGACGAGGGCGATCTTGTCGGTGAGGGGCTTGGGCGCGTTCATTTGTCGAACCTCATCCTGCGAAGGCCGCGAAGCGCGCGCCTTCAAAAGGCTCCTCAGCATGAGGGGGCGGGGAGGTCAAGTCGCGCCCGGCATGCCCGACGGATCGCGCGCGCCATGCCGCACGGCATGAACGATGAGCTCGTCGTCGGCGACCTCATAGAAGATCAAATAGGGATAGGGCGTTGCCGTCACCCGGCGGATTGCCGGATCATCGGTGCGGGCGCCAATATTCGGATGTCTTAGCAAGAGCCGGAGAACGGTATCGATCCGCGCATGAATGTGCGCGGCGCTCTGCGGCGAGTGAGCGGCTATGTAATCAAGAATGGCGTCGAGATCGGCAAGGGCAGGACGGGTGTAGCGCAGCCTCATCGGCCGTGCTTGGCCCACACGGCGCGCACTTCGTCGTCGCTGGCGAACTCGCCGCGCGCTGCGGCTGCTTTGGAGCGGTCGATCGCGGCCCGCTCGCCGGTCGTCAGTGCAAGCGGCGGCGCATCGTCACTGCCGGAGAGCTGGATAATGGCGCGGGCGATATCATCCTGCTCGTTCGGCGGCAGTCGGCGGGCGACTTCGATGGCCTGTTCGAGCAGTTTGGTCATCGTTTGGAGGTCCTAAATCGCCTCCGCCAGCAGCGAGAGCTGGCGCGGGCCGGCGTCCTGCTGGCCGAGATCGGTCAGCGGCGTCGGGTAGTCGCCGGTGAAGCAGTGGTCGGTGAACTGCGGGCGCGCATTGTCGCGGCCGGGCAGGCCCATCGCGCGGTAGATGCCGTCCACGGACAGGAAGGCGAGGGAGTCCGCGCCGATGAACTGGCGCATGCTTTCCAGATCGTGCGTCGCCGCGAGCAGCTTCTCGGCGTCCGGCGTGTCGATGCCGTAATAGTCCGGGTGCTTGATCGGCGGCGAGGAGATGCGGAAGTGCACTTCCTTGGCGCCGGCGTCGCGCATCATCTGCACGATCTTGCGCGAGGTGGTGCCGCGCACGATGGAGTCGTCCACCAGCACGATACGCTTGCCGGAGACGACGGCGCGATTGGCCGAGTGCTTCATGCGCACGCCCTGATCACGGATCGCCTGGGTCGGCTGAATGAAGGTTCGGCCGACATAGTGATTGCGGATAATGCCGAGTTCGTACGGAATGCCGCTTTCCTGCGAGAAACCGAGCGCGGCGGGCACGCCGGAATCCGGCACCGGCACGACGACGTCGGCGGCGGTTCCCGATTCACGGGCGAGTTCGGCGCCCATGGCCTTGCGCACATTGTAGACGTGGCGGCCGCCGACGATGGAGTCGGGGCGGGCGAAGTAGATGTATTCGAAGATGCAGGGCCGCGCCGGCTGCGGCGGGAACGGCTTGTGCGACTGGGCGCCTTCGTCGTCGAAGATCACGACTTCGCCGGGTTCGACGTCGCGCACATATTCGGCGCCGATGATATCGAGGGCGCAGGTCTCCGAGGCGAGGATTGGGCAGCCGTCGAGCTTGCCGATGACGAGGGGGCGGATGCCCAGCGGATCGCGGGC
>DATMEX010000072.1:0-29502 GCA_035556455.1 Pseudolabrys sp.
CTGCGAGCCGTCATCCGACCTGTGGGAACGCATCGACGGCAACGAGATCGATCTCGCTATCGTCACCAATTGCGAATCGCAGCGCGCCGCCGAGACCTTCCGCCGCGAGCGGCTGCTGTGGGTGACCTCGAACCGTCACGCGGCGCACACCGAGGAGATCGTGCCGCTGGCGCTCGGCCGGCCGACCTGCGCCTGGCGGCGTACCGCCATCGAGCGGCTCGATACGATGGGCCGGCCGTATCGCCTGCTCTATTCGAGCTCGAATGCCGGCGCGGTCGCTGCGGCCGTGCTGTCGGGGCTGGCCGTATCGGTGCTCGCCGAATCGGGGCTGCGGCCCGGCATGCGTGTGCTGACGCCGGCCGACGGCTATCCCGATCTACCGAGCTGCCAGATCGGGCTGGTGCGCAACGCGCATGAAAGCTCGACCTTGGCCAATGCGCTGGCCGAGCACATCATCTCCTCGCTCGACAACCTCTCGGAAGCGGCGATCGCGGCGGAGTAAGCGCGCTAGCTTTTCGGCGCGCGCAGGATGAGCACATTGCCGAGCAGCACGGCGGCAAGGCCGCACACCGCCAGCAGGCTCCAGCGATAATTCTCGGCAAAGGTCGAGACCACCAGCGCGACCACGGGATACATCACCGTGGTGTAGCCGGTGCGCGCGGCGCCGATGCGCCCGAGCAAGGTGAAGTAGACCGCGAAGGCGACGAACGATCCCAGGACCGACAGATAAGCAAGACCGCCGAGATAGGTGGCGCTCCAGTCGATCGTGAAGGTTTCGCCGCGCGCCAGCACCACCAGGCTCACAATGAGGATGCCGTAGCTCATGCCCCAGGCCGCCGAGGCGAACACCGGAAGACGGCGCCGCTGCGCCGCGACAGAGATCATGTTGGCGATGCAGAAAGACAAAGTGCCGCCAAGCGCCAGCAGCAGCCCGAGCATGGCCGTGCTGTCGAAACTGATGCCGCCGAGTTCCGGATAGAACATCGCCGCGACGCCGGCGACGCCGAGGATGCCGCCGGCAACGGCGCGGCGCTCGATCCGCGCGCCCAGGATCAACGCACCGAGAACTACATTGCCGACCGACGCCAGCGAAAAGGCGATCGACAGCAGGCCGGACGCGACATACTGCGCGGCGTGATAGAAGAGAATGAAGTTCGTCGAGAAGATGCCGGCGCCGAGGCCGATGAAATAGAGATGATCGGCGAGCGGGAAGCGCAAGGACTCGCCGCGCGCCGTCGCCAGCGCGAACATCAGCGGGGCGGCAATTGCGAAACGCCAGACCACCGACACTTCGGGCGCCACCGTGCCGACCTGATAATGCATGGCGATCCAGGACGCGCCCCAGACCAGCACCGAGGTGGCGTAAAGGCCATAGTCCAGCGGCGACAGCGGCCGCGTATTGGCATCGCGGCTGGGGACGGACTTGTCGGCTTGTTGCGGCATACCGGATTGCTTCAATGTCACAATAGGCTTCGCTTGTGCCCGTGATGCCGCCGCCGCACAACCCGATTCCGGAGACGGAAGCCGGCGATCACGCCGGCCGCTGCCGCAGCACAAGGAACACGCCGACCATCACGCTGACGAGCCCCGCTACGGCCAGCGGAGTCCAGCGATAGCCCTCGAGAACTGTCGAGGCGGCCAGCGCCACCACCGGATAAAGCACCGTTGAATAACCGGCGCGCGCCGGGCCGATGCGGCCCAGCAGCGTGAAATAGATGCCGAAACCGGCGAACGACCCGAGCAGACTGATATAGCCCAGCGAGATCAGATAAGACGGGCGCCAGTCGATGGTGAAGGAGGCGCCTTTCACGAAGGCCACCACGGCGATCAGCGTGGTGCCGTAGGCCATGGCCCAGGCCAATGTCGCGACGACCGGCAGCTTGCGGCGCTGCGCGGCGAGCGAGACCATGTTGCCGGCGCAGAACGACAAGGTGCCGAGCAAGCCGAGAATGAAGCCGAGAACCGCGCCGCCTTCGAGCCGCAGTTCCTGCACTTCCGGGTAAAACATGGCGGCAACGCCGGCCACCCCGAACAGACCGCCGATGACGACGCGGCTCTGAATGCGGGTGCGGAAGAAGATGGCGCCCAGCGCGACATTGAAGATGGCGGCGAGCGTGAATTCGATCGACAGAAGGCCCGACGGCACGTGCATCGCCGCGTAATAAAAGAACAGATAGTTCATCGAGAACACGGTCAGACCGAGGCCCGCGAAATAGGCGTGGTCGATCAGGCGGTAACGAAGGCTTTCGCCGCGCATAAAAGCAAAGGCGAACATCATCGGCGTCGCGATCAGATAGCGCCAGACGATCGAGACCTCGGGCGCGACCTCGCCGACCTGAAAATGCATGGCGATCCAGGACAGGCCCCAGATCATCACCGACGCCGTGTAGAGGCCGTAATCCAGCGGCGTCATCGCGTTGGCATATGACGCGGGCTTGGTTTCGCGGGCTTGGGACATCAGGCTCGGGCTTTACGGCAAGGGCCCGACTCTTGTGCCGACTTCAACGCCGTTCGGCAACCCGAAAGCGGCGATAACGGCCATGCATCGCGGCGCTCAGCAGATATCTGTCGCCGCTGCGCCGAGCACGCGCACCAGATCCGCCGGCGCCAGTTCCACCTGCAGACCGCGACGGCCGCCATTGCAGAGAATGGTCGGAAATTGCAGCGCCGACTGGTCGATGAAAGCCCGCGCCCGCTTCTTCTGGCCGAAAGGCGAGATGCCGCCGACATGATAGCCGGTGATGCGTTCGGCTTCGGCGGCGCCGAGCATTGCCGCGCTTTTCGCCCCGGCGGCCGCGGCGAGGCGCTTGAGGTTCACTTCCTTGTCGGATGGCGCGAGCACGCAGACGACGTCATTGCCGGCCTTGGCCATCAAGGTCTTGAGCAGCCGCGCCGGATCGATGCCAAGCGCCTCGGCGGCCTGCATGCCGATGCGTTCGGCATTCGGATCGTAGTCATATTCGTGCAGCTTGAAGGCCACCTTGGCCTTTTCGAGCGCGACCGTCGCGGGCGTGGATTTGGCCATAAGGCGTGACCATTTTTGAGATTGTCATCGCCGGGCTTGACCCGGCGATCTCGCTTATATGGGCACTATACGTCCCTAAGCGGGATGGCCGGGTCAAGCCCGGCCATGACACAAACTGAAGCTCTCACCATGGGGCGGAGCTAATACATATACTCATCATAGATGCGATCGACGTTGCCGCCCCACTCGCCGTGGTACTTCTCCAGCAGCTCCTCGGCCGGCGTGATGCCGCGCGCGATCGATTCCTCGAGCGGGCGCAGATAGCGCGTCTCGTCGCGGCCATTGCGGTCGAGCCTCTTGCGGCGGGCAAGCCCGCGCGCTGCGACGCGCAAGGTTTCCTGCGCCAGGGTCAACACATTGCGGCCGCGGATCTCGGCCCTGAAGCCGAGCTTCGGCACGTCATCGCGCAGCTTCTGGCGTTCTTGCGCGGTCCAGTCCTTGACCATCTGCCAGCAGGCGTCGAGCGCGTCGTCGTCATAGAAGATGCCGACCCAGTAGGCCGACAGCGACGGCAGCCGCCGCCACGGGCCGCCGTCGGCGCCGCGCATTTCCAGGTAACGCTTGAGCCGCACCTCGGGGAAGATCGTCGACAAGTGGTTGGCCCAGTCCGAGATGGTCGGGCGCTCGCCCGGCAGCGTGTCGAGCTTGCCGGCGAAGAAGTCTCGGAACGACTTGCCTGAGACGTCGATATAGCTGTCGCCGCGCTTGACGAAATACATCGGCACGTCGAGGGCGTAATCGACATAGCGCTCGAAGCCCATGCCATCCTCGAAGGCGAAGGGAATCATGCCGGCGCGATTGTTGTCGGTGTCGCGCCAGATTTCCGAGCGCGCCGACAGATAACCGTTGGGCCGGCCTTCGGTGAAGGGCGAGTTGGCGAACAGCGCGGTCGCGACCGGCTGCAGCGCCAGCGACACGCGCAGCTTCTTGACCATGTCGGCTTCGGACGAGAAGTCGAGATTCGATTGCACCGTGCAGGTGCGATACATCATGTCGAGGCCGCGCGTGCCCACCTTCGGCATGTAGTTCGTCATGATGTTGTAGCGGCCCTTGGGCATCACCGGCATGTCGGCGCGCGACCAGGTCGGCGTCATGCCGAGGCCGATAAAGCCGAGGCCCATCGGTTTGGCCACCTCACGCACTTGCGCCAGGTGCGCAAACAATTCCGCGGCCGTCTGGTGCACGTTGTCATAAGGCGCGCCGGACAGTTCGAACTGGCCGCCCGGCTCCAGCGAAATCGCGCCGCCGCCGGTGACGTCGAACATGCCGATGATGTTCTCGCCCTCCATGATCGGCTCCCAGCCGAGCAGGCCGTGCATGCCGTCCAGCAGCGCGCGGATGGAGCGCGGCCCGGCATAAGGCACGGGCTTGTGATCATTCAGCGTGAAGACGAACTTCTCGTGCTCGGTGCCGACGCGGAACTCGGCTTTCGGCTTGCAGCCCGCCTCGAGCCAGGCGACGAGTTCGTCGCGCGTCTCGAGGGGAGTCATGTCGATCTGGTCGCGCGCCATCAGGTAAGGTCCGGCAAATGGGCCGCGAACTAACCATGCGGCGCGGCAAAGGGCAATCCGGCCGGCGTCAGGCGGGCACGGCGTTTTCGCGGGGCCATAGCAGGCGAGCCGCGGCGACCGCGACCAGCATGCCCGCCAATTGGGCCAGGATGAAACCTGGCAGGCAGGCCGGCGCAATACCGGCGAAGGTGTTGGACAGCGCCCGCGCAATCGTGACCGCCGGATTGGCGAACGACGTCGAGGCGGTGAACCAATAGGCCGCGGTGATGTAGAGGCCGACCGCATAAGGCACCGCCAGCGGCGCCCGCGCGAGGCAACCGAAGATCGTCAGCAGCAGGCCGAAAGTGGCGACCGTTTCGGCGAACCATTGCGGCGGACCGGAGCGGATCTTCATCGACAGTTGCATCAGCGGCAGATCGAACATGGCATGCGCGATCATGACGCCAACAATACCGCCGGCGACCTGCGTCAGGATGTAAGGAAGCACATCGTCGCGGCCGAACTCGCCGCGCAAGACGAAGGCCAAGGTGACCGCAGGATTGAAATGCGCGCCCGACACGGGACCGAAGATCAGGATCAGCACGACCAGCATCGCGCCGGTCGGCAAGGTATTGCCAAGCAGCGCCAGCGCGGCGTTTCCGCCAGCAAGATTGTCGGCCATGATGCCCGAGCCGACCACGGTCGCCAGCAGAAACGCCGTGCCGAGCGCTTCGGCGAACAGGCGGCGCGGACGTTCGTTGCTCACGACTGAACCTCGTGGCGTAACCCTATACTCCGTTCATTCCCGCGAAAGCGGGAATCCAGATTAAATGTAATGGGCACTTTTACTGGGTCCCCGCTTTCGCGGGGACGAACGGAGACTGCAAAGCACCGATATCCTTGAGCTTCTTGTGCAGCACCATGTTGTCGAGCTTCGCGATCGGCAGCGCAAGGAACAGTTCGATGCGGCGAGCGAGCATGCGATAGGCCTCGTCAAAGGCGAGCGCGATCTCGGCCTCGCTGCCGCTCGCCGCCGCCGGATCGGGCACACCCCAATGCGCCGTCATCGGCTGGCCCGGCCACAGCGGGCAGGCTTCGCCGGCCGCGTCGTCGCAAACGGTGAAGACAAAATCCATTTGCGGCGCGCCCTCCTGCGCGAATTCGGTCCAGCTCTTGGAGCGGAAGCTGGAGACGTCGTAGCCGAGATGGCTCAGCAGCTTGATCGTACCCGGATTGACTTGCCCTTTGGGTTGGCTTCCGGCGCTGAAGGCCCTGAAGCGGCCCTTGCCTTCGCGGTTCAGAATGGCTTCGGCGATCACCGAGCGCGCCGAATTGCCGGTGCAGAGGAACAGCACGTTGTAGACGCGGTCTGACATGCGAATGCTCATGAGGCTGGTTGCTTGCTGCGTTTACTGGAAGGCTTGCAGGCCGCGACCGGCGCGCATTGCTCGGACGCACCGCCGCAGCAATTGTCGGTGAGATAGGCGACCAACGCATTCATGGTCTCGAAGCGCGCGGCGTAGATCATCGAGCGGCCGTCGCGGCGCACGGTGACAAGTCCGGCCGCACGCAGACGATCGAAGTGAAAGGTCAGCGTGTTCGGCGCGAGATCGAGCCTGTCGGCGATCGCCCCGGCAGCAAGACCGTCAGGTCCCGCCTGCACCAACAACCGATAGACGCCGAGACGATTGTCCTGCGCCAGAGCGCCCAGCGCCGCGACCGCATCTTTTTGTTCCATAGTTCAACGAATATTGAAACGACAAAGACGAGTCAAGCGAGACACCTGAGCCGTTGCCCTCCCCCACCAAAAGCTGGGGCCCCGCTTTCGCGGGGACGAACGGAGTTTGTTGCCCGCTCGCCAGCGCCAAGACAGGGAAGCAACGGACATGCGGGATCGACCCTGTTGTTTGGAAGGCCCGGGCCGAGCCTCACCCTTTTTCCTTTTCCCCCAAGGGGAATGGAGCGCCGGGAGGCGCCAGGGGGTTTGCGAGACCCCCTTTTGGCAGGGCTTGCGAGGCCCCGCCGCACGCCGGACCGAAGCGAGGTTTGCGAGACCTGCTTCGAGGCGCGCGCGCCGGATCGCGCCGGGTTTGCGAGGCCCGATGCGGCGGCGCTGCGCCTCCCGGCGCTCCACCATCAGACCGGCCACCGGCCGGCCCGATTGTCACGAGGCGCATTGTCGGCGCCCCGCCCTTCCCGCCCGCCCCGGCGCGTCATGACGGCGCCGGATGGGACAGGGAGAGGATTGGGAATATATACTGAGACGGGACGATGGTCAAGACAGAATTCCTCCGCCCCTCCACCGTCATGGTCCGCGAAAGCGGACCATCCAGCACTTCCCTCCAGACCCGAAAGAGCTGGATCACCCGCCTTCGCGGGTGATGACGACCAGAGCGCCTACGGGGCGACTTCAAAAAATTGCCGGCCCCGCCCGGTTGCCAATTTGTTCTTGGACCCGTCGCCGCCATGCATTAAGCATCACCCCATGCAATTCACGCCCCATCAGGATGACGCACTCAAAGCCGTCGCCGACTGGCTCAAGGCCAAGCCCGGCACCGGCTCGACGCCGCAGATTTTCCGCCTGTTCGGCTTTGCCGGCACCGGCAAGACCACGCTCGCCACCCACCTCGCCGAGGCGGTGGACGGCGAGGTGAAGTTCGCCGCCTTCACCGGCAAGGCGGCGAGCGTGATGCGCGGCAAGGGCTGCCGCGGCGCCACCACCATCCATTCGCTGATCTACCGCGCGCGCGAGAGCGGTGAGGAAATCCCGAGCTTCGATTTGTGGGAGGAAGCGCCGGCCTCGAAGGCCTCGCTCATCATCATCGACGAATGCTCGATGGTCGATGCCGAACTCGGCCGCGACCTCCTCTCCTTCGGCGTCCCGCTTCTGGTGCTGGGCGATCCGGCGCAACTGCCGCCGATCACCACCGGCGCCAATGGCGGCGGCTTCTTCACCGAGCACGAGCCCGACGTGATGCTCACCGAGGTGCATCGCCAGGCGCAGGACAATCCGATCATCCGCCTGTCGATGGACATCCGCGCCGGCGAATATCTCGAGCCCGGCCGCTATGGCGAGACCGAGGTGGTCATCAAGAGCGAGCTCGATCCGCAGCGGGTGCTCGATGCCGATCAGGTGCTGGTCGGCCGCAACAACACGCGCCGCGCCTATAACCAGCGCATGCGCGAGCGCCGCGGCTTCAAGGACCCGATGCCGGAAGCCGGCGACAAGCTGGTGTGCCTGCGCAACAACCGCAAGAAGGCGCTGTTCAACGGCGGCCTGTGGAGCGTGAAGGAACGCAGCGGCCGCAAGACCGGCATCATGACCTTGCGCCTGATGCCCGACGACGAAACGGCGACACGCGGCGTCAAGGTTTCGGTGCGGCCGGAATGCTTCACCGGCGGCATCGAGCAGATGGACTGGCAGCAGCGCAAGCCCTACGACGAGTTCGACTACGGCTATGTGCTCACCGTGCACAAGGCGCAGGGCTCGCAGTGGGACGACGTCGTTTTGTTCGACGAGTCCTTCGCGTTTCAAGAATCGCGCCAGCGCTGGCTCTATACCGGCATCACCCGCGCCGCCAAGCGGCTGACGGTGGTCATGTAGGCTATCCCCGCGGGAATTTATAAAGACTGGGTCCCCGCTTTCGCGGGGACGAACGGTGTTTTACCGTTACCCCCTGAGACAGGTATTTTGTTCGTGAAGCTAGCCCACCTCCGCTCGTCCCCGCGAAAGCGGGGACCCAGGATGAGCAGCGATGGCTTTCTATGTTTACATGCTCGCCAG
Source organism: Pseudolabrys sp. (assembly GCA_035556455.1). GTDB lineage: Bacteria > Pseudomonadota > Alphaproteobacteria > Rhizobiales > Xanthobacteraceae > Pseudolabrys. The sequence continues at coordinate 8,300 of DATMEX010000072.1, forward strand.
CAAACGAACGGCACGCTCTACACGGGCATGACCGACAACCTGATCGCGCGCGCCTGGCAACACCGTGAGGGACTTGTGCCCGGGTTCACCCGTGATTACAGCGTTAAGTCGCTTGTCTGGTTTGAGGTGCACAACACCCGCTATGACGCATTGACACGCGAGCGCCAGATCAAGAATTGGAATAGAGCTTGGAAAATCGAATTGATCGAACGCGCCAACCCCAGTTGGAATGATCTGCGTGAAGAGTTGGGCCCGTCCTGACTGGGTCCCCGCTTTCGCGGGGACGAACGGTGTTATCGGTCAGGTCAGAAACGAGACCCTACTCCACCGCGAGATGGTCGCGCAGATAGGTCACCATCTGATCGTAATGCGTGGCCAGCGCGGCTTGCGCGGCGATGGCATCGCGCGCCAGCGCGGCCTTGGCGATGGCCTCGTGCTCCGCGTCGATGTCGCGCGGTCCGGTCTCGACCGCCAGCGAGATGTGGCGGAAGCGGTCGGCGCGTTCGCTGAGCGAGCGGCAGATCTGCAGCGTCGCCGGTGAATCGCAGGCGGCGATCAGCGCGCGGTGAAAGTCGTTGTGGCGGCGCTCCCATTCCGGGTCCATCAGGCGCGGCTCGCCGGCACGGCGGCGCGGCAGCCGCGTCAGCAGATGCAGGCTCGACATCACCTGCGCCTCCCAGCGTTCGTCGCCGACTTCGATGGAACGTTGCAGGGCCCAGCCCTCGATGCGGATACGGGTTCGGACGAGGTCCTCGAGATCGCGGCGCGAGAGCGGCGCCACGCGATAACCGCGGTTATGCTCCGTCTCGACCAGACCTTCGGTGACCAGGCGCGTCAGCGCCTCGCGCACCGGCGATACGCTCATGCCGCACAGCGCCTGCATCTCGGCGAAACGCAGCGGCGCTCCCGGCGCGAAGCGCCCGGTGAAAATGGCGTCGCGCAGGACCTGCCAGGCCTCATCGCTGCGGCTTCGGGCCGAGACGGCATTCTTGTCCGCAGGATTCGACTTCATCGAACCGAACATCGCTCTTGCACCGTGGCTAGGCCCGCCCCTCCGGCAGGCGCATGGCTCATCTGATTTTCGAAAATCTTGACTATCTGCGAAACCTATTCTGAAATACCCCAAGCCTTTAAGCAATCAAAAGAATATGAGTGGAGGATTCTACATGTGGAAGTTGCTGAGCGGCGCCGTAGCGCTTGGCATGTTGTTGTCGCCGGTCCAGGCGGCCGAAATCACCATCCGTTTTCCTGTGGAATACGCGATCGACATCGCCCCGGGTGTTTCCAACCAGGATTTCAAGAAGCTGGTCGAGGAGCGCACCAAGGGCCGCGTCGAGGTGAAGCTCTATCCGTCGGGCAGCCTCTACAAGGGCCTCGACCTGGTGCAGGCGATCCTGCGCGGCGACGCCGAGATGTCGACCTTGACCTCGGCCTACTGGACGGCGCTGTCGCCCAAGGTGGCGGTGTTCGAACTGCCCTATGCGTTTCCGGACCGCGCCTCGTTCTACCGCGCCATCGACGACACCGCCTTCATCGAGAAGCTCTACGACGAGGTCGAGGCCAAGGGCGCCAAACCGATCACCATCATGCCCTATGACCATTTCGGCATCGCCACGCGCAACAAGGCGCTGCTGGCGCCGCGCGACATGGCGGGGCTGAAAATGCGCGGCCTCGGCCGCACCAACTCGGCGATCCTGCAGGCGCTCGGCGCTGCGCCGGTGTCGCTCAATCTCGTCGAATTATCGCCGGCGTTGCAGCAGGGCGTGATCGACGGCCTCAACGCGCCGATCGACATCATGCTGGCCTACAAGTGGTACGAGTCGGTGAAGCATCTCACCTACGCGCCGGTCTATATCGGCTATTACCCGTGGATGGTGAACGCGAAGTGGTGGAACGGCCTCCCCGCCGACCTGCGCAAGATCATCCAGGACACCGCCATCGAAGTGGCGCGCAATCACCGCCCGCGTTCGGAAGCGGAAACGCAGAAGGCCCTGGCCGGCCTGAAGTCGAACGGCGTCAATGTGCATATCCAGACGCCAGATGAGCAGAAGGCGTGGACCGAGGCGACGCTGCCGGTGTGGAAGCAGTTCGAGCCGACCATCGGCAAGGAGCTGATGGACAAGGTCCGCAGCTACAGCAAGTAACTCAAGACCCGGCGGCGTCCGCGCCGCCGGCCGACAATCCACGTCCCAAGAAACGTCAACGTACTGGAGGATTATCATGCTGAAACGCTTTGCCGCGGCGATCGCGGCATCCGGCGTCATCGCCGCCGCGCTGATCGCGAGCCCGGCGCAAGCCGCCGAAGTCACCATCCGTTTCCCGGTCGAATATTCGCTCGACATCACGCCCGGCCTCGCCAACCAGGAATTCAAGAAACTGGTCGAAGAGCGTTCCAAGGGCCGCGTCGAGGTGAAGCTGTTCCCGTCCGGCAGCCTCTACAAGGGCCTCGACCTGTTGCAGGCGCTGCTGCGCGGCGATGCGGAAATGTCGACGCTGATCTCGGCCTACTGGAGCTCGCTGTCGCCGCGCCTCGCGGTGTCGGAACTGCCCTACGCCTTCCCGACCACGGAGTCGTTCTACAAGGCCATCGACGACGGCTTCTTCCAGGAAGCCTATGCCGAAGTCGAAGGCAAGGGCGCCAAGCTGATCACCGTGCTGCCGTTCGACTATCTGGTGCCGGGCACCAAGAACAAGGCGCTGGTCAAGCCGAACGACATGGCCGGCTTGAAGATGCGCGGCCTCGGCCGCGTCAACCTCGCCATGCTGCAGACGCTCGGCGCAACGCCGGTGTCGCTCAACTTCGTCGAACTGTCGCCGGCGATCCAGCAGGGCCTGATCGACGGCCTCAACGTTCCGACCGACAACTACATGATCTATAAGTGGAACGAGAGCATCAAGCACGTCACCTACGCGACCTACTACGTGGCGTTCTATCCGTGGATGGTGAACGGCAAGTGGTGGGCGAGCGTGCCGGCCGACCTGCGCAAGATCATCGAGGACACCGCCAAGGAAGTCGCTACCCGTCACCGCGAACGCGCCCAGAATGAGTCGAAGAAGGCCATCGAGGCCATGAAGGCGGCCGGCGTGAACGTCCACGTGCAGACGCCGGAAGAGCGCGCGCAGTGGATCGCCGCGACCAAGCCGGTGTGGAAGCAGTTCGAAGGCCAGATCGGCGCCGAGTTGCTGGCTCGTCTGGAGAAGTACGCGAAATGAACGCCCTGCGCCGCGCCAGCGCGATACTGGCACGTATCGAAGACGGACTTGCCGGTCTCGTGCTGGCGGCGGTGCTCGGCGTCGTCGCCTATGAGCTGACGGTGCGCGGGATTTTCGGCCGGTCCAATTTGTGGACCGACGAGATGTCCCGCGTGCTGCTCATTGTCATGACCTACATCAGCGCCATCGGCCTGACGCGCGACGGCGCCCATGTTCGCGTCGAATTGCTCACCTCCATGTTGCCGCCCAAGGCGCAGGCCGCGATGGACACGTTGTCCGATCTGCTCTGCCTGTTGTTCGCGCTGTCGGCGACGTGGCTCGGCTACAAATACGTTCAGGAATCGGCATTGTTCGGAATTTCCTTCGCGCATTCGAACCTGCCGTTCCCGCTCTGGGCGGCGCAATCCATCATCCCCATCGGCTTCGGCGCGATGAGCCTGCGGCTGGTACTCAGGCTGATCGGCATCAAGCCGGCCCAGCACGTCGCCAGCGTGGAGGCGTGACATGATGGCGTTCATGTTGATCGGCAGCCTGATCGGGCTGCTGGCTCTCGGCATCCCGGTGGGCTTCGCGCTGTGGCTGACGGGCCTTGGCGCCGTCGCCATCTTCCAGGTGACATCGTTCACGCAGGTCGCGCAGTCGATGTTCTCCGGGCTGGACAGTTTCGTGCTGCTGGCGATTCCCTTCTTCATCCTCGCCGGCAACATCATGCTGCGCTCGGGTTTCGCCAAATATCTGTTCGACCTGATGCAGAGCCTGGTCGGCGGCGTTTCCGGCGGCGCCTCGATCGGCGCCAGCGGTGCCTCCGCCATCTTCGGCGCCATGACAGGCTCGTCGGTGGCCTCGGCCGCCGCGCTCGGCCGCGTGATGATCCCGGTGATGGGCGGGCTCGGCTATCCGCGGCCGTTCACGGCGGGCCTGATGGCCGCGGGCGGCACGCTCGGCATTCTCATTCCGCCGAGCGTTACCTTCGTCATCTACGCCGAAATGGCGCAGCAATCGGTGAAAGACCTGTTCCTTGCCGGCGTCGTGCCCGGCCTCGTCGCCGCGAGCGCCATCGGCGCCGTCGCCTTCGCCATTTCGTATCGCCACGGCTACGGCAAGGAGACGCAGCCATTCTCGCTGGCGCGCGTGTGGGCGAGCTTCGTGTTCGCCGGCCCCGCCCTGTTGATGCCGGCCATCGTGCTCGGCGGCATTTATCTCGGCGTTTTCACGCCGACCGAAGCCGCCGCCGTATCGGCGGTGTACGGCCTGCTGATCGGCATGTTCGTCTACCGCACCATCTCGCTGTCCGACCTGCCCGGCATCTTCATCGACAGCGCCCGCTCGACCGGCGCGATTCTGTTCATCCTGTCCGGCGCGCTGTTCGTCGGCATGGTGGCGACACTGGCCGGCATCCCGGACGCGATCGTCAACTTCATCAACCACCTCAACCTGTCGGCGCTCGGCTTCCTGTTTCTAGTCAACGCCGTGCTGCTGGTGCTCGGCTGTTTCCTCGACGGCTTCACGCTGCTCACCGTGGTGACGCCGCTGCTGCTGCCCACCGTGAAGGCGCTGGACATCAACCTGATCCACTTCGCCATCGTGTTGACGCTGAACATCGAGATCGCGGCCATCACGCCGCCGGTCGGGTTGAACCTGTTCGTCATCACGGGTATTTCTGGCACCACCATGCACGAAGTGGCGCGCGGCGCTTTCCCGTTCGTTATCGCGCTGATGGCCGTGCTGATCCTGATCGTTCTCTTCCCGTCGATTGCGCTCGTGCTGCTGTAAAGGAATTGCCATGGAACCGATTATCGACGCGCACCATCACATCTGGCGTCACGCCGACCAGCCCTGGCTGCAGGGCCCGGCCGTGCCGCGCATTTTCGGCGAATACGAGAAGCTGCGCCGCGATTATCCGGTCGAGGATTTCCTCGCCGACCTCAAGGATACCGGCGTCGTGAAATCGGTCTATGTGCAGACCAACTGGCTGCCGGGCCGCGAGGTCGAGGAAGTCGAGTATGTGCAGGAGGCCAATAGCCGCAGCGGCTGGCCGCACGCCATCGTCTCCTTCGTCAATCTGCAGAACGAGGACGCGCCGCAGGTGATGGCAGCGCAGGCCAAGGCGTCAAAGCTGATGCGCGGCGTGCGCCAGCAGCTGCACTGGCATGCCAACCCGCAATACAAGTTCGCGCCGACGCCCGATCAGATGAACACGCCGATGTTCCGCAGGAACTTCGCGCTGCTCGAAGAGCGTGGCTGGCTGTTCGAACTGCAGGTGTTCGCCTCGCAAATGGCCGACGGCGCGGCTTTGGCCAAGGCGTTCCCCGGCACCACCATCGTGCTGGAGCATGCCGGCATGCTGGAGGATCGCTCGCCTGAGGGCCGCAAGGCCTGGCGCGAGGGCATGAAGCGGCTGGCTGGCGAGCCCAACATGCACACCAAGTTCTCCGGGCTCGGCACCTTCATCCGCAAGAACGACCCGCAGCACATCGCGGACATCGTCGGCGAGACGCTGGAACTGTTCGGCGCGCAGCGCTGCGTCTGGGGCTCGAACTTCCCGGTCGAAAGCCTGTGGACCGACTATGCCTCGATCGTCACCGCAATCCGCGCCGCGCTCGCTTCGTACCCGGAAGCCGATCGCCGCGCCGTGCTGCACGACACGGCAAAGAGGCTGTATCGGATTTAGCGCTGCCGTCATCGCCCGCGAAGGCGGGCGACCCAGCGTTTCGCCGCGAAGCGTCGTGCGTGCCGCAAGGGCTGGATGGTCCGCCTGCGCCGACCATGACAGCGAGAGACAACCGCCCAGCCCCGTCATCGCCCGCGAAGGCGGGCGATCCAGCGCTACGATGACGGCGAGGGCTGAGCAATCTGATAATAGAGATCAATCCAGTTCGGATTGTTGGCTTCAATTAACCTGATTTTCCAAGCCCGATTCCAGGCCTTCAACCGCTTCTCCCGCCTGATGGCGTTCTCGGCATCGTCGAATTGTTCAAAGTGAACAAGCCGGTGAACATCGTACTTCTTGGTGAAGCCATCCACCATACCTTCGCGGTGCTGATAGACGCGACGAACGAGATCGCTTGTCACGCCGATATAAAGCGTTCCGCCGATCCGGCTCGCCAATATGTAAACCCAAAAATGGCGCGCGCTTCCCATGGCGCCGGATCGTCAGTCTGCGCGGACGACGACGTCAACTGCGCACGGCGTTTATGTGTCATTACCCGCGACGGCGGGCGATCCAGCGCTTCACCGCGAAGCGTCGTGCGTGCCGCAAGGGCTGGATGGTCCGCCTGCGCGGACCATGACGGAGGAGATGCAGGTCGTGACGGCTCCTACGAAACCTACGCCGCTTTCTTCTTCGGTGCGAATTTGGCGTGGAAGCTCTCGCCCTTTTCGGCCATTTCGACGAGTTGCTTGCCCGGCGCGAAGCGCTTGCCAAATTTGGCTTCGAGCTTCCTGCACAAAGCGACGAACCTCTTCGTGCCCATCATGTCGATGTAGGACAGCGCACCGCCGGTGAAGGGCGCAAAGCCCCAGCCGAGGATCGAGCCGACATCGGCCTCGCGCACGTCGGTGACAACATGCTCCTCGAAGGTGCGCGCGGCCTCCACCGCCTGAGCGACGAGGAAGCGCTGCTTGAGCTCCTCGACATCGATGGCCTCGACCTCCTCGCGCGACAGCTTTTTCGGCGCGAGATCGCTGAGGCCCGGCCACAGCTTCTTGGGCTGACCCTGCGGATAATCGTAGAAGCCCTTGCCATTCTTGCGGCCGAAGCGGCCTTCCTTCTCGACCAGGTCCTCGAGCAGCTTCTTCTGCGCCGGCGGCACGAAGCCCGCGCCAAGATCGGCCTCGGTGGCACGCAGGATCTTGAGGCCGAGATCGACGCCGGTCTCGTCGTTGAGTGACAGAGGGCCGACCGGCATGCCGGCCATGCGCGCGGTGTTCTCGATCATCGCCGCCGGGATGCCCTCCAGGAACATCAGATGGCCTTCCTGGATATAGGCGAGCACGCAACGATTGGCGTAGAAGCCGCGCGTATCGTTGACGACGATCGGCGTCTTGCGGATGGCGCGGATGAAATCGAGCGCGGTGGCGAGCGCGGCGTCGCCGGTCTCCTTGCCCATGATGACCTCGACCAGCATCATGCGATCGACCGGCGAGAAGAAGTGGATGCCGATGAAACGCTTCGGCTCCTTGAATTCGGCGGCCAGCGACGTGATCGGCAGCGTCGAGGTGTTGGAGGCGAAGATGGCCTTGTCGCCGATCACGGCCTCGATCTTCTTGATGACGTCGGCCTTGACCTTGCGGTCCTCGAACACGGCCTCGACGATCAGGTCGCAATCCTTCAGCGCCGCATAGTCGGCGGTGGCGGCGATTTTTTCCAGCAGCGCGTCGCGCTCGGCGCCCTTCATGCGGCCCTTCATGACGCGGTCCGACAGCGCCTTGTGCAGGCCGGCCTTGCCCTTGTCGGCGGTTTCCTGATCGCGGTCGATCAGCACGACGCTCAAGCCCGCCGCGGCCGAGACCTGCGCGATGCCGGCGCCCATGAAGCCGGCGCCGACGACGCCGATCTTCTTGAGGTTCGTCGCCGGCACGCTGGCCGGGCGGCGCGCGCCCTTGTTGAGGTCCTGCATGTTGACGAAGAGCGTGCGGATCATCGCCGCCGCTTCCGGCGAGCGCAGGATCTTGGCGAAGTGCCGCGACTCGACGCGCAACGCGGTGTCGATGTCGACCTGCAGGCCCTCATAGACCACCTGCATGATAGCGCGCGCGGCGGGATAGTTATCGTAGGTCTCGCGGCGATAGATGGCGTTGGCCGGCGGGAAGGTCATCATGCCGGCTTTCGAGTAAACGAGGCCGCCGGGGAATTTGTAGCCCTTCACGTCCCACGGCGCTTCGGCCTTGCCACCGGCCTTGATCCAGGCTTTCGCGGTTTCGATCAGCTTGTCCTGCGGCACCACATTGTCGATCAGCTTCATCGCCTTGGCGCGATCGACCTTGAGCTGGTCGCCCTTGAGCAGGAACTGCAGCGCATCGGCGGGCGGCATGATGCGCACGACGCGCTGCGTGCCGCCGGCGCCGGGGAACAGGCCGACCTTGATCTCCGGCAGGCCGAGCCGCGTCTTCGGATTGTCGGAAGCAACGCGGTGATGGCAGGCCAGCGCCAGTTCGAAGCCGCCGCCCATCGCCGTGCCGTTGAGCGCGCAGACCCACGGCTTGCCGCTCTTCTCGAGGCGGCGATAGAGCTGCGACAGCTTCGAGCTTTCTTCGTAAACGTATTGCGCGGCAGCGACCTCGCCCTCCTTCTTCACCTTGTCGGCGTAGATGGCGCCCATGCTTTCCAGCATGGTGAGATCGGCGCCGCCGCAGAAGGCGTCCTTGCCGGAGGTGATGACGGCGCCCTTGATGGCGGCGTCGCCCGCCACCTTGTCGACGAGGCCGGACAGTTCCTCGATCACGTCCATGGTGATGACGTTCATCGAGCGGTCGGCCATATCCCAGGTGATCAGCGCGATGCCGTCGGCGTCGATGTCGAGCTTGAAAGCGGTCATGTGTTTTCCTCTCGATAGCTCGTTGATTGGTTTTTCCCCTCCCCCCGCGCGCGCTTGCGCGTGGTGGGGAGGGGTAAGGGGTGGGGGGCCGCTTTCAATCGCGAAGCCAGCGCTTCGAAGATCAAAGTCATCACGCCTTCGGTGTTCGCGAGCACGTCACCATTCCAGACCCGAAGCACGTGGTAGCCGTGATCGGCGAGATATTGCGTCCGCTTGGCATCATGCGACAGTGCTTGCCCGGCCATGTGGCCGGAGCCATCCAGCTCGATGACAAGCCTCGCCTGATGATGCGCAAAATCGGCGAAGTAAGGCCCTATCGTCGCCTGGCGGCGAAAATGACCATCGCCCGCACGTAGCCGCCGCAGGTGCCACCACAGCCGGCGCTCGGCATCGGTCATATCGCGGCGGAGTTGCCGCGCCCGCGGCACGCGCCGGTCAGTCGCACATTCCTGCTCGTTGCGAGGCATGAGCCTTGACTTGCCCCCCACCCCTGACCCCTCCCCACCGCTGCGCGGGGGGAGGGGAAAAGTTGCGCCGTGCATCAAGATGTCAAACCCGTTCGATGATCGTGGCCGTGCCCATGCCGGCGCCGATGCACAGAGTGATCAGCGCGGTTTCCTTGCCGGAGCGCTCCAGTTCGTCGAGCACGGTGCCGAGGATCATCGCGCCGGTCGCGCCCAGCGGATGGCCCATGGCGATGGCGCCGCCATTGACGTTGATCTTGTCGTGCGGAATGTCGAAGGCCTGCATGTAGCGCAGCACCACCGAGGCGAAAGCTTCGTTGAGCTCGAACAGATCGATGTCGCCGATCGACATGCCGGCTCGCTTGAGCACCTTCTCGGTCACCGGCACCGGGCCGGTGAGCATGATCGACGGCTCGGAGCCGATATTGGCGAAGGCCTTGATGCGCGCGCGCGGCTTGAGACCGTTACGTTTGCCGGCTTCCTCATTGCCGATCAGCACCGCGGCGGCGCCGTCGACGATGCCGGACGAATTGCCCGGCGTGTGGACGTGGTCGATCGACTCGAATTCCGGATAGCGCTGGATCGCCACGGCATCGAAGCCGCCCATCTCGCCCATCTGCACGAAGGACGCGTTGAGCGCGGCGAGCGTCTGCATCGTCGTCGACGGACGCATGTGCTCGTCCTTGTCCAGGATGGTCAGGCCGTTGACGTCCTTGACCGGGACCACCGATTTCTTGAAGCGCCCTTCGTCCCAGGAACGGCCGGTGCGCTTCTGGCTTTCGACCGCGTAAGCATCGACGTCGTCGCGCGAGAAACCGTATTTGGTCGCGATCATGTCGGCGGAAATGCCCTGCGGCACGAAGTAAGACTTGAGCGCGATCGACGGATCGACCGGCCAGGCGCCGCCCGACGCGCCGATGCCGACGCGGCTCATGGATTCGACGCCGCCGCCGATGGTCATGTCGTGCTGGCCGGACATCACCTCGGCCGCGGCGAAGTTGACCGCGTCGAGGCCGGAGGCGCAGAAGCGGTTGATCTGGATGCCGGGCACCTTCTCGCCGAAGCCGGCCATGATCGCCGCGACGCGGGCGATATCGCCGCCGGCCTCGCCGACCGGATCGACGCAGCCGAGCACGACATCGTCGACCGCCTCAGGCGCGTCGAGCTTGTTGCGCTCCTTGATGGCGGACAGCGCCTGCGCCGCGAGATTGAGCGCGGTGACTTCGTGCAGCGCGCCGTCGGACTTGCCACGTCCACGCGGCGTGCGGACGGCGTCGTAGATGAATGCGTCGGGCATATTCCTCGCTCCAATCGTTCGATTGTCATGCCCGGGCTTGTCCCGGGCATCCCGCTTAGGAAGGCACTGCGCCCCTGATCGGGATGGCCGGGCCAAGCCCGGCCATGACAGCGTTATAGGCGGCGAAAGCTACAGACTCCGCGCGATCAGCAATTTCATGATCTCGTTCGTCCCGGCATAGATACGCAGCACCCGAGCGTCCCGGTAGAGGCGCGAGATCGGATATTCGTCCATGAAACCATAGCCGCCGAACAGCTGCAGGCAGCGGTCGAGCAACTGGCCGAGCGTATCGGTGAGACGATATTTAGCCATCGAGGCGGTCACGGTGTCGAGCTTGCCTTCGATGTGCAAACCGATGCAATGGTCCAGAAAGACCTTGGCGATGGTGGCGTCGGTCTTGCAGGCGGCCAGTTCGAACTGGGTGTTCTGGAACTCGAGGATGGCCTTGCCGAAGGCCTTGCGTTGCTTGACGTAGTCAATCGTCAGGGCGAGCGCGCGTTCCATCATGGCCACGGCGTTGATGGCGACAATCAGCCGCTCCTGCGGCAGCTCTTTCATCAGCTGATAGAAGCCCTGCCCGGTCTCGGTACCGAGCAGATTTTCGGCCGGCAGCTTGACGTCGTCGAAGAACAGTTCGGACGTATCGGCGGCGTCCATGCCGAGCTTCTGCAGCTTGCGGCCACGGCGGAAGCCGGGCGCGTTGTCGGTCTCGACCACCATCAGCGACACGCCCTTCGAGCCGGCCGAGGGATCGGTCTTGGCGACGACGATGATGAGATTGGCGTGCTGGCCGTTGGTGATGAAGGTCTTGGAGCCGTTGAGCACATAGCCGTTGCCGGACTTCTCCGCCTTGGTGCGCACGCCCTGCAAATCGGAGCCGGTGCCCGGCTCGGTCATGGCAATGGCGCCGATCATCTCGCCGGAGGCGAGCTTGGGCAGCCAGCGCTGCTTCTGCTCTTCGGTGCCGTAGTGAAGAATGTAAGGCGCGACGATGCCCGAATGCAGCGGCGCGCCGAAGGAGTCGAAACCGCCGAGCGAGTATTCGCGGTAGATGACGGCCTCATGACCGAAGTTGCCGCCGGCGCCGCCATATTCTTCCGGCAGCGACGCCCCTAACAGACCGGCCTCGCCGGCCTTGGTCCAGACATCGCGGGGATAGATGCCGGCCTCATGCCAGGCGTCGAGATGCGGCGCGTATTCATCGGCAATAAAACGGCGGGCCTGCTCCTCGAGCAGGACCAGATCCTCCGTCATCCAGGACGGACGGGGCAGATTGAGCGCTTCCATGGGCGGACTTTCCCGACGAGTCGTTTGTTTGCCGGAGAGAATAGTGCGCCCGGGAGGCCGGCGCGAGAGCATTCCGGCCCTGCACAAGCGCGAAAAATAGTTCGGGCGGAGGCCACGTGGCCCCCGCCCGGACGGTATTGCTTCGCGTTACCCGAAGGTTATTTCGCCGGGTCCTTGACCTTCTCGATCTTGTCGAACTCGACGTTCTGGCTGACGCCGTTCACCTTCTCGACGCGGCGGATGTAGACCGTCTGCACGATGTCGCGGGTTTCCGGATCGATCGAGATCGGGCCGCGCGGGCTTTCCCAGGCCATGCCCTTGGCAGCGCCGATGAGCGAGTCGCCGTCGGCCTTGCCGCCGGTCTTCTTCAGCGCTTCGTAGATGAGGTGCATGCCATCCCAGCCGCCGATGGAGAAGATGTCCGGGTTGCGCTTGAACTCGGCGTTGTAAGCCTTCACGAACTCCTCGTTCATCTTCGACTTGTGCTCCCAGCCGTAGTGGAAGACCGTGATGATGCCGAGGCCGGCGTCGCCCATGTTCTTGAGCGCGACGTCATCCATCGTCAGTTCGCCCTGGCCCATGACCTTGACCTTCTTGGGGTCAACGCCGCGTTCCTGCAACGCCTTGGCGATCGCGACCGGCTGCGCGCCGCCCGGGATGAAGATGAAGATCGATTCCGGGTTGAGGTCCTTGGCGCGCTGCACGAAGGCCGAGAAGTCCGGGTTGGCGACCGGCATGCGCACCGAGCCGACGATCTCGCCGCCGCCCGCCTTGAAGCCCTTGTGGAACCAGGTTTCGGCGTCGATGCCCGGACCATAGTCGGAGACCATGGTGTAGGCCTTCTTCGTGCCCTGCTTGGCCGCCCAGCGCCCCAGCGTGTCCTCAAGCTGCGGAATGGTGAGCGAGGTGCGCGCGATATAGGGCGACTTGGTGGTGATGATCGAGGTCGCCGCGTTCATGACGACCATGAACTTCTTGGCTTCCTCGGACGGGCCGGCGGCGCCGAGCGCTTCCGGCGTCAGCGTGAAGCCGGCGAGAATGTCCACCTTGTCGCGAACGATGAGTTCCTGCGCCAGACGCTTGGCGACATCCGGGTTCGGACCGCCGGTGTCCTTGCGGATGATTTCGATCTTCTTGCCGGCGACGGTGTCGCCATGCTGCTTCATGTACAGCTTGACCGCGTTGTCCATCTGCGCCGCGGTGTCGGCGAACTGGCCCGAATAGGCCATGATCAAACCGATCTTGACGGTGTCCTGTGCCGAGGCCGAGGATACGGCCGACGCAGCCAGGAGCGCGGCCGCCAATACCAGACCAGTCTTCTTCATCGAGATTCCTCCCCAACAGCCGCTCGGTTGATGTCGGCTTCCTCACAAAATAGCGGCATTCCCGGCGTTCGTCACGCCTTAGCCGCAGGCTCACCGGACGGAAACGACCCAGCATGCTTAAATTCTCGGTATTCGATCATCTCGACAGCAATGGCGCGCCCTTAGGCACATTCTTCGAGGAAAGGCTGCGGCTGGTCGAAGCGATCGAACGCGCGGGTTTCGCCGGCTATCACCTGGCCGAACATCATTCGACCCCGCTCGGGCTGGCGGCGAGCCCTAGCGTATTTCTCGCTGCGGCGATCCAGCGCACGCGGACCTTGCGCCTCGGCCCACTGGTCTATGTGCTGCCGCTCTATCACCCGCTGCGGGTGTATGAAGAAATCTGCATGCTCGACCACATGAGTGGCGGCCGCCTTATGGTGGGTGTGGGCCGCGGCGGCGCGCTGGTCGAGCACGAGCGTTATGGGATCGATCCCACCCATGCTTCGCCGCTCTATCACGAAGCTTTCGCCGTGCTGATGCGCGCCTTCGAGAGCGATGTCGTCAACTTCGAAGGCAAGTTCTTCACCTTCAAGGACTACGTGGTGCAGGCCAAACCCGCCCAACTGCCGCATCCGCCGTTGTGGTACGGCGCGCCGAGCCCGGACGCTATCGCGTGGGCCGTGCCGAAGTCGATCAACGTCGTGTCGCTCGGGCCGGCCGACCGCGCCCGCGCCATCAGTGATCGCTACCGCAATGACTGGCGCGCGCTGGGCCGCGACGATGCTGCACTGCCGCATATCGGCATCACGCGGCATGTCGTCGTCGCCGATACCGACGCCGAGGCGCGGCGGATCGCCGATAACGCCTATGCCACCTGGCGGCAGTCGATGGACTGGCTGTGGCGGCACGCCGGCCAGGATTTCACGCTGAAAAGCATCTATCCGCAGACTTTCGCCGAACTCGCCGCCATCGGCCACGGCGTCGCCGGCTCGCCCGCCACCGTGCGAGACTACATGAGCAGGCTCGAGCGCGAAGCCGGTGTGAACTATGTGCTGTGCCAGATGGTGTTCGGCGACATGAGCTTTGCTGATGCAACCCATTCGATCGATTTGTTTGCCAAAGAGGTGATGCCGGCGTTTCGGTAACTTCGTTCGCGTGCTAACACGCGCCATCGCCTTGCCGGGTGCGCTCCCATGAATGCCACGCTTGAATCCTCCGCCGCCTACGGCGTCGAATCGCCTTACGCCTGGCGGCGTCTCGCCGCCGGCCTGATGCTCAGCACTCTGGGCGGCGTCGGCATGTGGTCGGTCGTGGTGGCGCTGCCGGCGATGCAGGCCGAATTCGGCGTCGATCGCGCCTCGGCCTCGGTGCCGTTCACGATGACCATGCTCGGCTTCGGCGTCGGCAATGTCGTCATGGGCCGGCTCGCCGACCGCTTCGGCATCGCGCTGCCGATGGCGCTCGGCACGGTGATGCTCGCGATCGGCTATGTGCTCACCGGCCTCGCCGGCTCGCTGTGGCAGGTCGCGCTGGCGCACGGTCTGCTGATCGGCGTCGGCTGCTCGACATCGTTCGGCCCGCTGATGGCCGACATGTCGCACTGGTTCTCGAGGCGCCGCGGCCGCGCCGTGGCCATCGCCGCGACCGGCAATTATCTCGCCGGCACGTTCTGGCCGCTGGTGGTCTCGCATTTCATTGAAGTCAGCGACTGGCGCGCCACCCATATCGGCATCGGCATCTTTCTCGTCTTCGCGATGTTCCCGCTCATTCTGGTGATGCGGCGCAAGCTGGTCGAAGGTCATAGCGATGCCACCACTACCGATGACGAACGCCGTCGCGCCGAGAGCCCATTCTCGCCGCGCACGCTGCAGATCCTGCTGTGCATTGCCGGCGTATGCTGCTGCGTGGCCATGGCGATGCCGCAGGTGCATCTCGTCGCCTATTGCGCCGATCTCGGCTACGGCGCGGCGCGCGGCGCGGAAATGCTGTCAGGAATGCTGGCGCTCGGCATCATCAGCCGCGTCGGCTCCGGCTTCGTCGCCGACAGGATCGGCGGCGTGCGCACGCTGCTGATCGGCTCGGTGGCGCAGGGCGTCGCGCTGTTTCTCTATCTGCCGTTCAACGGGCTTTATTCGCTGTACATCATCTCGGCGATGTTCGGCCTGTTCCAGGGCGGCATCGTGCCGATGTATGCGGTCATCGTGCGCGAATATTTCTCGCCGAAGGAAGCCTCAACGCGCGTCGGCCTCGTCATCTTCTCCACCGTCGCCGGCATGGCGATCGGCGGCTGGATGTCGGGCAAGATCTTCGACCTCACCGGCTCGTATCAGGCGGCGTTCCTCAACGGCATCGCCTTCAACGCCATCAACGTCACGATCATGATCTGGCTGCTGATGCGCTCGCGCCGCGGTGCAATGGCGACGGCTTAAATTGTAGCCCGGGTGGAGCGCAGCGAAACCCTGGTTGCGCTTCGCTCCACCCGGGCTACGAACTAAAACGCCTCCGCCGGCAATTCCATCGTGCTCGCCGCGCCCGCCTGGATGCGGGCAAGGCGCGTCGCCGTCTCCGGCATGATGCGCTCCATGTAGAAGCGCGCGGTGACGAGCTTGGCGTTGAAGCGCGCGGCGTCGCCGCCGGCCTTGATCTTCGCCTGAGCGGCGTCGGCGATCTGGCACCACATATAGCCGAGCGCCACCAGACCGAAGAGATGCAGATAATCGGTGGCACCCGCGCCGGCGTTATCCGGCTTGGCCATCGCGTTCTGCATGAACCACATCGAGGCCTGCTGCAGATCGTTCGCGCCCTTGCCGAGCGCGGTGACCAGCGGCTTCATGGTCTCGTCGGCGCTCTTGTCCTTCACATAGGCGCCGACCTCGCCCAGGAACGTCATCAGCGCGCGGCCGCCGTCCTTGCCGAGCTTGCGGCCGACGAGATCCATGGCCTGCACGCCATTGGCGCCTTCGTAGATCATGGCGATGCGCGCATCGCGCACGAACTGCTCCATGCCGTGCTCGGCGATGTAGCCGTGACCGCCATACATCTGCTGCGCCGACACCGTGTTGGCGAAGCCGACATCGGTCATCACGCCCTTGATCACCGGCGTCATCAGGCCGAGCGCATCGTCGGCGGCCTGACGCTCCTTGGCGTCACCGGAGCGGTGTGCGACGTCGCTCTTGAGACCGGCCCACAGCACCAGCGCGCGCGCCGCTTCGTTGAAGGCGCGCATGGTCATCAAGGTGCGGCGCACGTCCGGATGCACGATGATCGGATCGGCGGCCTTGTCAGGGAATTTCGCGCCGGTGATGGCGCGGCCCTGCAGGCGCTCCTTCGCGTAGACCACAGCGTTCTGATAGGCGACCTCGGACAAGGCAAGGCCCTGAATGCCGACGCCGAGCCGCGCCTCGTTCATCATCACGAACATGGCGTTGAGGCCGCGATTTTCCTCGCCGACCAGCCAGCCCACCGCGTTGTCGTAGTTCATCACGCAGGTCGAGTTGCCGTGGATGCCCATCTTCTCTTCGAGCGAGCCGCACGAGACGCCGTTGCGTTCACCGACCGAGCCGTCGTCACCGACCATGAATTTCGGCACCACGAAGAGCGAAATACCCTTGGTGCCCGCGGGCGCGCCTTCGATGCGCGCCAGCACCAGATGGATGATGTTGTCCGACATGTCGTGTTCGCCGGCAGAGATGAAGATCTTGGTGCCGGTGATCTTGTAGGAGCCGTCGCCCTGCTTCACCGCCTTGGTGCGCAAGAGACCGAGATCGGTGCCGCAATGCGGCTCGGTCAGGTTCATGGTGCCGGTCCAGACACCTTCGATCATCTTCGGCAGATATTTCTGCTTGATGGCGTCGTTGGCGTGGACGATCAGCGCGGCGATCGCGCCTTGCGTCAGGCCGGGATACATGGCGAAGGCCATATTGGCCGAGCAGAAATACTCGTTGACGATCTCGGTGATCGTCATCGGCAGGCCCTGGCCGCCGAATTCCTGCGGCGCCGAAATGCCGATCCACCCGCCCTCGACGATCTGCCTGTAGGCATCCTTGAAACCGGTCGGCGTCGTCACGCTGCCGTCGGCTGAGCGTTTGCAGCCTTCCTTGTCGCCGACACGGTTGAGCGGGGTGAGAACGTCCTCGGACAGCTTGGCGGCCTCGCGCAGGATCGCCTCGACCACGTCCGGCGAAGCGTCGGAGAAGCCCGGCAGATTGCCGTAGCGCTCGATGTGGAAGACGTCGTTGAGCAGGAACAGCGCGTCGTCGACAGGCGCTTTGTAGATCGGCATCGTTTTCTCCCCGGCGTCCGGCCTCAGGCATTTCCCGGGCGGTCAGCGCCCGTCAGGAAAGCGGCCGGCTCGTTTGAAGTTCCCATGAGGCAGCTAAGCGTTGACCCCGGCGTCGCCAAGGCAGAATCAGCGTCTCCCGTCATTGTGCCGCAGCCGGTTTACAACCGCACTAAACGGAACCCGCGCCAGCCGGCGCCGGGCGAATTCCTAACGAAACTCCAGCAGTTTGGCCGAATGTTAACCCGCTGTTTACCGTAAAGGGCAAAAAGTCGGCGGGTGGCCCATAGCGGGCCCGGTGGTCGTTCCCCGGCGAAATCGGCTTTCAGTCACGAGAGCTGGTCCCCTTACGCCTCCACCTCGACGTTGGGTGTGAGAATGAAATTTGGTGTCCCGTGGAGTGTCAAAGGCATACGGCCCGAAGCCCGCGAGACTGCCAAGGAAGCGGCTCGCCGGTCCGGCATGCCTTTGGGCGAGTGGCTGAATTCGGTCATCCTCCAGCAGGCCAGTGAAAGCGACGACGAGGACGAGTACGGCGCCCAAGACATGTCCTCCGTTCATGAACGGCTGGACGACATCACCCGCCGGCTCGACCAGTTTTCCCGCAAGGGGCCGGAAGCCTATGCGCCGCGCCGCGACCGCGCCCCCGCCAGCCCCAACAACGACCAGCTCGTCCAGCTGATCGCCCGGCTCGATCAGCGCATCGAGAGTCTGGCCCAGTTGCCGCGCATGATGGCGCCGTACGCGCCGCCGCTCGCGCCGCAGGCCCCGGCCTGGCCGAACCCGCCGCAAATGCCGCCACAGATGCAGCCGTCGCCGATGGCGCGGCCGGCCACGCCGCAACCGCCGGCAATGCCGGCGCAGCCTCTCGGGCTGGATCGCGCCGTCGCCGACATCGCCGCCCGCCAGCGCAGCCTGAACGGCATTGCGCCGCAGCCAGCGCCGATGGCGCCGCCGAGCCCGCCGCTGCCGCATGTCGTCACCGCGCCGGCCGCCCCCGCTTACGTCCCGGCGGTGCCGACGCAGGACCTGTCGGGCCTCGAAGAGCACCTCAAGCAGATCACCGATCAGATCGAGACCTTGCGCCGCCCCGGCGTCGAGGACGCCATCAACGCCCTGCGCGCCGAACTCGGCGACATCGGCCGGGCGCTCAACGATGCCATGCCACGCCAGGCGATCGACGCCATCGAGCGGCAGATCCAGGGCCTGACCCAGCGCATTGCCGAAGGCCGGCAGAACGGCGGCGACGCCGGCGCGCTGGGCGGTATCGAGCACGGCCTTGCCGAAGTGCGCGACGCGCTGCGCGGCCTGACGCCGGCGGAAAACCTGGTCGGCTTCAACGAGGCGGTCGACGGCCTCGCGCACAAGATCGACATGATCGTGGCCCGCCGCGATCCGGAAATGCTCGGCCAGCTCGAGCGCGCCATCACCACCTTGCGCGAGATGACCGGCCACGTCGCCTCGAACGACGCGATCAGCCGCCTCGCCGCGCAGGTCGCCGAGCTCGGCGACAAGGTCGACCACTTCGCCATGGGCGGCGCCCAGGACGCACTCAACAATCTCGAACACCGCATCAGCGCCCTGTCCGAGGCGCTTGCCGCCCGCTCGCAGAACGGCGCCGTCGTGCCGCCGCGCCTGGAAGCGCTGGTCGAGTCGCTGTCCGACAAGATCGAGCAAATCCAGCAATCGCGCGGCGATAATGTTGCCGTCGGCCATCTCGAGAACCAGATCGTCGCGCTCGTGCAGCGACTCGATGCCTCGGATTCGCGGCTCGGCCATCTCGAGGCCATTGAGCGCGGCCTTGGCGATCTCCTCGTGCATATCGAGGAACTGCGCGCTAACAAGAATCCCGGCGCCGTGCGCGAAGAAAACGCGCCGCATGTGGCCCATCTGCAGGAGCAACTGGCGCGCACGCAGTCGGCGCTCGACGCCATGCATGGCACGCTCGGCATCGTCGTCGATCGTCTGGCCACCATCGAAAAGGGCGTGCGTGAGCCACGTCCGATGGCCTACGACGAGGCGATGGAGCTGACCCAGCCGGTCGGCCGGATCGCCGCGCGCGTCGTGATCGATGAGCCGCCGCAGGCACCCCAGCCCGCGCCCCCGCAGCCCACGCTTCAGCGCATGGAAGCGCCACCGGCACCGCAGCGCATGGAAGCGCCGCAGCCCGAGCCGGCGCGGTTGCCGCCGCGCCCTTATCCGCAGCAGCCCGCGCCGGAACTGGCGGCGGTGCTGGCGCAGCAGCCGGGACAGAGGCCGGAGCCGCAAGCGGCGCCTCAACCGGGTGGGCAGCCCGCGCCGCAGCAGGCGGCCCGCCGCCTGCCGCCGGCCGCGCGTCTGCCGATCAATCCCGATCTGCCGCCCGATATGCCGATCGAGCCCGGCTCGATGCCGCCGCGCTTTGCCGGCAGCCATGCGGCCCGCATCGCTGCTTCCGAAGCCGCGCTCGGCCCCGCGCGGTCGAAACTGGAAGCCGAGCCCGAGAGCAAATCAGGTTTCATCGCCGCCGCGCGCCGCGCCGCGCAGATCGCGATGCGGTCGGGTAAACCGTCGGCCAAACCGGCCGACAAGCTGCGCGCGCCCGAGCCCGATCTTCCCGAATACATGGCCGATGACGAGGACGCCGCGCCGTCGCTGCGCGCTTCGGTGATGAAGAAGGTCAAATCGGTCTTCATCGCCGCGAGCCTGGTGGCCGTCATCATTGGCGGCATCCAGATCGCCAGCAAGTTCTTCAATTTCACGTCCCCGCAAACAGCGCAGAACGCCGGCAGCAGCGTCACAACGCCGCCGCAGACGACCGCCGACGACCCGCTGGTCACGCACTCGCTGACCGCCCCGATCAAGCCGTTCGACGGCATCGGCACCGTAACCGGCACAACGCCGGGGACCGGCGCGGTCCGCAACGTGACGCCCGGCGTGCTGCCCGGGACCGACAATTCGTCGTTGCTGTCCGCCCCGGCGCTCAATCCGCCGCCGCGCAGCACGCCGAACAACGCGGCTCCGGCCAATGACGTGACCGGCAGCATTTCGCCACGTGCTTCCAGGCCCAAGCCGTCGGGCCCCTACGGCGAGGTCGAATTGCCGATCGCCATCGGCGGCGCCCGGCTGCGCGAAGCGGCCATTGGCGGCGATGCCGTCGCGGCCTACGAAGTGGCGCAGCGCTTCGCGGAAGGCCGCGGCATTGCCGCCAATCCCGAGGAAGCTGCCCGCTGGTTCGAGCGCGCTGCCAGCAAGGGCCTCGTCCCGGCGCAATTCCGCTATGCCAGCATGCTGGAAAAGGGCCAGGGCGTAAAAAAGAACCTTGGCCAGGCCCGCAAGCTTTATGTTGCCGCCGCCGCCGCCGGCCACGCCAAGGCGATGCACAATCTGGCGGTGTTGTATGCCGAAGGCATCGACGGCCGCCCCGATTACGGCACCGCAGCGCAGTGGTTCCGTAAGGCCGCCGACCACGGCGTCGGCGACAGCCAATACAATCTCGGCATTCTCTGCGCCCGCGGCCTCGGCACGGAAAAGAACTTTACCGAAGCCTACAAGTGGTTCGCGCTGGCTGCCGCCCAGGGCGACCGCGAGGCGGCCAAGAAGCGCGACGAGATCGGCGACCGTCTCGAACCCGACGACCTCACGGCTGCCCAGGCCGCGGTCAAGAAGTTTGCCGCCAAGCCGCAGCCGGCCGAGGCGATCGCGGTGCCGGTGCCGCGTGGCGGCTGGGACGACAACGGCAATGCCCAAAGCCCCGCCGCGGCGCCACAGCCGCCGGCGCCCGGGCCGGTGAGCAGGCCGCAGACCCGGCCGCAGCCCTCACGCGCCGCCTCCGCCGGG
>DATMEX010000073.1:0-49535 GCA_035556455.1 Pseudolabrys sp.
TACAGAGATGCAGCAGGTCTTCCGCGCGCAACTCGTGGACAATGTCGTACCCAGCTACAAGGAACGCATCACGCGTATGCGGCGCGACGGCGGCTTCGACGCCCCCAACAAACCGGGCTCCGTGCTGGCGCGTTTCGCGACAGAAGGCATCGTGTCGCTGGAAAGCCTCCAGGACCGTGTCAACGAAAAGGATTTGGCCCGCGCCATCGATATCCTGGCATCGGCGCGTAATATCTATGTGCTGGGTCTGGGCGGTTCCTTCCCCGTTGCCGCGCATCTGACTTATGTTCTGCGCAAATCCGGCCGCCGCGTCGTCATGCTGGATGGCCTCGGCAGCGCCATTCTGGATCAGGGACTGCAAGCCACGCCGCAGGACGCGCTGGTCGCCATCAGCTTCAACACCTACAATCCGGACACTGCGCACTTCTTTCCGGAAATTGCGGCGCTGGGTGTGCCAGCCATTTCAATCACCGACAGCCTGCTCAGCCCGATCGTTGCCGGTGCGACCGTCGTGTTTGAAATTCCGGATATGCCGGAACCGTCCCTGCGAACGATGGTCGCCCCGATGTGTCTGGCGCAGACTCTGGCCGTCGGGCTTACCCTCACCTCCGGCTGACCCATATCGCTCTTAAAAGGTTTCGCTCATGAGCGCGCGACTTCTCGAAGGCAAGGTGGCACTGGTCACCGGCGCAGGCCGTGGCCTCGGCCGCGCATTCGCAGAGCGCCTCGCGGCCCTCGGGTGCCACGTCGCCATCCACGGCATGCGCGAGAACGGCCCGTCAGAATTCGGCGGCATGCAAACGCTCACCGATGTCTCCACGGCCATTGCGTCCGAACATGGCGTCCGCACCGTGAAAACCCTCGGCGATCTCACATTGTCCGAAGACATCGACCGTGTCGTCGCCACAGCCGCCTCGCAGCTCGGCCCCATCGACATCCTCGTTCACAATGCCGGCGGTGATATCGCGGCCAGGGGCGGCAAACCGGACCCGAACGATGTTGTGAACATCAAACCCGAGGATGTACGTGCGGTGATAGACCGGAATCTGCTCAGCACCATCCTCGTCTGCCAGACGGTCGCCAAAGGCATGATGGATCGCCGCAGCGGCCGCATCGTCACCATCGGCTCGGTCGCCGCTTTCAAGGGCCGCACCAATGCGTCGATCTACGCGACGGCGAAAGCCGGCGCCCTGCACTTCACCCGCTGCCTCGCCGACCAACTACGGCCTTACGACATCACCGTGAATACCATCGCACCGGGCGACACGCGCACCGAACGCTTCGTCGCGACGCGCGTCGTCGATCAAACCCGCATGGCAGAAACTGGCACACTCGACCGCATTGCGACGGTGGACGAAGTCGCACGCGTGGTGGAATTCTTCGCCGGCCCGATGGGAGCTTTCGTCTCTGGACAAGTCCTGAGGGTCGATGGGGGCGGCCAGCTTTGGGCCGGCTAAATCGCAACAATCTCGCCGATTTTTAGCGAGCTACCGGCGCCAATAGCGGCCGAGAAATGCCGCCGATATCTTATCCGGCGAAGATGTGCATGTCCTCGGCCCGCCAGCCGATGCGCACGCTTTCACCTTCCCTGATTGAGGAGTTTTCCGGCAAGTCCGCGACAATATTGCCGCCGCCCGCGAGAGTAATTTCGGCGCGGTGATGATTGCCCTTGAAGCTTACCGAACGCACGACAGCCGAAAAGACGTTCTCATCAGCGCCTGGATCGAGGCGCACCTTTTCCGGGCGAACGCCGCAGGTCACTGCCGCGCCAGATGCAGTGGCCGCCCCCATGAGTTTGATCTCAACGCCGTTATCGGTGCGCAACACCGAATGGCCGGCATTCGTGTGCACGATGCCCTTGAAGCAATTGAGATCACCGACGAAGTCAGCGACGAAGTGGTTGCTGGGAGAACGGTAGATCTCGCTCGGCGTGCCGATCTGGGCAATTTCGCCGCGTTCCATGACGGCGATGCGATCGGAGATCGTGAAGGCTTCGTCCTGGTCGTGCGTGACATAGACCGTCGTGATGCCGACTTCCTTTTGAAGCATCCGGATTTCGACCTGGAGCTGCTGGCGCAAACGCTTGTCGAGCGAGCCCAGCGGCTCGTCCATCAGCAACACGCCCGGTCGGAAGACGATCGCGCGCGCGATCGCGATACGCTGCTGCTGACCGCCGCTGAGCTGACCGGGGAAACGCTGACCGTGATCCGGCAGACCGACCAGCGCCAAAGTTTCGTTGACGCGGCGCTTGATCTCTTCTTTCGCCACTTTCCGCACGCGCAGCGGAAACGCAACGTTCTCGAAAATCGTGAGATGCGGAAACAACGCATAATTCTGGAACACCATGCCGAGATCGCGCTTCTCGGCCGGCAGATAAGTCACATCCCGCCCGCCGATACGGATGATACCGCCGGTCGGCTGGATCAGCCCGGCAAGAATGCGCAGCAAGGTGGTCTTGCCGGAGCCGCTCGGCCCCAGCAGGGTGACCAACTCGCCACCGCGAACATCGAGACTGACGCCCTTCAGCGCCACGAAGCTGCCAAACGCCTGCTCGCAGCGTTCGATATGAATCGGCACACCGGTGATCGCCGGATCCTTTGAAGACGGGGAACCCAAACTCACGACATCATTCTCCGCGATTGAGGCCAACGCCTCCGCACCCGGCCGCGAGCTTGGCACGAAATAGAGGGACGAACGAAGATATAAAAAGTCGCGTGTCGGGCGGCGAACATCACTTGATCGCCCCCGCTCTCTTCAGCTCCGATGCAAAAACGTCCAGAGTTTCGCCAAGCAGAGCCACAATCTCATCGACCTGCTCTTCGGTTACGATCAGCGGCGGCGACATCATCAACCATTCGCCGTGCAGTCCGTTCGCCGTGCGGCGGGAATAAAGCAGCAGGCCACGCTCCATGCCGAGTTGCATCAATCGGTATACGGCCTGATGTTCGGCCGGCAGGATGGCTTTGGTCTCCTTGTCGGCGACGATCTCGATCGCCATCAACAAACCCTTGCCACGCACATCGCCGACAATGGGACTGCGGCTCTTGAGTTCCTCGAGCCGCCTGCGCAGATGCTTACCCATGCGCGCAGCATTAGCCATCATGTCCTTGTCGATCATTTCCTGCAACACGGCGTCGCCGATGGCACAGGACAACGGATTGGCCGCGTAGGTATGCCCGTGCATGAAGCCGCCGGCATTGGCGAGCGACTCGACCATTTCAGCCGACGCCAGCACCGCGCCCATCGGCGTGTAACCGGCGGCGACGCCCTTGGCGAGCGTGACAATATCGGGCCGCCCATCGGGCCAGTGATCCGCTGCGAGGAATGTACCGGTGCGACCGGCACCGCTCATGACTTCATCGTAGACCAACAATACGCCGTGACGGTCGCAAATCTTGCGGATCGCGGTGTAATACTCATCGACCGCCACAAGCGCGCCAGTGGCAAGGCCGCCGACCGGCTCCATGATGAAGGCGAGCACCGTCTCCTGCCCTTCCTTCAAGATCTGGTCTTCGAGCGCCTGTGCACAGCTGCGCGCGTAGCTCGTTTCGTCGTGGTTCGGCGGCAGGCGATAGCGGAACGGCGCCGGCACCTTGGGCATCATTTTGGCAATGGCGCCGTAAACCTTTTCGGCGACCGGATCGCCCGTCACGGCCATGGCGCCGACCGACGTGCCGTGGAAGCTCGGGTCGCGCGCGATCACCTTCCAGCGCGAGGCCTGCCCCGACACCACAGCATAGTGCCGCGCCAGCTTGATCGCCGCCTCATTCGCCTCCGAGCCGCCGGACACGAAGAAAGCGCGTTCGAAGCCTTTGCCCGCCAAAGCCGTTATCGTGTTGGCGAGCGCGATGTTCGGCTCGTTTTCGAAAACATTGCGATTGGCGAAGGTGATCTTGTTGGCCTGCGCCATCATCGCGGCGATGACGCGCTTGTTG
Source organism: Pseudolabrys sp. (assembly GCA_035556455.1). Lineage (GTDB taxonomy): Bacteria > Pseudomonadota > Alphaproteobacteria > Rhizobiales > Xanthobacteraceae > Pseudolabrys. The sequence goes on from DATMEX010000073.1 coordinate 3,936, forward strand.
CCGTGGCCGATATTGGTGGCGACCGGACCGGATGACGCATCGATATAGCGCCGCCCCTCCGTATCCCACATATAGATGCCCTCGCCGTGCGAGATGGTCGGCCGCCGCCATGTACCGCGCTTCATATAGAAGAGCTGCACCGGCCCGCCATGAGCGGGATACTCGACGGTTTGCGCGCTCAGATCGGCCGCTTTCTTGGAGGCATCCATGGCCGGCCCCGTCAGAAGCGATCGATGCGGAATGGTGCGAGGTCCATCGACGGCGTGCGGCCGCCGAACATCTCGGCCATCACCTTGCCGGTTTGCGATGCGCCAAGCAGACCCTGATGGCCGTGACCGAAGGCGAAGTACAGGTTCTTGTGCTTCGACGAACGATCAATGACCGGCAGGCTGTCCGGCGTACAGGGCCGATGTCCCATCCACTCGGTATAGCCCTCGTCATTGAGGCCGGGGAAAATACGTTTGCCCACGGCGCGCAGCTTGTCGGCGCGTTTGTAGTTCGGCGGCGCATCGACACCGGCGAGTTCGACCGTGCCAGCCATGCGGAAGCCCATTTCCATCGGCGTGAACGCCATCTTGTCGTCGATTGACAGCACCATGCGGCGCGGCACGATCTGCGGATCCGGCAAAGTCACATGATAGCCGCGATGGCTTTCCAGCGGCACATCGTAACCGAGCTGGCTAATCAATTCGGCCGACCACATGCCGGCGGCGACGACCACATTGTCGACCCGCAGACGACCATGCTCGGTCAGCAGTTCGGACACGCCGTCGCTGCCGACATTGAAGCCCCGCACCTTGTCGCGAACGATCTTGCCGCCGCGGCGCACGAAATTCTCGGCAAGGCCCTGCACCAGGCCGAACGGACTTTTGCAATGGCCATGCGTCTCGATGTAATGCGCCTTGGCAAACACGGGCGCTAGCGCCGGTTCGAACTGGCGGATTTCCTCCTGATCAAGAATGTCGACGCGCACGCCCGTGGCGCGCTTCAGCTCGATGGCCGCCAGATCGGCCTCGAAGCTTTCCTTGGTGCGATAGACAAAAAGCTGACCGGTGCGGTGAAACAGATGCGAAAGCCCCGCCTCCCTGAGCAGCGGCTCATAGGCATCGAAAGTCGGCATGTTCAGCGCGGTGAGCGCGCGTGATATCTCCTCGACGCGCTGCGGCGTGCTGTTCCTGATGAATTTCCACAGCCAGGGCATCGCCTTCGGCAGATGCGACAGCTTGATATAAAGCGGCCCTTCGGGATCGAGCAGCCATTTCGGCACATCCCACAGCATGCCCGGCATCGCCACCGGGACGACGGAGGCCGGGCTGATGCCGCCGGTATTGCCGAACGAGGTCTTGGCGCCGGGATCGCCATGATCCACGAGCGTGACGCGATGGCCCTCGCGCAGCAGATAATTTGCCGTGACAACGCCGACGATACCAGCACCGATGATCGTGACGTCCTTGCTGACACCGTTCGCGGTCATTTGGCTCTCAATTTCAAAATCGATCTTGCTTCGTCGGCGGACGCCATTTCGGCGCCGAGCAGCGACAGGATGTGAACGGCCTTTTCCACCAGTTCGCCGTTACCGCTCGTCAGCCTGCCCTTGCTCAGATAAACCGTATCTTCCATGCCGATGCGGACATTGCCGCCAAGAATGTAGGACTGCGCCACCATCGAGAACGCCGAGCGGCCGATGCCGAAACCGCACCAGTGGATGCCGGGCGGCATCATCGAGCGGCCATACAGCATGGCTTCGGCCGTCGGCTGGAAGCCGTATTTGACGCCGAGAACAAGGCAAGCGAGCGCCGGCGTCTTCAACGTGCCGTCGGCGATGAGATCGTGCGCCATGGCGATATCGCCGCCATCGAAGAACTCGAGCTCGGGCATCACGCCGCTGTCATAGATGACCTCGGCCATCGCCTTCACCGTCTTCGGCGTATTGATGACGATTTCGCCGCCGAAATTCATGGTGTTGAGATCGAGCGTGGCAACGTCCGGCTTGAGAGCCGCGATGTGCTCGACACGCTTGAGCGGCGGCAGCAGATTCGTCTTCGGGCCCGGCACGACCGGGTTGTCGACACCGGGCTCGTAGCGCCCGCCCGGCCCGGTCGTGAGATTGATGATCAGGGCGGTGTTCTTGGCGCGGATGCGCTCGACCACTTCACGGTAATGGGCCAGGTCCATCGACTGGCGGCCGTCCGGATGACGGACGTGGATATGCACCGCGGCGGCGCCTGCGGCGGCGGCGTCGAGGCAGGACTGAGCGATCTGTTCGGGGCTGATCGGCAGATTGGGGTTCATGTCCGGACGGGTCAATCCGCCCGTCACGGCGCATGTCAGGATGACTTTGTTGGCGGCCAAGATTTCTACTCCCAAGCTGTCGCATTCTTACCGTGTATGCATGGTATGTCAACCGGGCGCGGGCGCCGCGGGGATGAGCGTCACGCCATGTATTGCCCGCCATTCACATCGATCACCGCGCCAGTCAGATAGGCCGCCTCCGGCGAGGCCAGGAACGCGACCACACTCGCGACATCCGCCGGCATGCCGACGCGGCCGAGCGGAATCGCCGCGTTGTAGAACGCGTCGATTTCACCGGGATTGCTGTAGGTTCTGGCGAGATCGGTAGCGATGCGCGTCGGCGCCACGTAGTTCACGGTAATGCCGAACGCCGCCAACTCTCCGGCCAGCACGCGCGAGAACCCGAGCATGCCGGCCTTCGATGTCGCATAGTATGAGCTCGTATGCTGGTTGCGCATGCGCGCGGCGATCGAGCCCATGTTGATGATGCGCCCCTGGCTGCTCTGCTTGAGCAACGGAATGGCGCCGCGCGACACCAGGAAAGTTCCCGTCAGATTCACATCCAACGTCATTCTCCACATCTCGAGCGACGTGTCCTCAACGAGGGATTTGCGACCATTCACGCGCGGCGAGATTCCGGCATTGTTGACGACAATATCGAGGCGGCCTCTCTCGGACCGGATTCGATCGAACATCGCGGCGACATCGCCTTCCACGCTGACGTCGCATTTAATGCCTAGCGTATCCCCGCCGAGCGACTGGGCTGCGGCGGCGGCACCGCTCCGGTCCGCCAAGACCAGCGTAGCCCCCTCCTGAGCCAAGCGATCCGCGACAGCCCGGCCGATACCGCCCCCCGCGCCCGTCACAAGCGCCACCGCGCCGTCCAGGCGCCGCGCCGCTTTCGTCCCTTCATAACGTGCCGCGTTGACAGCCATGGCTAACCCGCCTGTTCCAATGGTTGGGAGATGACGGAAGCCGCCGCGGCCTCGGCGCGGGCCGATGCGCCGTCCGGCGATGTGTTGCACAGCGACCGACAATAGCTCTCGCCGAAGCGCGGGCCACCGTGTATAGACGGCATACGCTGGAACGCTGAACGAGGATGATGAAGGTGGGTGTGCAGCCGCGCGGCAAGGGCAACAAGCTGCTTTATGAGATGGTCCGTCAGACCATCGCCGACAGGATCAACAAGGGCATCTACAAGCCCGACATCGCCCTGCCATCGGTCCAGGGCTTCGCCGCGGAGCTCGGTGTCAGCGCCATCACCATCCGCCGGGCACTGACCGATCTTCAGAACGTAGGTCTGCTGCGCGCGGTCCCGGGCCTCGGCACCTTCGTCAACTCGAGCCGCAAATTTGTCCGGCATCTCAATCGCGTGCGCGATCCGCTCTACGGCGCTTTCGAAGAGGCCGAACACATCGGCAAGACGGCGACCGTTCAGACTTTGTCCGTCGAGTTCGCCAATCCGGAAGATCCCGTGTTCGCCTATTTCGACGTCTCCAGCGGCCGCCACGTCTGCATCAACAAGCTTCTGTTGATCGGCGGCGAGGCCATGGCGCTGGAGCACACCTTCGTCACCATGCCCTTCGATCAGGAGCTGGTTGACGATCTGGCCAAGGATCTGATGTCGCGTGTCCTGCGTCGGCGCAAGATCAAGATCACCAAGAACCGCGTCTATTTCGACGCCGCACCCGCGCCGCCGGACGTCGCCGCGCATCTCGGGGTGCCGCATGGCTACCCGACTATCCGGCACTTCTACAATCCGATCCTCAAGGGCAATCGCGGCATGATCTACGGCTATTCGATTTCGCCCTTCGACAGGCTCGCTTACGCCGCCGATATCGTTTTCTGATATCCCCTCTGCCGGATCCTCATCATGAAAGTTGCGAGCGTCGATATCCAGCACGTCGTCGTGCCGCTGGCCAAACCTGCCGGCTTTGCGCTGGGACAGATCGCCTCGTTCGGTTGCCTGCTCGTCACCATCCGCTCGGATGACGGCGTCACCGGCGAGAGCCTGATCTTCACCATAAACAATGTCCGCGCCCGCGTTCTGGCGGAAATGGTCGAGAGCCTGAAGCCGCTGGTGATCGGCACCGATCCCGCGATGACCAACGATTTCTGGACCAAGGCGTGGCGCGGCATCAATTTCATCGGCCACAAAGGCGTGTCGATCATGGGCATTTCCGCCATCGACAGCGCGCTGTGGGATCTCAATGCCAAGGCTGCCGGCCTGCCGCTGTACCGGATGCTCGGCGGCGCGCAGACACGCCTGCCCGCTTATCACAGCGGCGGCCTCTGGCTGTCGCAGTCGATCGACGACCTCGTCGCCGAGGCTGGCGATATGGTCGCGTCCGGGTTTACAGCGATCAAGATGCGCCTCGGCGCACCGACGGCCGCCGAGGACCTGGCCCGCGCCCGCGCCATTCGCACCGCCATCGGCCCGAACATTAAATTCATGGCCGACGGCAATCAGGGCTTCACCGAGAACGAAGCCATCAAGCGTGGCCGGATGCTCGAGGAGATCGACCTCACCTGGTACGAGGAGCCGCTGCCCGCGTGGGATATCGAAGGCCTCGCGCGCGTGCGCGCCGCCGTTCCGATGCCGATCGCCAGCGGCGAAACGGAATACACCCGCTACGGCTTCCGGCAGATGCTGGAAGCGCGCTGCGCCGACGTGCTGATGCCCGACCTGCAACGCGCCGGCGGCGTCACCGAATTCATGCGCATGAGCCGCATGGCCGAGGCTTTCGATGTCGCCATTTCCAGCCACCTGTTCTCCGAGATGAGCATCCAGCTGCTCGGCGCGCTCTCGAACGTGGTGTTTCTCGAATACATGCCCTGGTTCAAGGACCTGTATGCCGAGAGCCTTGTCTTCGAGGACGGCGATGCCCTGGTGCCGGAGCGTCCCGGCTTTGGCTTCACGTTCAATCAGGATTACGTCTCCTTCCTCGCCAACAAGAGCTAGGGCTGCTGCCTGCGGATCGCGGCATACAGAGCCGCCGCGGTCTCGCTGTAGCCCGGAGGTTCGCTCTTCAGCTTGCTGAGAAGCTCCTTGGCGGCCCGAACCGCCAAAGCATCGCAACGACTGAGCTGATCGATGAGCTTGCCGAGCGCCGCGTCGAACGACGCGCCGGCGGGCACGACCTCGTGAACGAGGCCAATACGGTGGGCCTCGGCGCCATCGCACTTGCCGCCGCTCAACAACAAACGCCGGCCGTGGCTCCAGCCAAGACGACGGATGACGTGTGGCGCGATCTGGGCCGGCACCGCGCCGGTGAGCACCTCTGGCGTCGAGAACATCGCCGACACCGCCGCGATGACAACATCGCTGACGCAAACGATTCCTACCCCGCCGCCGACCGCACCGCCTTCAACGGCGCTGACCACGATCTGCGGCAATTCGTCGATCGCCCGGATCAACGCGCCTTCGCGGCGATTACGACCCTGCAAGGTGCCCTCACCGTCGCCGTCAATCGCCAGTGTGGCGCGCTCCTTCAGATCACCGCCGGCGCAGAAATACCCACCGGCGCCGCGCAGCACGACAACACCCAGCGACTGGTCCTGCCGCGCATCCGTCAGCACGCGCTCCAGAGCCTCGAGCGCCGTACCGTTCAGCGCGTTCCGCACCTTGGGACGGTTCAGCGTCACTAGCAGCGCCTTGCCGCGGCGCTCGCTGAGCAACGGGGGATCCGCCTCGATCACCACGGCGTCAATAGCCGAGCTTCGTATCGATGACATTCTGGAGCGGCTTCCCGTCGAGATAGCGCGCGACGTTGTCGGCGAAAACATCGACCGCACGCTGTAAATAGTTCTCAAGGTCGTCCACGGCGCAATGCGCGCTCAAGACCACGTTATCCAGGTCCCACAGCGGCGACGACGCCGGCAGCGGCTCCTCCTCGAAAACATCCAACACCGCCCCGCCGAGCTTGCCGCTTTGCAATGCGCTCGCCAGCGCCTTTTCATCGACGACCTGACCACGGCCGAGGCTCACAAAGCCGGCGCCGTCCGGCATGCGTCCGAACTCCAGCGAGCCGAGCAGATGCTTGGTCTCGGCTGTGTTCGGCAGCGTGCTAATGAGGAATTTCGCCTGCGGCAGCACGTCGGCGAGCCTGGCGATCGGATCGACACGATCGAACCCCGCCACCGCCTTGCCGCTTCGGCTGACGCCGATCACCTTCATGCCTAGATGTTTGGCCTGCTCGGCACAGGCGATGCCGATCTTGCCGGTGCCGAGAATGACGACCGTCTTGCCGGCGATGACATCCGTGAACACCGGCTCGAAGCGCTTCTCGCGTTGAAGCGACATGAACTTCGGAACGTTGCTGTTCAACATCAGCAGCGCACACATGGCGTATTCACCGGCCTTTGGCGCGTGAATGCCGCTACCGTTCGTCAGGGTGATTCCGTCGGGAATGAACGGCGCCAGCTTCTCGACGCCGGCAAAGATCGATTGCACCCATTTCAACTGAGGCGCGCGCTCTTTCAATCTCTCCGATTCAAAGTTGCCAACCATCATCACTTCGGCGTCGGCAATACCCTTATCGAGAGACGCCCGGTCATGACCGAAGGAAAAATCAACACGCTCGAGAACTGCGGGTTGCTTCGCGAGCATCGGAAACAGGCGCTCTTTTGTTACCTGAAACACATCCAGCGAGTCCTTGCTCTGCTGAACGTGAACGCGAAGTTTTGCGTCACGATGCCGCGCTGCCATACGATATCCTCCGAAATCGCCCATTTTACGGGCATAATCGTCATCAAGTAGAGCATGTATACAAGGTATGTCAACGCCCTTTACAAACGCCCGATACCCGGATCATAATTCATCGGGTGGCGTTGCGGCCTGACTCTTCCACCGGGCGGCGCAGAGAGACCACGAAGCAGCACGAGGGACACGAAATGATCCGGCACAAATTCAAGAGAATGGCGTCGATATCTGCGGTCGCGCTTCTCTCGGTTATTGCTTGCGGCACGGCCGACGCCGCGAGCTCACGCGACAAATTTCCGAAAGAGCTTCAGCCGCTGCTCGAAGGCGCGTCGGATGCGCTGACCGATGCCTTGTGGGAATTGCGCCAGGGGCCGTCCGGCACGGTCGTGTGGAAAGACGGCGGCGGCGCGCTCGGCGAGGCCGAACGCAAGGCGTATTGGGACGGCTTCGAGAAGCTGACCAACTGGAAGGTTCAGAACGTCGCGCCATCGGCGAACCCGCCGGATGTCGAGGCGCAGGTTCAGTCCGGCGATCCGCAGTTCGACGTCTTCGAAACCAAGTCGGGCGCCAACGCCATGCTCGAACAGCAGCAGAATCTGCTCGAGCCGCTCGACCCCAAGCTGTTCGGCCCGATCTTCGCGAAATTCCCCAAGGGCTATCTGCACTCGACCCACTGGCTCGAATACACCAAGAGCACCGGCATCCTGATCTGGAATACCAAGCGCTGGCCGAAGTCGGGCAAGCATCCGACCGACATCACCGACCTGTTCAACACCAAGGACTTCCCCGGCAAGCGCTGCCTGTACAAGTTCCTGAACGCCACCGGTACGCTGGAATATCCCCTGCTGGCCGATGGCGTGCCGAAGGACAAGCTGTGGCCGCTCGACGTCAATCGCGCGCTCAAGAAGCTCGACACGATCCGCAATGACATCGTCTGGTGGACCGGCGGCGCGCAGTCGGTGCAGCTCGTCCTCGACGGCGAATGTGACATGGGCGTCACCTGGCACGGCCGCGCCGCCAACCTGTTCAAGCAGGACCCGAACACGCCGCTCGGCGTGGTCTGGAAGAACGCCGAAGTCGGCAACGCTCCGTTCGCGATCGTGAAAGGCACCAAGCGTGCCAAGGCCGCGCAGGCGGCGCTCGCTTATGCGTACACGCCCAAGAACATGTGCACCCTGCTCAATACGCTCGGCTACGGCGTTCCGATCGACGAATCCTGCCTTACGGACTTCGCCAAGACCTGGGCCGTGACAGCCGACAAGATCCCGCTGATCCTCCCGGTCGACAACGACTGGTATCTCAAGCACTACGCCACGGCCACCGACCAGTTCAACGCGTGGCTGCAGAAGTAAGCGGCAAAACCGGGAAGTGAGTTCCTTGCCAATGGGGCCGTCATCGAAAGTTTCCGCGGGACCTTCGTCCCCTGGGTCGGTGGCGGCCCTTCGCTTCGCCACGGCGGCACTGTTGTTGCTGCCGGCGCTGGCGATGCTCCTTGTCTGCTTTGTCTATCCGGTGTTCCTGATCCTGCTGAAAAGCTTCAACACGCCGGACTGGGGCTTTCAGAACTACCAGGCGCTATGGCACGTTCAAGGCAATGTCCTGATCATCCGCAAGACCTTCATGGTTTCGTTCTGGACCACCTTGTTCTGCCTGCTGATCGCCTACCCCTTTGCCTATTACGTCACGACGCTGCCGCCGCGCCGCGCCAAGATTTTTCTGTTCCTGAGCATGGCGCCGCTGTTCACCGCGATCCTCGCGCGCCTCTATGCGTGGACCGTTATTCTCGGCCGCCGCGGCGTCATCAACGAATTCCTGATGAGCGTCGGCATCATCGATCGCCCGCTGACCCTGCTGTTCACGCCGCTCGCGGTGACAATCGGCATGGTGCACGTGCTCCTGCCTTACATGATCCTCGTGCTTTATTCGGTGATGATGAAGATCGACCCCGCGATGCTCGAAGCCTCGCGGACATTGGGCGCAAGCCCGGCGCAGACGTTCCGTCGCGTTTTCCTACCGCTATCGATGCGCGGAGTTTACGCCGGTTGCCTGCTGGTGTTCATCGTCGCGCTCGGCTTCTTCATCACGCCGGCCGTGCTCGCCGGTGGCGACCATCTGACGGTCTCCGTCTATATCGAACAGCAGATCATGGTGCTGCGCTGGGGTACGGCCTCGGCGATGGCGTCCATCTTGCTCGTTGTCACGATCATCATGTTCGTCGGATTTGACCGCCTGTTCGGCGCCAAAACCCTGATGACGGGGGGCTTGCGCAAATGACACCCAGGCGGCCGAAGAACTACGTGCTGGCGGCGATCGCCTACCTGATCCTCTTCTTCTTGCTGGCGCCGCTGACCATCGTCATCCCGGTGTCGCTGACGGCCGGCAATGTGCCATCCTTCCCGCCGCAGGGGCTGTCGCTGCGCTGGTATCACGAGTTCTTCGCCGATCGCGAATGGATGCGCGCGCTCTGGATCAGCTTCACCCTGGGCATCGTCGTCGCCATCACCTCGACCGTCACAGGACTCTGCGCGGCTTTCGCCATGTCGCGGTTGGTGCCCGATAGCCTCAAGCCCCTCCTACGCGTCATCGTGCTGGCGCCGCTCATCGTGCCGGCGATTGTCGGCGCCATCGCGATGTTCCTGATGCTGTCGCAGCTCCGGCTCGTGTCGACGTTTCCGGGCCTCGTGATCTGCCACACCATTCTGGCGCTGCCCTACACGATCATCGTTCTCGAAAACGGCCTGTTGCATCTCGACGCCTCCCTTGAGGAAGCCGCGCGCACGCTAGGCGCCAACCGCTTCATGCGGCTGCGCCGTATCGTCCTGCCCCTGATGCTGCCAAGCATTGTCGGCTCGGCGGTCTTCGCCTTCATCACGTCGTTTGACGAGATCGTCGCCGTATTGCTGGTTGGCGGCGCCTCCTACCAGACATTGCCGGTCAAGATGTTCGTATTCCTCGAGAACGAACTGAAACCGACGCCGGCCGTCGTGTCGTCACTGCTGGTGGTCGGGTTACTGGCGGCGCAGGGCGCGTCCTATCTCGTGCGCGGCGCGCTCGAACGCCGCCGCCGCATGCCGCAACTCGCAGCCGCCTGAGCACGGCGCTTTCTTCCGACGGAGCCGATATGTCCGAGCCGCTCTCCAATCGCACGCCCTACAACTATCCCAGCGAACACTCGAAATCGGCGACGCTTTATCAGCGCGCCATGGACGTCATGCCCGGCGGCAATACGCGCACGACCGTCTACATGTCGCCCTACCCGATCTACGCCCAGCGTGGGAAGGGCTGCTACATCTACGATGTCGACGGCTGCGAGCGCATCGACTTCATCAACAATTACACCTCGATGATTCACGGACACTGTCACCCCGACATCATCGCGGCCGCGAAGGCTCAACTCGATCTCGGCACCTGCTTTGCGATGCCGACAGAAACGGAAATTCCACTCGCGGCGCTGCTATGCGAGCGCGTGGCGTCGATCGAGAAAGTGCGCTTTGCCAACTCCGGCACCGAGGCCGTGATGATGGCGATCAAAGCCGCCCGCGCTTTTACGATGCGGCCCAAGATCGCCAAGGCCGAAGGCGCCTATCACGGGAGCTACGACTATGTCGAAGTGAGCGAGGACTCCACGCCTGAGAATTGGGGCGACAGCGAGCCGAACAAAGTGCCCTACTGCGCGGGGACGCCGGCGGGTGCGATCAATGACGTCGTCGTCTATCCCTACAACAATGTCGCCCTCACCGAGCAAATCCTGCGTGCTCACGCCAAGGATCTGGCGGCAATCCTCATCGACCCGCTGCCGCCTCGCGCCGGTCTGCCGCCGGCGCAGCCAGAGTTTCTCGCCATGCTGCGTCGCGTTGCCGACGAATGCGGCATTGTTCTGATCAGCGACGAAGTGATTTCCTTTCGCGTCGGTTATCACGGGGCTCAGGGGGAGTTCGGATTCAAGGCCGATCTGACCGCCCTCGGCAAGATTATCGGCGGTGGCTTCCCGGTCGGCGCCGTCGGCGGTCGCAGCGATATCATGGCCGTATTCGATCCGTCAGGCGGCAAATCGCGCGTGCCGCATGGCGGCACATTCAATGCCAATCCGATGACAATGGTCGCTGGATTGAAGGCGATGCAGTTGATGACGCGCGCCGAGTTCGACCGCATCAATGCGCTGGGCAACCAGGCGCGAGAGCAGCTCAATGACATTCTGAAGAAAGCGCCGTTCCCGGCTTCCGTTGTCGGCCGCGGTTCGTTGCTGCGACTTCATATGACTCGCGAACCGGTCACCGATTACCGGAGCTCATATCAGCGTCCGGAGCAGCGCGCCGTTCTTGCCAAACTGTTCCGCTTGCTGCTCAATAACGGCATCTTCATGGGCCCGACCGGATTTATGTCCATTTCCACGCCGATGACGTCTGCTCATATTGACGAACTGGCGAGCGCGGTCAGGTTGGCCGCCATGAAAATACAATAACGGGGTTTGTAACTCGGCGCAGGTGCAATGCGACGGGCAGCGCATGGATTCGGCTTAAGGCTTATGCTGCCGTGTTCGGCAATGCGCCGTGCCCTCGTTAACACCCTGGCAGCCGGGCACGATTGCGTCCCGAACTCCGTCCAGGCAGGCAAAATCGATGAAGACCGGCGCCCGCTGTCGGAAATCTGCCTGCCTGAGCCAGTAGAATAACGCGCAAAGTGGGTTTGGCCCGGGGCCGACAAATCCCGGCTTGCGCCGTCGGCATACCGCATATCGCCGCTTAGGGACCTTCGAGAGCACTTTCCTGTGGTAAAGGCCGGGACGGCCCACTCAAGTGTTCCCAGATTGGCCCCAGAGAGCTGCGCTTGATCAAACCTACCAGAATCGTTCCGTTAATCGTAGCCGTCGCCCTGTTCATGGAGAACATGGACTCCACGGTGATCGCCACCTCGCTGCCGGCGATCGCGGCCGATATCGGCACCAACCCGCTGGCGCTCAAGCTCGCCGTCACCTCCTACCTGCTCTCGCTCGCGGTCTTCATTCCCGCCTCCGGCTGGACCGCCGACCGCTTCGGCGCCTCGACCGTCTTCCGCGCTGCTATCGCCGTCTTCATGGTCGGCTCGATCGGCTGCGCATTGTCCTCGTCGCTGACGGATTTCGTCATCGCCCGCATCCTGCAGGGCATGGGCGGCGCAATGATGACGCCGGTCGGCCGCCTTGTGCTGGTGCGCACCATCCCCAAGCGCGAACTGGTCGGCGCCATGGCCTGGGTCACCATGCCGGCGCTGGTCGGCCCGGTGATCGGCCCGCCGGTCGGCGGCTTCATCACCACCTATCTCAGCTGGCACTGGATCTTCCTCATCAACATCCCGATCGGCATTGCCGGCATCATCTTCGCCAGCCGCTACATCGAGAACGTCCGCGCCGAAGCGCATGAGCGTTTCGATGTCGTCGGCATGATCTATGTCGGGCTCGGCATTGCCGGGCTCGCCTTCGGCCTGTCGGTAGCGGGACTCAACTTCCTGCCATGGAGCGTCGTCATCGGCCTCGTCGTCGGCGGCACCATCTTCATCGTCGCCTATCTCGTCCATGCCAAACGCACGCCGGTGCCCGCGCTCGACCTCACTTTGTTCAAGCTGCCGACTTTCCGCGCCAGCGTCGTCGGCGGATTCATCTTCCGCATCGGCATTGGCGCCATGCCGTTCCTGTTGCCGCTGATGCTGCAACTCGGCTTCGGCCTGTCGCCGTTTCATTCCGGCCTCATCACCTTCGCCGCCGCCGCCGGCGCCATCGGCATGAAGGCCGCGACCGCCGGCATTCTGCGGCGCTTCGGCTTTCGCAACATCCTGCTGTTCAACACTTTCATCAGCGCGGCTTTCCTCGCGGTGTGCGCCCTGTTCACCGACGCGACGCCGCCGGCGATCATGATCGGCCTGCTGTTCGTCGGCGGCTTCTTCCGCTCGCTGCAGTTCACCTCGATCAACACGCTCGCTTATGCCGAAATCGAGTCCGCGCGTGTGTCGCGTGCCACCTCGCTGGTCAGCGTCGCCCAGCAACTCGCGTTGTCGGCCGGCGTCGGTGTCGGCGCGCTGGCGGTCGATCTCAGCGCGGCCTCGCACGGCCGCACCGACATCCTTGCCGCCGATTTTCCGCCGGCATTCCTCATCGTCGCCGGCATTTCGACGCTGGCGGCGCTGTTCTTCACGCGTCTGCCGCCCGATGCCGGCGCCGAATTGTCGGGCCGGCTTCCCGTAACGGCACAGGTGACGACGCAAGTCACGCCGCAGGCCCCAGCCGAAAAAATTTGATTCAAATTTTAGATGTTAACCATCGGCGAAAGTCGGTTAACGAATGCGGAGCCATGCCATGGACAACGCATTGAAGCGCTGACACATTTGCATCCGTACTATGGTTAATTGCGGCAAGGCCCGTCATGCGTTCGAGGCGATCGACAAGGCTTGTTCAAGGCGCGCTTTGCGCCGGCCTCGTCGCGACCGCGGCAGCCGCGCTCGTTGTTTATTCCGTCGATGATGCCGACGCGCAAGCGCGCATCTTCTACCGCGATGCCAACGGCCAGAGCTTCGAGATGCGCACCGACAGCGGCGGCGCGCAGGCCTTTGCCGCGCGCTATGAGAAAAGGCCTGCCGGCACCAACGCGCTGAGCGGCCTGCCCGACGCCGGCCATGCGGACATCAAGCAGGCGATGCGCAAGGACACACCGCCGCGGCCGCGCGGCAGCGATGCCCGCATCTGCGCGACGCAGACCGAAGAGCTCGCGCCGTACCGCATCACCTCCTGCAGTAACATCATCGGCACCGGCAAATTGAAGGGCGAAGCGCTCGGCGTCGCCTATGCGCTGCGCGGCCTCGCCTATCTCGACCGCCACGACATCGCCCACGCGATCGGCGACTTCAATCGCGCCGTCGATCTCGCGCCCGACTTCGCCCCTGCCTATCAGAACCGCGGCAATGCCTGGTATGCGCGCGGCAATTTCGGTCAGGCCATCGCCGATTACGACAAGGCCATCGCGCTCGATCCGAGTTCGGCCTCGCCCTATATAAACCGCGCCGCCGTCAAGCGCGACCTCGGCTACAATGACGGCGCGCTGGCCGATTACGAAAAGGCCATCGCGCTGCGGCCCAATCACGCCAATGCCTATAGCGGCCGCGGCCAGCTTTACCTGCGCCAGGACAATTACGCCCGCGCGCTCGAGGACTTCGACAACGCCGTGCGCCTCGCGCCCGAGGCCGACAACTTCATGCTGCGGGCGCAGGCCCGTGAAGGCGCGAGCGATCTCGACGGCGCTATCCGCGACTATGAAGAGACCTTGCGCCGCGCCCCGAAGAGCGTGACGGCGCTGACCGCCGAAGCCGCGGTGTGGCGCAAGAAGGGCGATCTTTCCCGCAGCATCGCCGTGCTCGACCGCGCGCTGGCGCTCGACGAGAACCAGTCGCTGGTGCTGCGCATGCGCGCCGAAGCCTGGCGCGACAAGGGCGACAAGAAGCGCGCCTATGCCGACATCGCCAAGGCGCTCAAGTCACAGTGGACCGTCAACGGCCTGCGCGTACGCGGCAATCTCAAGCTCGACGACGGCGATGCCGACGGCGCGCTGAAGGATGCCGAGTTCATGCTCAAGATCGAACCGGACAACACCGACGCGGCGGCCTTGCGCGGCCTCGCCTACGCCAAGAAGAAGGATTACGCCAAGGCCCTGCCCGATCTCGACAAGGCGGTCGCCGCCGACACCGAGAACGCCATGGCCTTTGCCGAGCGCGGCCGCATCTATGCATCGAAGGACGACAACGACAAGGCGCTCGCCGATTTCAACCGCGCCATCGAACTGAAAGTCTCCAACCCGGCGATCTACCGCGCCCGCGCCGAAATCCAGCGCAGCAAGGGCAACCGGGCCAAGGCGCTGGCCGATCTTGACCACGCCATCGCGCTCGATGCCAAGCCCGCCGCGCCCTATCTCGAGCGCGCCAGCCTGCGCGCCGAGAATGGCGACGCCGCCGGCGCGCTCGCCGACTACGGCATCGTGATCGCGCGCGAGCCCAACAATTTCCAGGCCTATTACGAGCGCGGCAATATTCACCTCGCCGCGCGCGACCGCGACCGCGCCATGGCCGACTTCAAGAAGGCCATCGCCCTCAACGCCAAGATGACAAGCGCCAAGGACGCGCTGGCCTCTGTCGAAGGCGATATCCGCCGCGAGCAGGACGCCGCCTTGCGTGAAGCGGAGGCGAAGAAGCGCGAAGCCGAGAATGCAAAGCGCGCCGCCGAAAACGCCAGGCGCGAAGCGGCCGAGGCTGCGCGGCGTGAGGCCGCCGAAGCCGCGCGCCGCGAAGCCGAACTGAAGAAGCCGGGCAAAGGCAAGAAGACGGCCGCGCATGAGGACGTGCCTCCTCCGCCCGCCGCCGCGCCGGTGAAGAACGAGAAGGTCGCCGTCGTCACGCCGCCGGCGGAACGGCGCAGCCAGAACCAGGATGACGAGGACGTCACCGCCTCGACGCCGCCGCCGAAGCACCGCGTCGAGCACGCCGTGCCCGCCAAAAAGGTTGAGAAGAGACACATCAAGCAACGCGAGACTGCGCGCGAGCGCAAGGAACGCGAAGCCGCCGAGCGCAAGCAGGCACGCCTCGATGCCGAGCGCGAGCGCCGCCAGCGCACGACGACCCGCATCGTGCGCGAGACCGCGCCGCCGCCGCGCGCGCTCAGTGAGCGCGAAAAGCGCGAGCTCTATTTCCGGCAGATGGAAGCCCGCAAGCGCGGCACGAAGTTCACGGATATCTGGCGGTAATCCCTCTCCGTTCGTCCCCGCGAAAGCGGGGACCCAGACTTCTTAGAGCTTAGAGCTGGATTCCCGCTTTCGCGGGAATGAACGGAGTGTGTCGCTCCGCCGACAATCTACTTCCCGCCCCGAAACCCCGTCGCCAGCAAATACAACTCCGCCGAATCCGCGCGGCTGGCCGGCGGCTTGATGTGTTGCACCTTGGCGAAGTCCTTCTTCAGCGTCGCCAGCAACTGACCTTCGAGCCCGCCCTGGATCACCTTGGCGAGAAACGCGCCGCCGGGCGCCAGCACCTCGCGGGCGAACTCGGCCGCCGCCTCGACCAGCGCCACGATCTTGATCTGGTCGGTCTTGCGATGGCCGGTGGCGTTGGCCGCCATATCGGACAGCACGACATCGGCCGGCCCGCCCAGCATCTCCTTCAATAGATCCGGCGCGCCGGGATCGAGAAAATCGAATACGCGGAAATCGACGCCGGTGATCGGCTCGATGTCGAGGAGATCGATGCCGATCACCTTGCCATGCGGCCCGACGCGCTTGACCGCCACCTGCGACCAGCCGCCCGGCGCGGCGCCGAGATCCACGACGCGCGCGCCCTTCTTGAGAAAGTGCGCCTTGTCGTCGATTTCGATCAGCTTGAAGGCGGCGCGCGAGCGCATGCCCTCGCGCTTGGCCCGCGCGACATAAGGGTCGTTGAGCTGGCGCTGCAGCCACATGGTCGATGAGTTGCTGCGCTTGCGCGCGGTCTTCACCCGCACCTTGAGGTCGCGCGCGCCGCTGCTGGAGGATTTCTTGGCCATGAGGATCGTCTATCACGCAGTGTCGTCTCCGCGAAAGCGGGGACCCATAATCACTGCACTATCGAGAATACACGGCGTATGGGTCCCCGCTTTCGCGGGGACGACAGGTGTTTACTGCGCCGCCGCCTGCCCGCCCCAGACGCCGTCCTCGCGCATCATCTGCACCAGCATGCCCTCGCGCAGGCCGCGATCGGCCACGCGCAGCCGCTGGCACGGGAAAGCACGGCGGATGGCTTCGAGAATGGCGCAGCCGGCCAGCACCAGGTCGGCGCGATCGGCGCCGATGCAGGGGCTCGCCACGCGCTCCTCATAAGTCATGGTCAACAGCCGCTCGAGCACGGCGTCGATCTCATCGGCCCCCAGCCAGCAGCCATCGATGCGGTTGCGGTCGTAGCGCTTCAGTTCGAGATGCACGCCGGCAATCGTGGTCACGGTGCCGGAGGTGCCGAGCATGTGGACACCGCCGAGATCGGCATAGCCATGCTCGCGCGCGAATGGCTCGATCAACGCCGCCACCTCGGCGACCATCGCCTCGTAGGTGTCGCGCGTCACATTGAGGCCGCCATGACGCTCGGCGAGCGTCACGACGCCATGCGGCAGAGATACCCAGCCCTTGATGCGCGGCGGCGGCGGGCCGCGACCATCGGCCGGCGAGCGGCCCAGCCGCACCAGCTCGGACGAACCGCCGCCGATATCGAACAGCACCACGCCCTCGGCGTCGGGATCGATCAGCGGGGTGCAACTCGTCGCTGCGAGCTCCGCCTCGGTCTCGCGGTCGATGACTTCGAGTTCCAGTCCGAGCAGTTCGGCGACCCGGCCGCGGAATTCCAGCCCGTTGGCGGCGGCGCGGCAGGCTTCGGTCGCGACCAGCCGGGCGCGGGTGACGCCGCGGTTGCGCATCTTGTTGCGGCAGATTTCCAGGGCTTCCAGCGAGCGGCCGATCGCCGCCTCGCTCAGCCGGCCGGAGGCCGAAATGCCCTCGCCGAGCCGGACGATGCGGGAAAAAGCGTCGATCACGCGGAAGCTGTCGCCGTTCGGCCGCGCAACCAGCAGCCGGCAGTTGTTGGTGCCCAGATCCAGCGCGGCATAAGTCGGCCCGCCACGATCGCTGCCGTTCACAGCCTCGCGTCCGCCCTCTCCGCTTCTTGGCGACCGCCGACTCCACCGGGGCGGCTCCATCGCAGGGGACGGCCGGCCCATAGCGGGGTCGAGGCCTGGGTCATCCCCGGCCCCGCCGCTCATATCGTTCAACCTCTCGGCCGGCCCATGAGCCGGCTCTCAGCCGTTTCCCGCCCGCCTGATCCCGCGAGGAACGGCGCTGTTTTCCACTGTCCATAAAAGTGTAACAGCGCCGGTGCGACACGCAACCCTCGGTCCCGAAAGCCATAGTTGTCCGGAAAGGCGTCGTGGACTATCTCAGGGCGGTACTCCCGCCCGAATTCCAGCCGAAAAGCGCGCCCATGGACGACAGAACGACCGAGACCGCCCTTTCCAAGACCGACCTTGCCTTGACCAAGTTCGGCATAGGCCAGCCGGTCACCCGCAAGGAGGACCCGATCCTCGTCCAGGGCAAGGGCCGCTACAACGACGACATCAACCTGCCGAAACAGGCCTATGCCTGGCTGGTGCGCTCCTCGGAGCCGCACGGCATCATCCGCTCGATCGACACCGAGGCCGCCAAGGGCATGCCCGGCGTGCTCGCCGTCATCACCGGCGAAGACCTCAAGGACTATAACGGCCTCAAGTGCTATCTGCCGATCAAGAGCCGCGACGGCTCGGGCATCAAGCACGTGCCGCGGCCGGCGCTCGCCACCGACAAGGTGCGCTTCGTCGGCGATCCGGTCGCCTGCGTCATTGCCGAAAGCGTCGCCCAGGCCAAGGACGCCGCCGAAGCGGTCGCGCTCGACATCGAGCCCCTGCCCGCCGTCACCTCGGCGCGCGAAGCCGCCAAGCCCGGCGCGCCGCTCATCTACGACGACATTCCGAACAACATCGCGCTCGACTATCAGCACGGCGATCCGGAAAAGGTCGCCGAAGCGCTGAAGAACTCGGCGCATGTCGTGCGTCTGCCACTGGTCAACCAGCGCATCATGGTCGCCGCCATGGAGCCGCGCTCGGCGATCGGCGAATACGACGGCAAAAACGAGCACTGGACCTTGCACTCCTCGAGCCAGGGCGTCTTCGGCATGAAGAACCTGCTCAAGGACATCCTCAAGGCCCCGGCCGACAAGGTGCGCATCCTCACCGGCAATGTCGGCGGCTCCTTCGGCATGAAGGCGACGCCCTATCCGGAATATGTCTGCATCCTGCATGCCTCGAAGATGCTGGGCCGCCCGGTGAAGTGGACCGACGACCGCTCCGGCTCTTTCGTCTCCGACCATCAGGGCCGCGACTACGACATGACGGTCGAGGTCGGCTTCGACAAGGAAGGCCACATCCAGGCGCTGCGCCTCACCGGCTACGGCAATCTCGGCGCCTGGTGCGCCAATTTCGGCCCGATGCTGCCGACGATCAACGTCACCAAGAACATCATCAGCATGTACAAGACGCCGCTGCTCGAAGTCTCGACGCAGTGCGTCTATTCCAACACCACCATCGTCTCCGCCTATCGCGGCGCCGGCCGCCCCGAAGGCGCGCTGTCGATCGAACGCTGCATGGATATCGCCGCGGTCGAACTCGGCATCGACCGCTTCGAATTGCGCCGCCGCAACTTCATCAAGCCGAAGGACATGCCGCACGCGACGCCCGCCGGCACCACCTATGACTGCGGCGATTTCCCCGGCCTGTTCAAGCAGGCGCTCGATGCCGCCGACGTCAAGGGCTTTGCCGCCCGCAAGCGCGCCTCAAAGAAGGCCGGCAAGCTGCGCGGCCTCGGCGTCGCCTGCTATGTCGAGACCACGGCCCAGAACACGCAGGAGATGGGCGGCATCCGCTTCAATGCCGACGGCACCGTCACCATCATCACCGGCACGCTCGATTACGGCCAGGGCCACGCCTCGGCCTTCGCCCAGGTGCTCAGCGCCAAGCTCGGCATTCCGTTCGACAAGATCAACCTGTTGCAGGGGGACAGCGACCAGCTGATCGCCGGCGGCGGCTCGGGCGGCTCGCGCTCGGCGATGCTGTCCGGCACGGCGGTGGTCGAGGCTTCCGAAAAGGTCATCGAGAACGGCAAGCAGATCGCCGCGCATGTGCTCGAAGCTTCCGCGAGCGACATCGAGTTCAAGGCCGGCACCTTCACCATCGCCGGCACCGATCGCTCGGTCGGCATCATGGAACTGGCGTCGCAACTGCGCGGCGGCCTCAAGCTGCCCGAGGGCGTGCCGTCGACGCTCGACATCTCGCATGTCACCCAGGCGGTGCCTGGCACCTATCCGAACGGCGTGCATGTCGTCGAGGTCGAGATCGAAGCCGACACCGGCCTCACCCGCGTGGTGAAGTACAATGCGGTCAACGATTTCGGCACCGTGCTCAATCCGCTGCTGGTCGAAGGCCAGGTGCAGGGCGGCATCGTGCAGGGTCTCGGCCAGGTGTTGCTTGAAGGCGTCGTCTATGACGACTCCGGCCAGCTCGTCACCGGCTCGTTCATGGACTACGCCATGCCGCGCGCCCACGACGCGCCGATGATCGCGGTCGACAACCGTCCGGTGCCGACCAAGACCAACCCGCTCGGCGCCAAGGGCTGCGGCGAAGCCGGCACCTCGGGCGGCCTGCCCGCGGTGGCCAACGCCGTGATCGACGCGCTGTCGGAATACGGCATCAAGCATCTCGAGATGCCGATGACGGCGTCGAAAATCTGGGAAGCCATCGAGAAGGCGAAGAAGCAGAAGGCGGCGTAGTAGCCGTCATTCCGGGGCGCGCCGAAAGGCGCGACCCCGGAATCCAGCCATGCATGAGTACGCCTCTGGATTCCGGATCGCCGCTTCGCGGCGTCCGGAATGACGCGGCGATAGTTCTCTGTCATGACCGGGCTTGACCCGGCCATCCCGCTTAGGGTGATGACAGCGCGTCCCTAAGCGGGATCACCGGGACAAGCCCGGTGACGACAATGGCACTTGTACGACACACGACCAATCACCCGCTCACCCCCGCGAAGGCGGGATCCAGTTCTTTCTTGCAGCATGGGTGACCACATCGGCAACTCACTGACCTATTGAACTGCAGCGCTTTCAGGAGCTATTTTTCTCGCCATTTCCACTGCGGCGCGATCCAGCAAATCTCTTTCCTTTGTGCTGTCAAACGACTTGATAATCTCTGCAACTCCAATCGATAAATCTTTCAACTGTTTCGCCCGAAAGTCGTTCGGATCAACAGAGTCAAAGTCTATATCGTTTATGCTTGACCTGAAGACTTTCATCCAAAGCGCTTCGCCATCCAAAAGACCTTCAAACTTTTCGTACCCAATGATCTTAAAACGCCGCACAGATTCACTATCAATCTCAAGCATCGCGTCACCGATCGCATCCTGCCAGTCGCGATAGATCAGCGCTTCTCTATAAGATAATGCAGAAATTGCTTGGTTTACCGTCTCAGCCACAACCGCATCGCTAATAGGCGCTCTCTTAAGCTCAGAACAAAGATATAGCGCCAACTCCGAGCAAATCTGACGCTTATGATTGTCATCGAGGACCTTAAGATGATCGCTGTCATATTTAAGAGAATCGCCAGCTAAGCTGTAGAGTTTGACTTCGAACCTATTTGCCAAAGCCCTCCTGTGCTCTTCGCTGAGAGAACTCAACGACAGACGCCAAACAGAGCACATCTGTTCCAGCCTGTGCAATTCAACATGCGGGCCATCGGCGAGGGCGCTTTGCACCTTGCGTATTGCCTTTGAAATTGGAGAGATAAAACCAGCCTCGCCCCTCGGAAGCGCACTCAATTCGAGATTGATCGCTCTTACCCATCCAAGCAAGCTTGCAATACGATAAAGCGTTGACTTCCTTTTATACTCATTGAAGATGAGCGGACGAGTTGCCATCTTGAGAAAATGGTGCCGGTTATCGATGAAAATTTCTGAGAACCGCCATATTAGTTTTTCGCATGTGGCCGCAAGAGGCGCGGCGTAGTTTCTGAATATCTCGCGCTGACTCTGCGATCTAGAATGCCGCTCGCTGACTCTATTGATGTAGAGTTGCGTGACAAATGGCGTCATTAACGCCGCGATAGCGCCAATCAATGCAGCACCTAAGGGGACCCACCAAATGCTGGCGATCGACGTCGGCATCACATTCGAAAGCTGCGACTCCGCGCTTACTGGCAGGGTTAGCGTGAAAAGGACCAGAACCGCACCCCAACAGACACGCATCCTCCCCCCCCAAAATACAATCCTCGATTGTTGTCATTAGGCCCGGCATTTCGATTTCAAGTCAACTCATGTCCATACGTCCTATCCCGCTTACATCCTCCATCACACCCTACCCCACCTTCCGCTCATAATACTTCCGCAGGATCGCATTGATCTTCGTCTGATAGCCCTTTCCCTGCGCGCGGAACCAGTCGAGCACGTCGGCGTCGATGCGTAAGGTCATGTGCGCCTTGCGGCGCGGCAGCGGCGGATCGATGATTACCCAGTCATCGTCCATCGCGTCGTCAGGATCGCTGCCGTCGGGCAAAGGCACCGACATGGCTTTCTTTATATCGGTCTTGTCCTCGCCGCGCGCAGCCATGGCGCGCAGCTCAGCTTCCGTGTACCTGACGATATGCTCTGACTTCTTTTTCATGCGCTCGTCTCATCGTAATAACGCGAATATTGTCTCCACGCCGGCACCACACCAATGTCAAAAGCGCGCCGTGAATGTCGGCGGTCGTTTTCAACCGTTCTTCGCCGTAACGCGGGCTGGCCTGATCGAGTGTCGGCCGCCCGTCGAAGAACAGACGTGCTGCGACGAAATCCAGCCCGCGATCCGCCAGAATCCTCGTCCGCTTCTCTTCGTCCCATTCGAACTCCATATCGACAGGCTAACATACGTAAATACAGATTGTGCATACAATACGGCGCACAAGTTGCAGGACTTTTTCCCTTGACCCGGCCTCATCTCTAGCCCTATATTCCCATCCATCCCGCCTCTGTTAACGAGGGGTGTCTGATCAGCGTCTCCAGATGCTGGGGCGGGGAGCGGTGGCCGGGCTAAGGGGCGTCGGAGATGCGGCGCAGGTTTTCCCTCCCCGGCGGTTCAAGCCGCGCCAGGTTTTCCAGCACGCCAGCCGCGTGCCGGGGTCCTGATGGCCGGTAGGCCCATCCGCCCATGTCAGATGGGCGCGGCCGAGTGCCTGGCCTCTACGGTGGAGAGTTGTCGGACTGGTGAACGGTGCGATGACGAACGGCGACCACCGGGAAACGGCGCGGAACAGACCTAAAAACATCGCGCGCGGAACGCCAAAGGCTCGGCAATTCCGTGGTGACTAACTCGTGTGAATTCTAACTCACACTCACACGAGGCTGCGGGGCTGCTTGAGCCCCGGCGTTCCGCGCGCCCTCGTTTTATCGGGGAGCGTAGCCGGGATGAGCGAAAGCGAAATCCGGGGAATGGAAATGCGAATTGGGAATGCGGCCTGCCCGGGGCCGACCAAACAATGCGGGCGATGACGCATGTCTGCTTGACGCCGGCGCCGTAGGGTGGGCTGAGCAACGCGAAGCCCACCGGCTGACTCGCCATGTTGTATTGTGTCTCCCGGTGGGCTCGGCGCTGCGCGCCTTAGCCCACCCTACGGTCGATGCGATAGAGCGCTTACGCCGCCTCTTCGACCACGCGGTTGCGGCCATCGCGCTTGGCGCGGTACAGCGCCTGGTCGGCGCGCTTGAGCATCGCGGCGGCGGTGTCGCCATTGGCGCCGAGCGCGGCAATGCCGATCGACAAAGTGACGTCGAGGTGCTTCTCGCCCTGCTGGATCGAGAACGCCTCGCCGGCGATGCGGCGGCGGATGCGCTCGGCCACCATGCCGGCGACCGCCATATCCGTCTCCGGCATGACGATGACGAATTCCTCGCCGCCATAGCGGCAGGCGAGATCAATGTTGCGGATCGCCTTGCGGATGCGCACCGCGAATTCGCGCAACACATCGTCGCCTGCGTCGTGGCCGTGATTGTCGTTGATCGACTTGAAGAAGTCGATGTCGAGGATCAGCACCGACAAAGGCTTGCCGCGCTGGGCCGCCTGCTCGGTGAGCGCGCCGAGATGGGTTTCCATGTAGCGCCGGTTATGCAGGCCGGTGAGCGCGTCGGTGATCGCCATCTCGATCGAGGCGGCGAAGTTGTCGCGCAGCCGGTCGGTGTAGCGCTTGCGCTTCACCTGCGTGCGCACGCGCGCCAGCATTTCGTTCTTGTCGATCGGCCGGATCAGGTAATCGTTGATGCCGATCTCGAGGCCGCGCACCAGCCGCGCATTGTTGTCCGGCTCGGCGATGGCGAGGATCGGCAGGCCGCGCGTGCGCTCCAGCGAACGCACCTGGCTGCACAGCCGCAGGCCGTCGAAGTTGGTCAGGCCGAGCGACACGATCATCAGTTCGTAATCGCCCTCGGCGGCGCGGAACAAGGCTTCCTTGGGGTCGGTCTGCACATCGACCGTCTGCTCGGTGGCGAGCGTGTGCGCGATGCGCTCGTAGGACGACGGCCGGTCGTCGACGATGAGCACCTTGCCGCCGCGCCCCGTGTCGGCGACCGCTTCGCGTTCGGCGCTCTGGATGCCGATTTCCTTGGAGGTCAGCGCGCGCATGCGCAGTTCGTCGGTCAGCATCTTCAGCCGCGCCAGCGAGCGCACGCGCGAGATCAGGGCCACATCGCTGACCGGCTTGGTGAGGAAATCGTCGGCGCCGGCTTCCAGGCCCCTGATGCGGTCGGAGGGCTGGTCGAGCGCGGTCACCATCACCACCGGGATGTGGTGCGTCGCCGGATTGGTCTTGAGCCGGCGGCAGACTTCAAAGCCGTCCATGTCCGGCATCATGACGTCGAGCAGCACGATGTCGCATTCGGCGCGGTCGCACATCGCCAGCGCTTCGGCGCCCGAATAGGCGGTCGTGACGTCGAAATATTCGGCGGACAGCCGCGCCTCCAGCAGCTTCACATTGGCTGGAATATCGTCGACGACGAGGACGCGGGCGGTCATTGCAACACCATGCTACGAGATACGTCAGGCCGGGCCGAGAAAGTGGCGAACGGTCTCGATGAATTTGCCGACCGAGATCGGTTTGGAGAGATAGGCTTCACATCCACCTTCGCGGATGCGTTCCTCGTCGCCCTTCATGGCGAAGGCGGTGACGGCGACGACCGGGATGGCCTTGAGCTCGGCGTCGTCCTTGAGCCACTTGGTGACTTCGAGGCCCGACACCTCCGGCAGCTGGATATCCATCAGGATCAGGTCCGGCCGGTGCTGGCGGGCGAGATCGAGTGCGTCGATACCACTGCGGGTTCCGACGACGTCATAACCATGCGCTTCCAGCAGATCGTGGAAGAGCTTCATATTGAGTTCGTTGTCCTCGACGATCAGGACGGTCTTCGCCATGCTCCGCCCCGTTGTCCCCAGGTACTTCGCCTCTGCCCCGCCCGCCGCGGCGTCTGGCGCGCGCCGGCGTGGGGTATGATCCACATTCGACGTTAGTCGCGATTTCTTACGGAAAGGCAAACTCGACCTGTGAAAGCCCCTCGCCCCATGCCCGCCGAGGCCGCCGAAACGCTGGCAATTCAAGCACTTGGCTTCCTCGCCGACGATCCGGAACGGTTAACCAGGTTCTTCGGTGTCACCGGCCTCGATCCGTCCGGGATTCGCGACCAGATCGGCGAGCCCGGGTTCCTCGCCGGCGTGCTGGCTTACCTCGCCTCGGACGAGCAGACCGCCGGCGAATTCATCGCCCACACCGGTTGCAAGCCGGATGACATCTTCCGCGCTCACATCGCGCTCGGCGGCCAGCCCTGGGAGCGCGAAATCCCGTGACCGCCTTCTGCCGCGATTGTCTCAAGGACGCGGCCGATACGGCAAAGCGCTGCATGGCCTGCGGCTCGCCGCGGCTGGTGCGCCATGCCGAGCTTGCGAGCCTGACGATCGCCCATATCGACTGCGACGCGTTCTACGCCACCATCGAAAAGCGCGACGATCCGACGCTCGCCGACAAGCCGCTGATCATCGGCGGTGGCAAGCGCGGGGTGGTCTCCACCTGCTGCTACATCGCTCGCACTTACGGCGTGCGCTCGGCCATGCCGATGTTCAAGGCGCTGGAGCTTTGCCCCAAGGCCACCGTCGTCAAGCCGAACATGCGCAAATATGTCGAGGTCGGCCGCCAGGTGCGCGCCGCCATGCTGGCGCTGACGCCGCAGGTCGAACCCTTGTCGATCGACGAGGCTTTTCTCGATCTCACCGGCACCGAGCGGCTGCACGGCATGAGCGCGGCCAAGGTGCTGGCGAAACTGGCCAGGGACGTCGAACGCGACATCGGCATCACCGTGTCGATCGGCCTGTCCGCCAACAAGTTCCTCGCCAAGATCGCCTCGGATCTCGACAAGCCGCGTGGCTTCGCCGTGATCGGCCAGAGCGAGGCGCCGGAATTCCTTGCCCCCCGCCCGGTCGGCTTCATCTACGGCGTCGGCGCCGTGAGCGCCGCCAAGCTCGCCCATGACGGCTTCCGCGTCATCGGCGACCTGCAGCGCGCCGACGAGCACGATTTGATGCGCCGCTATGGCGAGGAAGGCCAGAGGCTGTGGCGGCTGGCGCGCGGCATCGACACGCGCAAGGTCGATCCGGAGCGCGACACCAAGAGCGTGTCATCGGAGACGACGTTCAACACCGACATCAGCGACTTCCGTCCGCTCGAACAGACCTTGTGGGAATTGACGGAGAAGGTGTCGGACCGGCTCAAGGCGGCCGGGCTCGCCGGTTCGACCGTTACGCTCAAACTCAAGAGCGCCGACTTCAAGACCCGCACTCGGGCGCGTTCCCTCGCCGCGCCGACGCAATTGGCGGGCCGCATCTTCGCCGAGGGCCGCGACATGCTCAAGAATGAGATCGGCGCGACGCGCTTCCGCCTCATCGGCATCGGCGTCAGCCATCTCGTCGAGTCGGACGGTGAGGACCTGTCGGACCTGCTCGACCGTCGCGGCGCGCTGGCCGAACATGCGATCGACAAGTTGCGCGAGAAATTCGGCAAGGCCGCTGTGGTGAAGGGACTGGCAATCGAGGAGGAGTGACGGCTCACTTGTCCCGGGCGCGGCGCAGCGTGAAGCGAAGCGTAACGGTGCGCCGCAGAACCGGGACCACCCCGCTCAGAACTCGCGAAGGTCCCGGCTCTGCAATGCACCGCTTCGCGCTGCATTGCGTCCGGGACAGGTTCGTCACTGACAGACCTTCGCCTTCTTCATCTCCAGCGAACTCAGTTCGCCCTTGATAGTGAAGTCGTTGTAGTCGAGCGTCAGCGCCCGCGAGATGCCGTTCTCGTAAAGCTCGAAAGAGATGGCATAGACCGGCGTCTGCTCGCCGGTGCGCTCTGCGTCCGCGTTCTGCTTGTCGAAATAGCTCACCGTCACGGGCCAGCGCAGCATGCCGGCCATCGACGGCTCCTTGCCGGTCGCGTCGTTCGCCGGCTTCTGCGCCGGATCGATGGCGGCGCCGATCACTGTCAGCGTGTTGTAAACCTTCTCGCCAGTGTCGGAGCCGTCATAGACCGGGAATTCGAGGATCGTCTTGCCGGCGCGCGCCGCCTCGACAATGCGGCGCATGTGCTCGGTCGGAAACACGATCTCGGACGGGACGGTGAAGGTCTTGTCCTTCGGCTTCTTGAGTTCGACCTTAACGCCCGAGGCGGCGCGCTCGGCGTTGCCATCGACCGTGTCGGTTACCGTGGCGTTCAGGACGTTCTCCGAGTTGAAGCGGAATTTGGATGCGTCAGCGCTCTCCCAGGTGGTGGAGCGCAGATCACTGAGCACGGTCTTGCCTTCGCCGGAATCGAGTTCGGAGACCTGGCGGAATTGCAGGTCGTAGCCATCGCAGGCGCTGCCACCGAAATCGTAGAGGATACGGCCGCGCACCGCCTGGATGCCGCGGCTGCCGCTCGATTTGGCCAGCTTGAGATCGTAGACCGCCCGATGCAGCGCGAGCGCGACGGGCTTGGCGGCGTCTGCCGCCGGCACCGGGGCGGCGATCGGCGCAGCGTGAAGCGGGCTATCAGCCGAACCCAGCGGTAGCGCCAGTCCAAGGGCAGCGACGACCGGCAGCGCGAGGCGGAATGTAATCTGTGTCATGAGCAACCCTGCGAAGAATCCGGCATATCTGACGCAATGATAGGGGCAATAAGGAGGCGTGTCTTGGGCCCCTGACTTGGGTCCAGGTTCTTGCGCTCAAAGCTCCTATCGGCCAAGACTTTGGCCGACTTCTTCAAACGCTTTACAGACGGAGACGACCCATGAGCGCCATCGACAAGAAACTCAGCGACCTCGGCATCACCTTGCCGACGCCGGCGGCGCCGATCGCCAATTACGTTGCCTGCGTACGTACCGGGAATGTTTTGACCGTCTCGGGTCAGCTCTGCTTTGGCGATGAAGGCAAGCTGGTGGCGACGGGGCAGCTCGGCGGCAGCGTCTCGATGGAGGATGGCCAGAAGGCCGCCCGCGCCTGCGCCGTCAACCTGATCGCCCAGGTCAAGGCCGCCATCGGCGACCTCGACAAGGTGGTGCGCGTCGTGCGGCTCGGCGGCTTCATCAATTCGGCGCCCGGTTACACCGACGGTCCGAAGGTCATGAACGGCGCCTCCGACCTGATGGTCGAGGTGTTCGGCGACAAAGGCCGCCACGCCCGCTCCACGGTCGGCGTTTCGGCGCTGCCGGCCAATGCCGCGGTCGAAGTCGAAGCCACCTTCGAGGTCGCCTGACGCGCGGGAGCGCCCATGCCGGATCTGGACTGGCTGACCGCACGTCCGATCGCCCATCGCGGGCTCCATGACGCCGTGCGCGGCGTCATGGAGAACACACGCTCCGCGTTCGAAGCCGCCATCGCAGGCAGTTACGGCATCGAATGCGACGTGCAGGTCAGCGCCGACGGCGAGGCCATGGTGCATCATGACGATGAACTGGGGCGCCTCACCGAAGGTACCGGACCGCTCGCCTGCCTCGACAGCGCCGCCCTGAAGCAGGTCGCCTTCAAGGCGACGGCGGACCGCATGATGACGCTCGCCGAACTGTGCGATCTGGTCGGCGGCCGCGTACCGCTCATCGTCGAGATCAAGAGCCGCTTCGACGGCGACCTGAGGCTGACCCGCCGCGTCGCCGAGGTGCTCGGCCGCTACAAGGGACCGTCCGCCGCAATGTCGTTCGATCCGGCGCCGGTGGCGGCGCTGCGCGAAACCGCTCCGACGCTGAGACGCGGCATTGTCGCCGAACGTCACTACGATCATCACGAATGGGACGCCCTGCCCGCATCGACGCGGCGCAGCCTCGCCTTCCTGCTGCACGCGCCGCGGACCCGCCCGCAGTTCATTGCCTATTCGGTCAAGGACCTGCCGGCCGCCGCGCCGCTTATCGCGCGGTACGTTTTTGGCCTGCCGCTGCTGACCTGGACCGTGCGCAGCGCGGAGGATCGCGCCAGGGCGGCCCGCTATGCTGACCAGATGATCTTCGAAGGGTTCCGCGCGTCTTGAAACCGGCGGCACCGGAACCATCTCGGCGTGACAACGGTTCTGGTCCCATGCGCAACCTCCGTATCATCACCGCCGCGCTCGCTCTGGCCTTCGCTGCGGCAGTCACCGCACCGGCCACGCCCGCGGCCGCACAATCGTCGCAGCAGGCGACGAAGCCGAAAAAGAAACAGGTCAAGCGCCCGGCGCGCTCGGCACCGCGCCAGATCGCCTGCACCGAATTCGGCTGCCATCCGATACCGCCGAATTGCCGGCCCCAGACCGGTTACCGCTGGGATGGCATGCCCAGCGGCTTCGATGTCGTGGTCTGCCGCTAGAGCGGTTCAGCCAACCGAAAAATGCGGTGGTGAGGAGCGCGGGACATGCCCACGTGGTCTGCGGGGGCACGCTGCATTGCGGCGGGGGCACGCTGCATTGCGGCGTGTCGCATGCAGCTTCGACGCCACACAGGCTGAAAGAAACTGTCATGGCCAAGATCTTTAAACGTACCTTCCGCGCCGGCGCCCGCTCCTTCGCCGCGATTGCCCTCGCTGCGGGCCTCACGACGATATTGTTAGCGGGCTCCCAGTCGGCCTTCGCCGCGTCCGCGGCAAAGCCCGCGCCGGTTCACGAACGGGCCCTGCAGGCCCGCGCTCAAGCGCCGTCGGCAACGCCGCCAACGGTCATCTGCGCCAAATCGGGTTGTACAGTGCTGCCCCCGGACTGCCACGGCGCACCCGCGCCGGGTCTTGAACCGGGCTACCAAATGCTGGTCTGCCCCTAAGGCGCGGCTGCATCGCGCAATCGTGCGGACCAAGGCCCGCATTCGGGGCTGCGATCGGCGGCCAATTGGTGCAAGATCAAGCATGGCTTTCGACACGCCCATGAAGACAACACACCTCCCCGTCCAGAGCATGCGGCTGGCCGCAGCGCTCGCTCTGGCCGGCATCCTCGCCCTGCCCGCTGCGGCGCAGCCGGCCACCTCCGCGGCCAAGTCCTCCGCCAAGTCCTCTGCCAGGCCGGGCGCGGCGCGGGCTGCGCCCCCGCAATCCGGTCCGGCGCAGATCGTCTGCACCAAGCTCGGCTGTCGGCCGTTGCCGCGCGGCTGCCAGGCGCAAACGCAGTTCACCCGGGACGGCGACCCGACCGGCTACCAGATCATCGTCTGCCCGTGACAATGCCGCGACCCGGCCCTGCATGGCCTGCGCGGGCCGTGCTGCCGCGGCATCCACAATGCTCCCCGACTTATCCCCAGCGGCCCGCAAGCGATCCCCAGTAGTCCCCATGAGCGACGACGAAATCCGCATCCGAATGGCGCAGAGCCTGAGCGGGATTCCCGCAATGGAATGGGATAGTTGCGCCGGCCAGAGGGCCGCCGCCGCGCCCGATCTATCCACAGGCGGGATAACGTCTGCACAGGACGCGGGCGCTGTGGAAAACCCGGGTGAGGACAACGCCGCGGCCCAAGCCGCGGACGGCCAAGACGATGCGTTATCCTCGGAATTATCCACAAGAGGGCAGCGGGATAACCCCTTCGTCTCCCACGCTTTTCTTTCCGCCCTTGAACAGGCTTCCTGCATCGGCGACCGGACCGGCTGGCTGCCGCGCTATCTGTTGGCCGAGCGCGAGGACGGCACCTTGCTCGGCGCCGCGCCCTGCTACGTGAAGACCCACTCGCGGGGTGAATACGTCTTCGACCATGGCTGGGCCGACGCCTTCGAGCGCGCCGGCGGCGCCTATTACCCCAAGCTGCAGGTGTCGGTGCCCTTCACGCCCGTGACCGGGCCTCGCCTGCTCGCGCGCCCCGGCCCCGGAGCGGTGGGCATCCGCGACGTGCTCGCCGAAGCCCTGGCCAAACTCACCGACGCCAATGATCTGTCGTCGGCGCACGTCACCTTCTGCACCAAACCGGAGTGGGACCTGCTCGGCGAGCGCGGTTTCCTGCAGCGCACCGACCAGCAGTTCCATTTCGAGAACCGGGGCTATGGCCGCTTCGAGGACTTTCTGGGTGAACTGTCCTCGCGCAAGCGCAAGACCATTCGCCGCGAGCGCAAGGAAGCGCTCAGCCCGGGCATCGACATCGAATGGCTGACCGGCAAGGACCTGACCGAGGACGCGTGGGACGCCTTCTTCGCCTTCTACATGGACACCGGCTCGCGCAAATGGGGCAGCCCGTATCTCACGCGCGATTTCTTTTCGCGCATCGGTCAGGCCATGGCCGACCGCATCGTGCTGATCATGGCGCGGCGCGGCGGGCGCTATATCGCCGGCGCCATCAATTTCGTCGGCGGCGACACGCTCTATGGCCGCAACTGGGGCGCCATCGAGCATCACCCGTTCCTGCATTTCGAGGTCTGCTACTACCAGGCCATCGACTACGCCATCGCCAAGGGCCTGCGCTGGGTCGAGGCCGGCGCGCAGGGCGAGCACAAGCTGGCGCGCGGTTACCTGCCCCACACCACCTATTCGGCGCACTACATTGCCGACCCGGGGCTGCGCCGCGCCATCGCCGATTATCTCAAGCGCGAGCGCGCCTATGTCGAAGCCGCCTCGGAAGAGCTTGCGGCGGCCGCGCCATTCCGCAAGGATTTGGACGAGCAGGAATAACCCGCACGACCCCGAAAAGTGGCAACCGGTTTTCGGATAAGATCACGCGGAAGAAGCCATCTGGAGCGCCCCATGCCGAGCTACGATCCGAACAATATCTTCGCCAAGATCCTGCGTGGCGAACTGCCCTGTTACAAGGTCTATGAGGACGACAAGGCGCTGGCCTTCCTCGACATCATGCCGCGCGCGCCGGGCCATACTTTGGTGCTGCCGAAGGCGGCAGCCCGCAATCTCATCGACTGTCCGGCCGACGATCTCGCCCATGTCGCCAAGGTGGCGCAGAAGATCGCACAGGCCGCAATGACGACGCTCGGGGCCGACGGCGTCACGGTGCAGCAGTTCAACGAGAGCGCCGGCGGCCAGGTGGTGTTCCACCTCCATGTCCACGTCATCCCGCGCAAGACCGGCGTGCCGATGAAGCCGCCCGCGGCCGAGAAGGAAAAGCCGGAAGCGCTCGCGGACATGGCCAAGAAGCTCGCCGCGGCATTGGCGCAGGTTTGACGGCGCAGGTCCGATGGGCAACGACGAACAACGGCTCGCGACTGATCCTGCCCGGTTTGGGCCGCCTCTACGTCGCCCTTCACGACCTCGCCTATGCGGTGCTTCGTATCGCCAGCGGCGCCATGCTCGCGACCTTCGGTTACAGCAAGCTGTTCGCAGCGGGCGGCATGGCGAGGGACATCGCGCTCTTCAAAAGCCTTCATCTCTGGCCGGCCGCGCCGCTTGCCTATTTCACCTCGGGGCTCGAGTTCTTTGGCGGCCTGCTCATCGCGCTCGGCCTGCTGACCCGGCCGATCGCGGCCATGCTCACGGTCGAGTTCGTCGTCATCGTCGTCATGGTGATGATCCCGCGCGGCGCCAACTATCAGCTGTCGG
The DNA here is from genome assembly GCA_035556455.1 of Pseudolabrys sp. GTDB lineage: Bacteria > Pseudomonadota > Alphaproteobacteria > Rhizobiales > Xanthobacteraceae > Pseudolabrys. Next base: position 36,551 of record DATMEX010000073.1, read on the forward strand.
TCGTCTGGCTCGGTGCATTCTTCTACCTCGCCATTCGCGGGGGCGGCCGCTATTCGCTGGACCGCATTTTCGGCAAGGAATTCTGAACTGCCGCTGGCCTCACATGAGTGAGGCCCGGCGTGCTCAGGGCGCGAAGAAATAGCCGCCCATCAGCAGCACCGCCTCGCCGGCCAGGACGCCCGCCAGCGGCGAGCGGCGGATCAGCAGAAAAGCGGCGAAGCCGACCGCGACCGCTGTCATGCGCACGCCCAGCGGAATGGTCGCCAGCGAGCCGCTGGCGAAGACGATGAGCTTGGCCACCACGCCTGCCAGGATCGCGGTCGCCACCGCGCGCGACCACAAAACGATCTGGGATTGCTCGTTGAGGCCGCGCGCCAGAACGAGGCCGACCAGCCGCCAGGCTTCGTTCGGCAGAAAGCCGATGACCATGAGCACGACATAAGGCCATAGCTCCGCGCTCATACGTCCGCCTTTGCCGGCTTGTTGCGGTAGCGGTTCACCAGATAGGCGATCGTGCCGCCGCCGACGCCCGCCCATAAGAGATCGAATTCGATCTGCATGGCGGCGAATGCGGTGCCGCCGACAAGGCCGAGTCCCAGCGCGAGACGATCGAGCATCGTCACCGCGCTGCGCGCCGTCGAAATGAGAAACGAGATCGGGGTGATGAACAACAACGCGGCCGCAAACAAAGGCGGCAGTCCGGCCGCGAGATAGAAGCCGACCAGGCCGAAGACCGTTCCGATGCCCATATAGGTCGACGCCAGGCCGTTGCAGTAGGCCACGCGATGCTCGTGAGCGATGCTGGGCAGGACGCGCAGCGACTCGATCCACATGCTCACCGAGGTGAAATGTGCGGGCAGGATCAGATCGGACGTGCGGGTTTCGCGTGTGCGCAGCAGCGGCAGCAGCGCCATCACCATCGGGAACAGGCGAATGCCGCTGAGCGTGACGGCAATGGCCACCTCGACCAGCGCCGAACCGGCCCCAATGCCGGAAATCAGGATCACCTGCGCCGGCCCTGCCCAGACAAACAGGGTCGACAGCGTCAGCCACAGGGCCGACAGGCCGAAGTCATGCGCCAGCGCCCCGATGCCGATATAGGTGCCGGCCATCACGGGGAAGAACACCGACGTCAGCGCGTGCCTGACGCCGCCAAGATACGCCGCGGATGATGAGGGGTAGGACTTGAGATCCGGCATTGCCCTCCGGTTTCCCATACGGCCCAGGCCTCCGCAACCGGCAATGTATGCAGTCCCCTTCGCCGAATGCATGCGCGTCTTGCGGAATCAAAAAGGCCGGGCGCAAGCCCGGCCTTTCGATTGTTTGCGAGGGCGCGTTACGCCTTCAACAGCGGCACCTTCGGCACCGAGCCCTTCTTGCCGCCGCCCTCGCCGCCGTCGCCTTTCGGCTTGTTCGGACGCGGCTTGGGCGACGCACGGCGCTTGGCCTTCGGCTTTTCCGCCGGCAGCTTTTCCGGCTTCGGCGTGACCGGGCCATCGAGGAACTCGAAGCCGAGCTTGTCGCGGCCGTTCTCGTCCTTGTCGACGATGACGCGGACATGGCCTCCGTCCTTAAGATGGCCGAACAGCACTTCGTCGGCCAGCGGCTTCTTGATGTGCTCCTGGATGACACGCGCCATTGGTCGCGCCCCCATGAGCTCGTCGTAGCCGTTGGCGATGAGCCAGCGCGACGCCTCGTCCGACAGTTCGATCGTGACGTTGCGATCGCCGAGCTGGGCCTCGAGCTGCAGCACGAACTTCTCGACCACCTGAGCGATGACCGACTGCGGCAGATGGCCGAAGGTGATCGTCGCATCGAGACGGTTGCGGAATTCCGGCGTGAACAGCCGGTTGATCGCATCCTGATCCTCGCCTTCACGCTTGGTGCGGGTGAAGCCGTAGGCAGCCTTGGCCATGTCGGACGCGCCCGCATTGGTCGTCATGATCAGGATGACGTTGCGGAAGTCGACCTGCTTGCCGTTGTGGTCGGTCAGCTTGCCGTGATCCATGACCTGCAGCAGCACGTTGAACAGGTCCGGATGCGCCTTCTCGATTTCATCGAGCAGCAGCACGCAATGCGGATGCTGGTCGACGCCGTCGGTCAGGAGACCGCCTTGGTCGAAGCCGACATAGCCCGGAGGCGCACCGATCAGACGCGAGATCGTGTGCCGCTCCATGTATTCCGACATGTCGAAGCGGATCAGCTCGACGCCGAGCGACAGCGACAGCTGCTTGGCGACCTCGGTCTTGCCGACGCCGGTCGGGCCCGAGAACAGGTAGCAGCCGATCGGCTTCTCCGGTTCGCGCAGGCCCGCGCGGGCGAGCTTGATCGACGCCGACAGCGCCTCGATCGCCTTGTCCTGGCCGTAGACCACGGTCTTGAGCGTCTGCTCGAGATGCTTGAGCACCTCGGCATCGTCCTTCGACACGGTCTTGGGAGGAATGCGGGCCATGGTCGAGATGGTGGTCTCGATTTCCTTGACGCCGATGGTCTTCTTGCGCCGGCTTTCGGGCAGCAGCATCTGCGCCGCGCCGGACTCGTCGATCACGTCGATCGCCTTGTCGGGCAATTTGCGGTCGTGGATGTAGCGCGACGACAGCTCCACCGCCGCCTTGATGGCGTCGTTGGTGTATTTGAGCTTGTGGTATTCCTCGAAATACGGCTTGAGGCCCTTGAGGATCTCGATCGCATCCGGCACCGACGGCTCATTGACGTCGATCTTCTGGAAGCGGCGCACCAGCGCGCGGTCCTTCTCGAAGTACTGGCGGTACTCCTTGTAGGTGGTCGAGCCGATGCAGCGGATGGAGCCGGACGACAGCGCCGGCTTGAGCAGGTTCGAGGCGTCCATCGCGCCGCCCGACGTCGCGCCGGCGCCGATCACGGTGTGAATCTCGTCGATGAACATGATCGCGCCCGGATAGGCCTCGATCTCTTTGATCACCTGCTTGAGGCGCTCTTCGAAGTCGCCGCGATAGCGCGTGCCGGCGAGCAGCGTGCCCATGTCGAGCGCGAACACGGTCGCGCCCTTGAGCACGTCCGGCACTTCGCCATGAATGATGCGGCGCGCGAGGCCCTCGGCGATCGCGGTCTTGCCGACACCGGCTTCGCCGACGAACAGCGGATTGTTCTTGGACCGGCGGCAGAGCACCTGGATGGTGCGGCTGATCTCGGAGTCGCGGCCGATCAGCGGATCGATCTTGCCTTCCTTGGCCTTCTTGTTGAGGTTGACGCAGTAAGCTTCCAGCGCATCGCCCTTCTTCTTGGGCTCGTCGCCGCCGCCACTCTTGGCGTCGGTCTCCTCGTCGGCGCCGCGCACCGGCCGCGGCTCTGTCAGGCCCGGGCGCTTGGCGATGCCGTGGCTGATGTAGTTGACGGCGTCGTAGCGCGTCATGTCCTGCTCCTGCAGGAAGTACGCAGCGTGGCTCTCGCGCTCGGCAAAGATCGCGACCAGCACGTTGGCGCCAGTCACCTCTTCGCGTCCCGACGACTGCACATGGATCACCGCGCGCTGGATGACGCGCTGGAACCCGGCGGTGGGCTTACTGTCTTCGCTGCCGTCCGTGATGAGGTTCTCGAGTTCCGACTCGAGATAGGACACGAGGCTGCGGCGCAATTTCTCCAGATCGACATTGCAGGCCCGCATCACCGCGGAAGCGTCCTGATCGTCGATCATGGCGAGGAGCAGATGCTCCAGCGTGGCGTATTCGTGATGCCGCTCATTCGCGAGCGCGAGCGCCCGATGAAGCGATTGTTCCAAGCTGCGGGAGAATGTCGGCATTCAGTGTTCCAGTCCCGTTATGTCGAAACGTTTTGCGAGCGTCTCTGTCGAAGCGTCCCCCACCCCGAAGCCTACTTTTTTTCCATCACGCATTGCAAAGGATGCTGATGTTTGCGCGCGAAGTCCATAACCTGCGTCACTTTGGTCTCGGCCACCTCGTAGGTGTAGACGCCGCATTCGCCCATGCCGTGGTGGTGCACGTGCAGCATGATGCGCGTGGCCGCCTCGTGATCCTTGCTGAAGAAGCGCTCGATCACGTGGACGACGAACTCCATCGGCGTGTAGTCGTCGTTCAATATAAGGACGCGATACAGGTTTGGCCGCTTGGTCTGCGGCTTTGTCTTCGTGATGACCGCGACATTCGGCTCGCCGCCAGCCGGCGGCTTGCCCTTGCGGTCATCGTCGGCCATTCGCGGCGCCCCGGAGGTCGCCATGCGGGGCTGCATGCCTGCGCTGCGCTCCGGCCCAGCGGCAGGCTGGCGAGAGAGAAAATCGAGCGTCACGTTCGTGGTCATGGCCAGTCAGAATTCAAGTCCGAGCAAAACAGAGTCTGCGCCGTCGGGGGCGGGTGGCGGCGCACAATCAGCGTTGCATCCGCGCGGCCCCGCCGTCACCCCCATAGACGCCTTTATTCACCATCATAAGGAAGTCGGCGCCGTCATTCCAAGTCGTGAATCCAGGCCGCGAAATCGCCTTGGCCGGGGCTGTTGGCAGGAGGTCCGATCGAAATTTCCCGCGTCCCCGCGACAGATAGCCACTGAAGGGCCCTTCGCAAGGCACCCTGCCGCACCGAATCGGTGCATTGCACTCCGTTTTCCCGCAATCCGGACCGCTAACCCGGCAGCGGCGCACGTTGAAGCCGCGCCTCCGGTCAATGCGGCCCCCCGAGAGAGTGGTATTCCGACAACCCGCCATTAAGCACGTCGTCTAAGAACTAGTCGGTATTCGCCTGGTTGCAAGCAAGGGTCATTAACCACCGAACCCCTTGCGCCGCCGAGACTTGCGTCTCGGATCGCGCATCGAGGTTTAGGAGCAGCCCCCGTTTTTCGATTGTGGCGTATACGTGCAGTTTAACAGCCCCGTTTATGACGGCAGACGCATTCAAAGCGCTGGTGAACCGTCATGCGAACGATGTGGAACCGTCTGTCGAACCGCCTCGCCGCCTTTCGCCGCGACCGTCGCGGCAACGTCGCCATTACCTTCGCGATGGCCACGCTGCCGATGGTCGGCGCGGTCGGCTATGCCGTCGATTACAGCCACGCCAACAGCGTCAAGGCGGCGCTGCAAGCCGCACTCGACTCGACCGCGCTCATGCTGGCGCGCGACGCCGCGACCATAAGCAGCTCCGAACTCGATGCCAAAGCGCTGACCTACTTCACCGCCTTGTTCAACCGACCCGAGGCGAAGAATGTCACCATCAAGGCATCCTACACGACGAGCGGCGGTTCGAAGATCATTGTCGACGGCTCGGCCACCGTTCCCACCACGTTTCTTGGCGTAATCGGTTACGACGACCTGACCGTTGGCGGCTCTTCGACGACGGCGTGGGGCTCGACGCGGCTACGCGTCGCGCTCGTGCTCGACACGACCGGCTCGATGGCGTCCGACGGCAAGATGACGGCGCTTAAATCGGCGACCAAGGATCTGCTGACGCAGCTCAAGAACGCCGCTTCGGTCAATGGCGACGTTTATGTCTCCATGATCCCGTTCAGCCGCGGCGTGAATGTCGGCGCCGGCAACTACAACGCCAGCTGGATCGACTGGACGGAATGGGAATCCGAGCCGGCCTATATGTCGACCTGGCTCGCCAACAGCAGCAACAAGAGCACGTGGGACCAAACCGGTCCAGGCGACAATTGCCCGTTCAGCAGCTCGAAAACGGGCTTTGGCTGCACCTCCGGGCCGTCCGACGGCGCCGGCTCGGTCTCGAAGATTCCCTCGAGCGGCGCCTATTCCGGTTACATCTGCCCTGGCGTCGACAGCGGCGGCAAGGATGGCACCAAAGCGGGCTTCTATTACCCGGGCTGCTACACCAGCACGACTTTTTCGGCGACCGGTAGCTCTGCCTCGTGCTCGGGCCGCAGCAACTGCTCGTGCACGGGCAGCGGCAGCAGCAAGGTGTGCAAGACCAACAGCGGTTATTACGAGCATACATGGGTGCCGAATGCGCGCAGCACCTGGACCGGCTGCGTTGCGGATCGCGGGTCGACCTCCGCGCCCGGCACAACGGCCGGCAACGACCAGACCGCAACCGCGCCGACGACCAGCAACAAGACCACGCTCTATCCGGCGCGCCAGGACACCTATTGCCCCTCGGCCTCTGTCGGCCTGACCTACAACTGGTCGACGCTGAATTCGCTGGTCGACGGCCTCGACCCGAACGGCGGCACCAATCAGCCGATCGGTCTCGTCATGGGCTGGCATTCGCTCGTCGGTATCGGCCCCTACACGGCGCCGCCGAAGGATTCCAATTACGAATACTCCGACGTGATCATCCTGATGTCGGACGGCCTGAACACGTGGGACCGCTGGTACGGCAACGGCTCGGCGATCAGCACGGCTGTCGACTACCGGATGTATGACAGCAATGGCAACGGCACCTGCGCCAACATCAAGAAGTCCGGCGTGATGATCTATACCATCCACGTCAACACGGACGGCGACCCGACCTCGACCCTGCTGAAGAATTGCGCCGGTTCGAAAGACAAGATGGTGGACACCTCGAAGTTCTTCACCGTGACCAGCGCCAGCGGCATCGCGGCGGTGTTCAACCAGATCGGCACCAGCCTCACCCAACTCCGCGTCGCCAGATAGGCGACGCCGTCAAGGCACAAAAAAGCCCGGCATTGCCGGGCTTTTTCCAATTCCGCTGCCTTTGTCGGGCGCGGTTATCGCGCTCGTGCCGGGAAGCTTACTTGGCCTTCGCCATCAGCGATTCAAACGGCTTGTAGGTTTCCTTGGCGAGCGCCGAATACATTTCACCGAGTTTGGTGGTCTCGGCGACGAAGCCCTCGTAGGTGGCCTTGGCGTATTCGCTCTGCACTTCGATCGCTTTCTCGAGCGACTTGACGCCGAACAGCTTCTCGATCAGCGCGGTGCTTTCCTCGAACGACTTCTTCGAATAGTCGGCCAGCTCGGTGGCGATCGCCTGGGCGCTCTTGGACACGTTACCCACCGACTTCATGGCGAGGTCGATGTTTTCTTTGCTGACCTGCTGGAGTTCTTCGAAATTCTTGACCATGGTAATTCCCTTTCCCGGCCGCTCCGGCGGCGCTCCCGATGAACGAAATCGCCCGGTCAACCCCGGACTTGAACGATATTTATAGTGCGCCGCACAATAAAGTCAAGAATTCCTGCTGCAATGCAAAATTTACTATAGAATCAGAGGCATAGATTAGGATTTTGGTAACGACGTTTGCCTAGCCTGCGCCGTTCTAGCGTCAAAGATGCGCTATAAATTTGTCGACAAGTCGAAGTAAGGCGGGACGGTGGTCCGACGGGCTGTGGGAGTTCAGATTCAATGACGTGGCGAGACTGTCATCGCCCGCGGATGGTGCGGTTGGGTTCAATCGGACTGGCCGTCATCATTGCGGTCACTGCCATGAGTGGCAGCGCGGACGCGCGCTCGCGCAAGAAAACGCGCGGCAAGCCTGCCCAGGCCGCGAGCACGTATAATCCTCCGACCGCCTCGATCGTCGTTGACGGAAACACCGGCGCCGTTCTGCACGCCAGCAACGCCGACGCCACGCGTCATCCCGCGTCGCTGACGAAGATGATGACGCTCTACATGCTGTTCGAGCGCCTGGAATCCGGCAAGGTCAAGCTCAACAGCAGCATGCCGGCTTCGGCTCACGCCGCCGGGCAGGCTCCGTCGAAAATGGGCCTGAAGGCAGGCGAGACCATCACCGTCGAAACCGCCATCAAGGCGCTGGTCGTGAAATCGGCCAACGATGTCGCCACCGTGATCGCGGAATACATCGGCGGCGACGAGCCGACGTTCGCCCGCATGATGACCGCCAAGGCGCGATCGCTTGGCATGTCGAACACCACCTATCGCAACGCCAACGGCCTGCCGGATGACGCGCAGGTCACCACCGCGCGCGACCAGGCTCTGCTCGGCCGGGCGCTGCAGGACAGGTTCCCGAACTACTTCCGCTATTTCAACACCCGTTCCTTCGTCTATCAGGGGCGCACCATCCGCGGCCATAACCGCCTGCTTGGCAGTGTCGATGGCGTCGACGGCATCAAGACCGGCTACATCCGCGCTTCCGGCTTCAACATCGTCACCTCGGTCAACCGTAACAACCGCCACCTCGTCGCTGCGGTTTTCGGCGGCCGCTCGGCGGGCGCGCGTGACGCCGTGGTGCGCGGGCTGATCGACAAGACCTATCAGGTGGCCTCGGCCAGGCGCACGGCGCCTCCCGTTGCCGAAGGCACCGCCGTCGCCGAAGCGAAGATACCGGCGCAAGTGCCGACACCGTTGCCCGACCCGCGCCCCGTGGAAGTCGCCGCTGCCGCGGTGGACAGCCCGGAAGTCGGATCGTCGGCCCCGATCAAGCCGAATGCGGTGAAAACCGTGCTGGTTCGCTCGGGCCAATCGCAGATGACGGCCCTGTCCGAAGTACCGCCGGCCGGCCGCGCTCTGATGCCACCACATGCCAAGGCCATAACCGTCAGCACTATCGCTACGGTGAAAAGCGACCTACCGCCGCCGTCCGTCGAGGCTGAGCCCGGCATTCTCGGCACTCTCCCGGCGAAACCCGCCTCCGCCCGACAGCAGGTCGCCTCGGTTGGCAGCGTCGTTCCGGTTCCGTCGCCCTCGCCGGTTCAGGACACCACAGGCTCGTCCAAGCCCCGCAGCGGCTGGATGATCCAGGTCGGCGCCTTTCCGGAGGAAACCGCGGCCAAGGAACGGCTCGAAGCCGCGCAGACCAAGGCCAAGGCACAGCTCGGCCACGCCGAACCCTTTACCGAGAAGGTCGCCAAGGGCGAGCGCTCGCTATTCCGCGCCCGCTTCGCCGGCCTTGAGAAGAACCAGGCGGAGGCCGCCTGCAAGAACCTCAAGCGCAGTGAAATTCCCTGCCTGCTAATGAAGAACTAACCCGTCGGCCTTAGACGGGAGCTCATAACAAGCTGGACGACGGCGGATTGCCCCGATCGTCACGGCAAAAACAGGAAGCATCGAACGACAGGAGCCGCTGGTGGTGTTGCGTGTGGAGAGCATCAGCGATGTCGGCGAAGCAGCGTTTCCTTGGCCTCGTTAATCCGGGCCGCGAGATACGTCGATCCCCCTTGGTCGGGATGAAATTTCTTCATCAGGGCGCGGTGCGCCCGGGTAATGTCGCGTTCGCGCGCGCCGGGTTCCAGGCCAAGGACCTGATAGGCCTCCTCGTCCGTCATTTTGGCGCTGCCCGGCGCAGCCCGCCCCGCTGCCGCGTCACCTTGCGCGTGTTCACGCCAGCCGGCATCCCGGCGGTCAAGATACGGCATCAATAGCGCGCGGGTTTCGTCGTCGGCCTCGGCTAGCAAGGTCAGCAGCGCGTCCACCGTCAGATCGTCGAGGCCGCGGCCGGCAAAGCGGCCGGCCAGTACGGTGCCGCTCATGGCGCCGGTGTCGTGATCGAGCGTCATCTCGACATAGGCGGTGCGCACCCGCGACACCTGCCCGCCCGACTTGCGGATGCGATCGGTAAAGCCGGCCGGGCCGATCCAGCCGAGCAATCCGAGCCCGAACATGCCGAGCGGAACGGCGATGAAGATCTGGCCGCGCAGGCCGAGATAGATCGCCATGCCGATGGACAAGAGGCCGCCAGCGGCCTTGACGACGCGGGCGGCGACCTTGGGATCGACGCGCGACATCACGCCCATTACCCACAGGGCGCCGACCAGAATGAGAATGCCGAATACGAGTGTGGGCATGTCAGCCGCGCAACTGGGCGAGCAGGAGTTGCGCGCCGCCGGCCTGGCGATCGGACAAGGCCGTGAGTGCCTTCATACCGCCGGCGGCGTAGGCAGCCACCGCACGCAAGAGTTCGGCGAGTTGATGCGCGGCGCCGGGATCGAAGCGGCACCAGGCGCCGCGTGACAGCCGGGCGATCTCGCGGAAAGCGTTCTCGGCGACCGGATCGCGGCCCTCCTGGAACATGAATACCGGCACGCCGAGCAGCCCCAGTTCGCCGGCGGCGGCGGCAAGATCGTCCACCGCCTCCTCCATGGCATCACCGACATAGACCAGCGCCTGCACGGCCTGCGCCTTGTGCTCCTTGCGGGTATGGCTGAGCACCTTGGCGATCTGGGTGTGACCGCCGCGGCAGTCGATACGCGACATCAGTTCGGCGAGCCTGTCGGCATTGGCCACGAAAGCGGACGAGCGGCACTCGCCCATGCCGCGGAAATAGACGAGCTGGATGTCAAGGCCGCCGATCGCCGCCGCCTCACGGAACATGTCGGCCTGCAGCTTCTGCGCCGTATCCCAGGTCGGCTGCCGGCTCATGGTGGCGTCGAGCGCGAAAACCAGGCGGCCGCGCTTGCCTGTCGTCACGGCCGGGCCGAGCGATTTCACCTTGGAAAGGAAGGCGTCGATATCGGCGCGCGAGGACGTGGCGGGCGCTTGATCGGTGCCTTTGCGGGTCGGGGTCGTCATGGCCTGAAGTGTACACGAAAATGAGCCATACCTGTTACGTGGCAACGCCGCAGCCACGAAGCAAGGCATCTTCTTCGTCATGCCCGGCTTTATGCCGGGCATCCACGTCTTGAGGATTGGCAACGCGCGGGCAAAAGGCGTGGATGGCCGGGACAAGCCCGGCCATGACGCGGCAGCTTACGCCAGCAGGTCGTGAACCTGCAGCGGCTGGTCCATGACCGAATACCACTCGGCGCGGGCGGCGGCGCGGCGGCGGCCGTTTTCCGACATCGGCAGGCGCAGCGCATTGAGCAGGCCGATGACCTCCTCGCGGGCGGTCAGATGCGACATGTTCGGTCGCATGCCAAGGGTCTGCTCGTCGAGATCGTCGAAGGCGGTCAGGCCGCGCGGGAAAAATTCGCGATAGACGACGCGCTCGGCGAAGCCGTCGACGTAACGGAAGCCCATGCGCTTGGCGAGCTCGAGAATGCCCTCGCCGACCAGCTTCTTGTTGCGCGAGCCGAGCGCCGACAGGCGGTTGCGCACGACGATCCAGTCGGTGAGCTTGCCATCGACGAGGCGGCGCTGGCGGCGCGCTTCGCGCACCATCTCGGCATAGTGGCTTTCGCCTTTGACGGTGAAATTGGTCTGGTCGATCTTGGCCAGCACGTCGAAATCGACGAAGGAGTCGTTAAGCGGCGTCACCAACGTATCGGCCATCGAATGGGCGAGCCGCATCAGGTAGGTGTCGTTACCGGGCGTGTCGATGATGACGACGTCGTGGCTATGCTCGATGCGGGCGATGGCGCGGGAGAACGAGGCGAACTCGTCCGCCTCATTGGCCTCGACCGAATTGCCGTCGGCGCGCGGCACGCAATAATGCGTCGGCAGCTCGAGACGAACGCGGGCGCGTTCGGCCCAGTCGCGGCGGTTCTGGATGTAGTGGGTGAAGCTCTGCTGGCGCGAGTCGAGGTCGATGGTGGCGACCTTCTGGCCGGCCTTCATCAAGGCCACGGCGATATGCAGCGCGGTCGTGGATTTGCCTGAGCCGCCCTTCTCGTTACCGAGCACGACGACATGCGCTGATTGCGGCTTCGGATTGATCGGCTGGACCAGCATACAGGTGTCCCTTACTGGGGCGATACTCGGTGAACCAGAGGGCTTTCGTCAAGTTTGCGGCGGTTTAATCATTAACCCGAGCTGTCTTATTCACCATGGCGTAGCGCTTTAACCCTGATTGACGACAATCCGCCGACAAGGCGATAACGCGCAACGTTAATTGGAACCCTTTCGACATGGCCGACCGACCCCAGATCCTCCGCACCGTGTCCTCGCTGCGCCGGGCGCTGGAGCCTTACCGCCGCGCCCGCCAGGCCATCGCCCTGGTGCCGACGATGGGCGCCCTGCACGAGGGCCACCTCAAACTGGTGCGCGAAGCGCGCAAGAAAGCCCGCCGCGTCGTGGTGTCGATCTTCGTCAACCCGACCCAGTTCGCGCCGACCGAGGACTTCGGCAGCTATCCCCGCACCTTCGCCGCCGACGTCAAGGCGCTGGCGGCGCTGAAGGTCGATGCCGTTTGGGCGCCGACCGCCGCGGAGATGTATCCGGAAGGCTTCGCCACCCGCGTCGCGCCGGAAGGCGCGGCGCTCGCCGGGCTCGAGGACCGGTTCCGCCCGCACTTCTTCGGCGGCGTCGCCACCGTCGTGACCAAGCTGTTCACGCAGGTGCGGCCCGACTTCGCGCTGTTCGGCCAGAAGGACTACCAGCAGCTCCGCGTCGTCACGCAGATGGCCAGCGATCTCGATCTCGGCGTCAAGGTGATCGGCATCCCGACCGTGCGCGAGAAGGACGGCCTCGCCCTCTCCTCGCGCAATGTCTACCTGTCGGAACACGAGCGCGCCGTGGCGACCGTGCTGTCGCGCGTGCTGAAAGCGAGCGCGGCGCGCATCAAGCGTGGCGAGCCGATCGAGATGGTGATGGAGGAAGGCGGCAACGAAATCGCGCACGCCGGCTTCAAGCTCGATTATCTCGAGGCGCGCCACGCGCTGACGCTCAAGCCGGTGAGTTCGGCCAAGGACGGCCCCATTCGTCTGCTGGTCGCGGCCAAGATCGGCAAGACAAGGCTGATCGATAATCTGGCGGTGTGACCCCTTCTCGTCATTCCGGGGCGCGAACGAAGTGAGCGAGCCCGGAATCCATATCCCCGGCGCTGCGGCGTATGGATTCCGGGCTCGCGGCCTTAATGGCCGCGCCCCGGAATGACGGGTGTGTTTCATTTTTCAAACAGCGGACGTGATTCATCGCCCGCATTGTTTGGTCGGCCCCGGGCAGGCCGCATTCCCAAATTGCATTTCCATCATCGCCCAATAACGAGGGCGCGCGGAACGCCGGGGCCAAGCAGCCCCGCAGCCTCGCGTGATGTGTGAGTTAGATTCACGCGAGTTAGTCACCACGGAATTGCCGAGCCTTTGGCGTTCCGCGCGCGGTGTTTTGAAGGCTTGCTCGGCTCGACCCCCGGTGAACTGACCATTTCAGGCTTCCCTTTTAAGAGGATCGCCTATCCACCGCTGTTGGATTCGCCGGGC
>DATMEX010000074.1:0-1663 GCA_035556455.1 Pseudolabrys sp.
CGGAACGCCGAGCTTCTCTTCCAGAGCCGCCGCGACGGTGCCTAGATGCTCGAACGACGTCGCGATGAAATGCCCATCCGCGTCCGAGACGACATCATCGGCACCCGCATCGATCGCAGCTTCCAGCACCGCATCCGCCGACCCGACGTTCGCCGGGAACGCGATCTCGCCGATGTGCGCGAACATATGCGAAACCGCGCCGGTGGCGCCGAGATTACCGCCGTATTTCGCGAATACCGCGCGGACCGCTCCGCCTGTGCGATTGCGGTTGTCGGTCAACGCCTCCGCGATGACCGCAACACCGCCGGGACCATAGCCCTCGTAACGGATCGCCTCGTAGGTGTCGGCGTCGCTGCCCGCCGCCTTCTTGATGGCGCGCTCGATGTTGTCCTTGGGCATGTTCTCCGCCCGCGCGGCCTGAACCGCGAGACGCAGCCGCGGGTTCATTGTGGGATCCGGCATACCCATCTTGGCAGCCACCGTGATCTCACGCCCGAGCTTGGAAAACAGCTTCGCACGGGCCGCGTCAGCGCGACCCTTTTTGTGCATGATGTTCTTAAATGCTGAATGGCCGGCCATATTAACTCCCGCGACCTAAAGGGTTTTCGCAGATTAATTGCGCGAGGCGGCCCCTTTCGGTCAAGCCCGCGCTCACTCCGTCCAGAAGCTTGGGATGGCCGGAGCCAGGTGGGGCCCGATGCGAAGGGCCTCGCAAGCCCGGGCAAGACCCGTCGTATCGTCGATGTCGACCGCAAGCCCCGACAGCGTCGCCGGGCCGCCCGCAGGCTCGAAACGCTGCCGAGGGATCTTGGTGATGAAGCGGTTGATGGGTTCCTCGATGTCCATCCCGAGGACCGAATTATAGTCACCGCACATGCCCGCATCCGAAATATAGGCAGTGCCGTTCGGAAGCACGCGGCCGTCCGCGGTCGGAACGTGCGTGTGCGTGCCGACGACGACGCTCGCGCGTCCATCGGCGAAATAGCCCAGCGCCTGCTTCTCGCTCGTCGCCTCGGCATGCATGTCGATGAGGATGGCGTCGGCGCCCTGCTTCAGCCGGCAGGCGGTGAGCTCCGCATCGACAGCGCGGAAGGGATCGTCGAGTTCCGGCATGAAGATACGGCCCATGACGTTGATCACCAGCACTTCCGCGCCCGATACCGTCCTGATGAGCGTGGCGCCGCGGCCAGGCGTTCCCTTCGGATAATTGATGGGCCGCACGAGCTGCGGATAGCGCTCGATGAAGACGAGCGCTTCCTTCTGGTCGAACGCGTGGTTGCCGAGCGTCACCGCATCGGCGCCAGCTTCGATCAGCTCGACGAGTATGGATTCGGTGATGCCGAAGCCGCCGGCGGAGTTCTCACCATTGATGACGACGCAATCCAGCCGGTAGCGCCGCCGCAAGCCGGGGAGCGCGTCCACAACGGCCTTGCGGCCGGTGCGGCCGACGATATCGCCAAGAAACAGAAGACGCATTCAGGTTCCAGAGCAGCGGAGCGGGCCTGACGGGGTCAGCACCCAATCGAGCGGCTGGTCATAATGGAGATGGGGGACGGCGTCGACCTTCAGCTCATCGTAGGCAATGCCGACAGCGACCACCGGCTTAGTGGCGCGCAATAGCTCAAGCGACCGGTCGTAAAAGCCGCCGCCGTAGCCGAGACGG
>DATMEX010000075.1:0-13098 GCA_035556455.1 Pseudolabrys sp.
GGAAAAGCTTTCCTCGACGCCGGAGGCCTCCTTGCCCATCACCCCCGGAATAAGGCGCACACAGGCGTCCAGCAGGGTCAGGGCGGCCATCTCGCCGCCGGACAGCACGAAATCGCCCAGGCAGACCTCCTCGAGGCCGCGCGCTTCGATCAGGCGCTCATCGACGCCCTCGAAGCGGCCGCACAGGATGACGGCGCCGGGGCCGGTCGCCAGTTCACGCACACGCGCCTGCGTCAGCGGCTTGCCGCGCGCGCTCATGATTAGGCGGGGGCGGGCATCAGGCGCGACCGCGTCGAGGGCCCGCGCCAGCACGTCGGCCTTCATCACCATGCCGACGCCGCCGCCGGCCGGCGTGTCATCGACGGTGCCGTGCTTGTCGGTGGCATGGTCGCGAATTTGCGTCGCCTCCAGCGACCACAGGCCGTTCGCCAGCGCCCTGCCGGCGAGGCTGATGCCGAGCGGCCCGGGAAACATCTCCGGGTAGAGCGTGAGGATGGTGGCGCGGAACATCGCCGTCACTCGATGATCGACGGCAGAACGACCGTGATATTGCCGCCCTGGATATCGACCTGTGGCACCACGGCGTTGCTGAACGGCAGCAGCAGCGGCTCGCCACCTTGCGGCGTGACGATTTCGATGAGGTCGCCGGCGCCGAAATTATAAAGCGCCGTCACCTTGCCGAGCGCGACGCCCTCCGGCGATACGGCGGCAAGGCCGATCAGATCGGCGTGGTAATAGGTGTCGTCCTCGTCGATCGCCGGCAGGCGATCGCGCGGCACGTAGAGATCGGTGTTGGTGAGTTTTTCGGCCGCGGTGCGGTCGGGCACGCCGGAGAGGCGGGCGACGAAGTGATCCTTCGCCGCGCGCATGCTCTCGATGTCGAATGTGCGCTTGCCGTCCAGCGTTTCGAACGGGCCGTAGTCGGCGATGGCCACCGGGTCCTCGGTGAAGGACCACAGCTTGACCTCGCCGCGCACGCCATGCGCCGCGCCAATGCGCGCGACGCATACGCGGTTCTTGTCCGCGGAGTTAGGTGGCTTGCTGTCGCTGCGCGCCACGACTTAATGCGATCAGGCCGCCGGAGCCTTGGCGGCTTCTTCGGCCTTCGCCTTGCGTTCCTTGCGCGGCACGGCCTTCTCCGGGTTGTTGCGCACGGTGCGCTTGGCAACGCCGGCCTTGTCGAGGAAGCGCATGACGCGGTCGGACGGCTGCGCGCCCTTCTTCATCCACTCCTTGACCTTCTCGTAGTCGAGCTTGAGGCGTTCTTCCTTGTCCTTCGGCAGCAGCGGATTGAAGTAGCCGAGGCGCTCGATGAAGCGGCCGTCGCGCGGCGAACGCGAGTCGGCGAGCACGATGTGATAGAACGGGCGCTTCTTGGTGCCGGCGCGGGCCATGCGAATGACGAGCATTTTTAGGTTTCCTTTCAGGTATCTCGATCGTTGATGTGTTGAAGTTGCGTTATTTCTTTTTCCCGAAGCCCGGCAGTCCGCCGGGTCCGGGGAATTTCCCGCCGAGACCGGGAAGCCCCGGCATGTTCGGCGGCAATTTCGGCATCGTCGGCGGAAGTCCTCCGCCGCCCGGAAAGCCCGGCGGCAATTGGCCGCCCGCGCCGCCCGGCATGCTTTTGGCGATCTCGGCAAGCTGCTCCGGCGAGGGCGCTGCGCCGCCGCCAAGGCCGAGCATCTGACCGAGGCCGGCCATCGGGCCGCGCTTTGCGCCCTTGCCCATGACTTTCATCATGTCGGCCATGCCGCGGTGCATTTTCAGCAGTTTATTGATCTGTTCCGACGACGTGCCCGAACCCGCGGCGATGCGCTTCTTGCGGCTGTTCTTGAGCAGATCGGGATTGCGCCGCTCCTGCGGCGTCATCGATTCGATGATCGCGATCTGACGCTTGAACAGCTTGTCGTCCATCATGCCGGACGCCGCGATCTGACTCTTCATCTTGGCGATGCCGGGCATCATGCCTATGATGCCGCCGACGCCGCCCATCGACATCATCTGCTGCAGCTGGTCGCGCATGTCGTTGAGGTCGAACTGACCCTTGCGCATCTTCTCGGCGGTGCGCGCGGCCTTTTCGGCGTCGATATTGGCCGCGGCCTTTTCGACGAGCGAGACGATGTCGCCCATGCCCAGGATGCGGCCGGCGATGCGCGAGGGATCGAACTCCTCCAGCGCGTCCATTTTCTCGCCGGTGCCGATCAGCTTGATCGGCTTCTGCGTCACGGCGCGCATCGACAGTGCGGCGCCGCCGCGGCCATCGCCGTCGACTCGCGTGAGCACGATACCGGTGAGGCCGACGCGCTCGTTGAACGAACGCGCCAGATTGACGGCGTCCTGGCCGGTCAGCGAATCCGCGACGAGCAGAACTTCATGCGGGCTCGCCGAGCGCTTCACCTCGGCCGCCTCGTTCATCATCTCGTCGTCGAGCGTGGTGCGGCCGGCGGTGTCGAGCAGCACGACGTCGTAACCGCCGAGACGGCCGGCATCGAGCGCGCGTTTGGCGATCTGCGGCGGCTGCTGGCCGGCGACGACGGGCAGCGTATCGATGCCGGTTTCACGGCCGAGCACGGCCAACTGCTCCATCGCGGCGGGACGGCGCACGTCGAGCGAGGCCATCAGAACTTTTTTCTTCTGACGCTCGGTGAGGCGCTTGGCGAGCTTGGCGGTGGTGGTGGTTTTGCCGGAGCCCTGCAGACCGACCATCATGATGGCGACCGGCGGCGCGGCATGCAGGTCGATCGCTTGCGCCTCGGCGCCCAAAGTCGCGACGAGCTGGTCGTGCACGATCTTGACGACCATCTGGCCCGGCGTAACGGACTTTACGACCGTGGCGCCGACGGCTTCCTTCCGGACCTTGTCGACGAAGTCGCGCGCCACATCGAGCGCAACGTCGGCCTCGAGCAGCGCCCGCCGCACCTCACGCATCGCGGCGTCGACGTCGGCTTCCGACAGCGCGCCCCGGCGGGTGAGGCGGTCGAGAATGCCGCCAAGTTTTTCCGACAGATTGTCGAACATCCAAAACCCTCGTGCTCTCGCGGGTTTCGAGTCTGACAAAACACAACGATGCCCGAGGGCGCATCGCGCTGTCGGGCGGTGGCCTCCGGCCTCATGGGACCGGTCGGCGGGTCGAATTAGTCAGTCTCTATCGAGAACGGCCGGAAACTAGGGACCGGGGGCGGTCAAGTCAAGGCGAGTCTCGCCGCGGCGCGGCCACCCGGCTCGGAGGCAGTTGGCGCTATCCCGCTGATAAATCTAAAAAAATCAGGGCGCGAGCTCGAACGTCACCGAGATGGCGGCGCGCAGCAGCTGCTCGCCCGGCGCCACCGGCACGGCGGAGGCCCGCATCGCCTGCACGACCGGCCGCGGCGGGCTCGACCCTTCCTCGGAAATCGAACTCACCGGACCGAGCTTGACCCCGGCGGCCTTGGCATAAAGTTCGGCCTTGCGGCGCGCATCGGCGACGGCGTCGTCGCGCGCCTGATCGAGCAGTTTCGACTGTTCCGAGACGACGAATTCGATGCCGGACATCTCGTTGGCGCCGGCGGCGATGGCGCGATCGAGAATGCCTGGGAATTTATCGATCTCGCGGATGCGGATGGTCACCTGGTTGGTGACCTGGAAGCCCAGCAGTCGCGCCGGGCCGGCCTTGCCCTGTTCGTATTGCGGCTGCAACGACAGGCGCGAGGTCTGCACGTCGCGGTCGGCGACGCCGGACTCTTTGATGGCCGCCAGCACATTGGTCATCTGCCGGGCATTGGCTTCGCTTGCCTCGCGCGCATTCTTGCCCTGGCTGGTGACGCCGAGGCGGATATTGGCGTTGTCGGGCGCAACCGAGGTAGTGGCTTCGCCGGTGACGGTGATCGAGCGCTCGGCCGCGCGGGCGACCGCGGGCGCTATCGGCGCCGCTAGCAGGCAGGCGGCAATCACCACGGTGAGGGAACGGCGGGACTGCGGTTTCATCATTTCACCGGCACGTAGACGTTGATGACGAGGGCGTTCGGATCGCTCTTGGCAGGGTCCGTGGCGTATTCCTCGATGAACAGATCCTGAGCTTCGAGGTTGCGGTCGTCGAGGTAGTTGGTGATCGCCTCATAGGTCGTATCCATCGAGTCGTAGGAGCCGCGATGGACGAATTTGAGGGCCTTGCCCGCCGGCGCCTTGCCCGACGTGATGTCGCCTTTCGGCGGATTGGCGAGCGGCTGCGCGATGACCACGCCGGCCTGGAACGAAAAGCCGGTGTCGTCGGTCTCGGTGTAGACGGTGAGATAAGGGCCGACCGGCTTGATGTTCTGCCTGGCGAGGTAGTCGTTCAGTGACTTGAAGGCGTCGATCAGCGTGTCGAAGGCCGTGTCCCAGTTGGTGTGGCCTTTGATGGAAACGACGGTGCGGTCGGGAAGCTGGACTTCCTCGCCGAAGGCGTCGCCCGGTTGCACCGGCATTGGCGCGTGCGGCTTGATATCCGGCATCGGCGCCGCCGGCGTGGGGCCCGGACCCTGTCCCGATTTGGGAGCGTCGGGAGCGCCTTGCGCCAGCGCAACCCTTCCCGTCGCCAGCCCGGCCGTCGCGACCGCCGCCAGGGCAAGGTGCAAGGCAAGGCGCAGGCCCCGCGCTCCAGACATCGTGCGCTCTCCGTCCTTTTCGGCGATTCGTTTGGACAAGCGATCCTACCACGGCCCCTAGCCAATGGGACGATCTTTGGCCATATAAACCGGGCGAAAGCCGGGCAAGGGCCGGGTTTTCCAGAACCGCCGGCGGACCATGGGCACGCTTTCCAACAAGGCCTTCGTGAAGATGAACGGCATCGGCAACGAGATCGTCGTTGTCGATCTGCGCGCCGACACGCCGCGCGCCGCGCCGATCGCCGCCGAGGAAGCGCGGGCCGCCGCATCGCCCGCCGGCGCGCCTTATGACCAATTAATGGCGCTCTATCCGCCGCGCACGCCCGGCACCGACGCTTTCATCCGCATCTACAACAACGATGGCTCCGAAGCCGGCGCCTGCGGCAACGGTATGCGCTGCGTCGCCACCCTTGTGTCGGATGCGAATGGCAAGTCGAAGCTGGTGTTCGAGACCGGCGCCGGCATTCTCAATGCCTGGAAGAACGACAACGGCCAGTTCACCATCGACATGGGCAAGCCGCGTTTTGCCTGGAACGAGATTCCGCTGGCCGAGGAATTCCGCGACACGCGGACCATCGAATTGCAAGTCGGGCCGATCGACGCGCCGATCCTGCACTCGCCGTCGGTCGTCAACATGGGCAACCCGCACGCGATCTTCTGGGTCGAGGATCCCTATGCCTACGATCTCGAGAAGTTCGGGCCGCTGCTGGAGAACCATCCGATTTTTCCCGATCGCGCCAACATCACGCTGGCGCATATCGTCGATCGCGAGCACATCGTCATGCGCACCTGGGAGCGCGGCGCGGGATTGACGCGGGCCTGCGGCTCGGCGGCTTGCGCCACCGCGGTGGCGGCGGCGCGGCTCAAGCGCACCGAGCGCAAGGTGCATATGACATTGCCCGGCGGCGAGCTCGTCATCGAGTGGCGCGCCAGCGACGATCACGTGCTGATGACCGGGCCGGTGGCGTTCGAGTTCAACGGCACGTTCGATCCGAAGTTGTTCGAGAAGGCGTCGTGAGCGTTGACGTTCTCACCTTCGGTTGCCGGCTGAACATCGCCGAGTCCGAGGTGATCAAGCGCGAGGCCGAAGCCGGCGGTGTCACCGATGCCGTGGTGTTCAACACCTGCGCGGTGACGGCGGAAGCGGTGAAACAGGCGCGGCAGAGCATCCGCCGTGTCAGACGCGAGAAGCCCGATACGCAGATCATCGTCACCGGCTGCGCGGCGCAGGCCGACAGCACGCCATTTGCGGCGATGCCCGAGGTCGATCGCGTGCTCGGCAATGACGAGAAACTTTCCGCGCAAACGTGGCGCGGCGAGGCGCGCGTCGCCGTCGGCGACATCATGGCGTCAACGGGCATCAAGGCCCATGGCGTCGATGCCATCGACGGTCACACCCGCGCTTTCGTGCAGGTGCAGAACGGTTGCGACCATCGCTGCACTTTCTGCATCATCCCGTTCGGCCGCGGCAATTCGCGCTCGCTGCCGATGGATGACGTAATCGCGCAGGCGCGGCGCCTCGTCGCCAATGGTTATCGCGAGATCGTGCTGACCGGCGTCGATATCACCAGCTATCGCGACGGCGAGTTGAAGCTCGGCGCGCTGGTGAAGCGCCTGCTGCGCGCGGTGCCGGAGATCGTGCGGCTGCGGTTGTCGTCGATCGATTCCGTCGAGGCCGATGCCGATCTGCTCGATGCGCTCGCCCATGAATCGCGGCTGATGCCGCATCTGCATCTGTCGCTGCAGGCCGGCGACGACATGATCCTCAAGCGCATGAAGCGCCGCCATTCCCGCGCCGACGCCATCGCTTTCTGCAACGAAGTGCGCCGGCTGCGGCCCGACGTGGTGTTCGGCGCCGATATCATCGCCGGTTTCCCGACCGAGACCGACGGCATGTTCGCTCGCTCGCTCGCTCTGGTCGAGGATTGCGGTCTGACGCAGCTTCATGTGTTTCCATTTTCGCCGCGGCCCGGCACGCCGGCCGCGCGTATGCCGCAGCTCGACCGCGCGCTCGTCAAGGAACGCGCCCAGCGCCTGCGCGAGCGCGGTGAAGCGGCGTTGCGCGCGCATCTCGACGCCCAGGTCGGCGCCACGCATCGGGTTCTCACCGAGCGCGGCGGGATCGCGCGCACCGAGCAGTTCACCGCGGTGCGGCTCAACGCGCCGCTGGCGCCCGGGTTGTTTCTTGATCTCACTGTCGCCGGCCATGACGGCCGGCAGTTGCTGGCGGCATGACCATGACACGGATCGCGCTCGCATTGTTGATTGCCGCCGCCGCGACCTGCGCGATGGGGCAGGACGTTCCGCCTTATGTCGGGCAATGGGCCGTCGAAGGTCCCGATGCCTGCCGCGACGGTGCTAATGACGATCTCAAGGCGAGCTTTTCGACCAAACAGTTCGAGTATTACGCCAGCACCTGTCGCGTTGTGTCGTCACGCCGCCTGTCGAAGTCGGGCAACGATGCACACCGGCTGAAGCTCGCCTGCGAAGGCGAGGGTGTGAAGGTCAGTCGCGATGTTACTTTGATTGTGCTCGAAAAGACCGAGCAGCGGCCGGAGCTGATGCTCCAGATCGACGCGGCGACCTGGGCAACGCTCACGTATCAGCGCTGCGGTAATTGACCGGGTGGAGACGCAAATGAGCGACGCGGATCATCTGGTAACGAGCATCGAGCAGCTTGAAGCGATTTACGGCACGCCCCAGGGTGCTTCTGTCGCCAAGGAAATCGACCATATCGCGCCGGCCTATCGCCGGCTCATCGAAGCTGCGCCTTTCGTCGCCATCGCCACCGGCGACGGGCAGAGTTTCGATTGCTCGCCCAAGGGCGATGCGCCGGGCTTCGTCCGTGTCCTGGACGACAAGACCCTCGCGATACCGGATCGGCCGGGCAATAACCGCATCGACGGATTGCGCAACATCATCCGCGATCCGCACATCGCGCTGCTGTTCCTCATTCCCGGCGTTGGCGAGACCTTGCGCGTCAACGGCCGCGCGTCGATTTCCATCGCGCCGGCGTTGCTGCAGAGCTTCGCTGTGGACGGCAAGCTGCCGCGCAGCGTGACGATCGTGAATGTCGATACGGTTTTTTTTCACTGCTCGCGCGCCATCGTGCGCTCGAAACTGTGGGACGAGGCGAGCAAGGTGAATCGCCGGTCTCTGCCGTCCACGGGAAGCATGATCGCGGAAGTCAGCGCCGGAAAACTCGGTGGCGAAGCCTACGACCGCGACCTGCCGGCGCGCATCAAGTCGTCGCTTTACTGATCGGCGCTGGGGGCCGGGGCGACGGGCTTTATATCGCTGGCCGGGTCCCAGCCGGATTGCGTCAGCAACGCGCGCATGTGCTCCGGCACTGGCGCTTCGACCGTGACCGCCGGCTTGTTCTTCGAAATCGGCACGGTGATGCTGCGCGAGTGCAGATGCAGCGGGATGCCGCCCTCTCGCGGCGCGCTTCCGTAGATCGGATCGCCGACAATGGGAAAGCCCATCTCGGCGCAATGCACGCGCAGCTGATGCGTGCGCCCGGTGAGCGGCTCCAGCGCGAGCCAGGTGAGCCCATCGGCGCGCCCCATCACTTTCCACGTCGATGATGCCGGTTTGCCGGCGGGATCGGGCTTCATCCACCAGCCGCGTCCCTTGTCGATCTCGGACAGCGCCATGTCGATCAGGCCTTCGTCCTCGGCCGGGCCGCCTTCGACCACGGCCCAGTAGGTCTTGCCGACCTTGCCCTGCTTGAACAGCTTGCCGAGCAGCGCCAGCGCCTTGCGGTGACGGCCGAGCACGAGGCAGCCCGACGTGTCCTTGTCGAGCCGGTGCGCCAGCGCCGGATCGCGCGGCAGGCCGAAGCGCAGCACGCCGAAATAGTCCTCCAGGCTGTGGCCGCCTTTCGGGCCGCGATGCACCGACAGGCCGGCCGGCTTGTCGACAACCAGCATCATGCCGTCGCGGTACAGCAGGCGGGCGAGCATTTCGTCAGGGGACATAATTTCTTACCAATGGCCGCCGAAACGGGTATCAGGGGCGCGGCTCCCTGGGAACTGGCAATGAACGAGACGAGCGAAAAGCAGAGCTGGTGGAAGCGCCTGAGCGGCGGGCTCAAGCGCACCTCGGCGTCGCTGGGAACCGCGATCACCGATCTCGTCACCAAGCGCAAGCTGGACGCCGCGACGCTCGACGATCTCGAAAACGAGCTGATCCGCTCCGATCTCGGCGTCGGCTTCGCCAGCCGCATCACCGACGCGCTGGGCGGCGGCCGCTACGAGAAGGGCATCGCGCCGGACGAGTTGCGTGCGTTGCTCGCGGGGGAGATCGAGAAGGTGATGGCGCCGGTGGCGAAACCGCTCGAAATCACGGCGACGCCTTTCATCATTCTCGTCTCCGGCGTCAACGGCTCGGGCAAGACAACCACCATCGGCAAGATGTCGGCGCGTTTCCGCGCCCAGGGCAAGAAGGTGATGCTGGTCGCCGCCGATACGTTCCGCGCCGCCGCCATCGATCAACTCAAGATCTGGGCCGAGCGCACCGGCGCCTCGGTCGTCGCGCGCACGCCGGGCGCCGATCCGGCTGGCCTTGCCTTCGATGCGGTGACGCAGGCCAAGGCCGACGGCACCGAGGTGGTGCTCATCGACACCGCGGGGCGTCTGCAGAACCGCGCCGAGCTCATGAACGAACTCGAGAAGGTCGTGCGCGTCATCCGCAAGGTCGAGCCGACCGCGCCGCATGCCGTGCTGCTCGTGCTCGATGCCACGGTCGGCCAGAACGCGCTCAGCCAGGTCGAGATCTTCGGCAAGACCGCGGGCGTCACCGGCCTTGTGATGACGAAGCTCGACGGAACGGCGCGCGGTGGCATCCTTGTGGCGATTGCCGAGAAGTTCAAGCTGCCGGTGCATTTCATCGGCGTCGGCGAAGGCGTCGATGATCTGAGCGAATTCACCGCGCGCGATTTCGCGCGGGCCGTGGTGGGGATTGAGGATTAAGCGTTGGGCGTCGTCATGCCCGGCCTTGTGCCGGGCATCCACGTCTTGATGCTTGTAAAGGAAGTCGTGGATGGCCGGGACAAACCCGGCCATGACGGAGAAAACATGACCGACAAGAAACAACTCAACCCCATGCTCAAACTGGCGCTCGATATCGGGCCGCTGATCTTCTTCTTCTTCATGAATTCGCGGTTCGGCATCTATTACGCCACCGGCGGCTTCATGATCGCGGTGCTGGTCGCGCTCATCGTGTCCTATGCGCTGACGCGGCATATCGCCATCATGCCGGTGGTCACGGCCGTGGTGGTGCTGGTGTTCGGCGGGCTCACGCTGGTGCTGCACGACGACTTGTTCATCAAGCTCAAGCCGACCATTATCTATCTGTTGTTCGCCGGCGCGTTGCTGTTCGGCATCGTGTTCAACAAGCCGCTGCTGAACATGGTGTTCGATTCGGTGTTCCACATCACCGACGAAGGCTGGCGCAAGCTGACCTGGCGCTGGATGTTGTTCTTCGTCTTCCTCGCCGTGCTCAATGAAGCGGTGTGGCGTACGCAGACGACGGACTTCTGGGTCAATTTCAAGCTATTCGGCTTTGTGCCGCTGACGCTGCTGTTTGGCATCGCGCAGGTGCCGCTGCTGACGAAATACGCCGCGCCCGAGAAGAAGCCGTAAGTTCAGGCGGCGGGCGCCGTAGCGGCGCGTTCGCGCAGATAAGGCTTGCGGAAGGCGAGGAAACGCTTTTCGAGCAAGGTGTAGGACAGCGCCGCCACCGGCAGGAAGGCGATGAAGGCGAGTGTCGCGATGAGCCAGGCGACATAGAAATCGTCGGCGCTGCCGGTCTTGCCCCAGAAGGCGTGACGCAGCGCGACGATCGGGAAGAAGTGCAGGAGATAAATCGAGTACGACCACTCGCCGATTCGCGTCAGCGCACGGTCCACGGCGGCGGGAATGCGGAAGGTCGTGCCGTCATACCAGGCGATCAGCGCGCCGAAGGCGATGGCTTCGATGGTCGGAATGACGATCCAGATCGGATGCGTTGACGGCGCGCCGGTGCGGTTATTGAAGCCCCCCATGGCATCGAACTGCGTCCAGATGATCAGGAACGAGAGCATCGAAATCGCCGTGACGGCGCTCAGCGCCGGCCGGCGCAAGGTGCCGGACATGGTCGCGAAAGCGAAGATCATGCCGAACACGAACTGATCGATGCGGCCGAAAATGGTCCAGTAGGCGATGTGTTGCGCCTCGCCGAAGGTGATCCACCAGTTGACGCGCAAGGCCAGTGCGCCGGCCACAACCAGCATCAGCACGCCGGGACCCTGACGGCGCACCAGCAACAGCAGCAGCGGAAACAGAAAATAGAAATGCAGCTCGATCGCGATCGACCAGGCGCCATAGGGCCAGGTCGGCAGCAGGAAGCCGTAGGTGAGATCGCTCAGCGGAATTGGCTTGCCGATCACCTGGCCGATGACGACCCAGGCGGCGAGGCACAGGATCAGCAGCGGCGCCAACCGCATGGCGCGGTTCCACAGAAAGTTCGGGAAGTCGATGTCATGCGGGCCGACCAGCTTGGCGAACAGATAGCCGGACAGGGTCATGAACAGCGCAACGCCGGTGTGGCCCTCGTCGAACAGCGCCAGCGGGAAGATCGGCTGGCTCGCATAGGGCACCGGAAATTCCGGCGTCATGTGCAGGAAATGCCAGACGAAGACCAGATAGGCGGCGAAGGCGCGCAGATGGTCGAGCCGGGAGAAGTGCTGGCCGCTGGTCGAGCGCAAAAGGCTGATCCTTCCTGCCCACGGGACGGACGTGGGGGAGGGGTATCACCGCCGGCTCTAACGTTTGGTTACGGGCGTAAAAGGCCCGTGGTCAGGGCTGTTGCAGCGCCTTTTCGATCTGCGGCTTGAGCACGGCCTCGAGATTCTGCGGCGTGATCGGCCCGACCAGCTTGTAGGCAATGCGGCCGTCGCGGCCGACCAGGAACGTCTCCGGCACGCCATAGACACCCCAGTCGATCGAGGCGCGGCCCTTGTCGTCGACGCCGACGGCGCTGAACGGATTGCCGTAGCGGTTGAGGAAACGCCGCGCATTGTCGGCGACGTCCTTGTAATTGATGCCGACGATGGTGAAGCGCTTGTCCTTGTAGCTTTGATCCTTGGCCAGCGCGTCGAGCAGCGGCGCCTCGTCATGACACGGCACGCACCACGACGCCCAGACATTCACCAGGGTCACCTGGCCCTTGAGCATCTCGTCCTTGAGGCCCGGCACCGGCTTGCCGTTGATGGCCAGCGCCTCGAGCGGCGGCAGGTCGGTCGGCGGCACTTGTTTGCCGATCAACGCCGACGGCAGCTTCGACGGATCGCCGGCGATCAGGCCGAAATAAAACAGGGCCGCGATCGCCGCGAAGATGATCAGGGGCAGCGCCAGCACCAGGCTGCGGCGGCGCGGCGAGGGCACGTTGTCGGCGGCGCTCATATCTTGTCCTCGCGCTGCGAGCGGCGCTTGATGCCGCGGCTTTCCAGGTCGCTGAGAGTGTGCCGCTGCACCGCATAATCACGCGCGATCCAAATCGTCAGCGCGAGGATGACGATGACCGTCGCGATGTACGCGACGACGATGAAGCTCGCATGCGGGCCGAGAGCGGTCATCATGCGCGAATCCTTCTAGGCATTGGCCGCCTGCATCATGCGCATGGAGCGGATACGGCGGCGCAGGATCTCATTGCGCATCGCCGCGATATGCAGCGTGAAGAACAGCAGCGTGAAGGCCACCGCCATCACGAGGAGCGGTACGAGGATCGACGAATCGATCGCCGGGCCGTCCATCCGCACGACCGAAGCCGGCTGGTGCAGCGTGTTCCACCAGTCGACCGAAAACTTGATGATCGGAATGTTGACGGCGCCGACCAGCGCGAGGATGGCGGCGGCGCGCGCGGCGCGGTTCGGATCGTCGGCGGTCCAGTACAAAGCCAGCATTCCGAGATAGAGCAGGAACAGCACCAGCACCGAGGTCAGCCGCGCATCCCACACCCAGTAGGTGCCCCACATCGGCCGGCCCCATAGCGAGCCGGTGAGCAGGCACACCGCCGCGAAGCTGGCGCCCACGGGGGCGGCCGCGCGCGCCATCAGCGCCGCCAGCGGATGGCGCCACACCAGCAGCGAGGCGCCGAGTGCCGCCAGCAGCGCGTAGCCGCCCATCGACAGCCAGGCCGACGGCACGTGCAGGAACATGATCCGCACCGTCTTGCCCTGCTGGTAATCCTCGGGCGCCACGAAAAAGGCCATGTAGACGCCGACCGCCAGCATCAGCACCGTGGCGAAGCCGAGGCCCGGCAGCACGCGCTGGCTGAAGCGGCGGAAACGCGCAGGATTGGCGAGAAAATGCAGGTCGGCCATCGGCCCCATCCTCCCTATTCGCCGGCTTGCCGCAAGGCTGCGGCAATCGCCCAAGGCGTCGTGGCCAGGGCGACCAATGCAAGAGCGGCGAGGATCGCGACATGTGTCACG
>DATMEX010000076.1:0-26493 GCA_035556455.1 Pseudolabrys sp.
GGATGAGAGCAGTGCCCCCTCCGCCATCGCCTCCATCCGCCTCGCTGTTGCGGATGTCATGGCCGGCCGGGCCGGCGCTGTGGTCACCAACCCGATCGCCAAGAATGTGCTCTATCGCTCCGGCTTCGCCGAGCCGGGACATACCGAGTTTCTCGCCCGGCTCGCTGAAGAAGCCACCGGCCGCCCCGCGCATCCGGTGATGCTGTTGTGGTCGCCCGAACTCGCGGTCGTGCCGGTGACCATTCATCTGCCGCTCAAGGAGGTCGTCGACCGCCTGAGCAAGGACCTGATCGTCGAAACCGGCCGCATCGTGGCGCGCGACCTTGCCGACCGCTTTGGCATTGCGCGGCCGCGGCTGGCGGTGGCCGGTCTCAACCCTCACGCCGGCGAGAACGGCACCCTCGGCGCGGAAGACCGCGACATCGTTGCGCCCGCCGTCGCCGCGCTGCGGGGCGAAGGCATCGACGCCGTCGGACCGCTGCCGGCGGACACGCTGTTTCACGCCCGTGCCCGCGCCGGCTACGACGTCGCGCTGTGCATGTATCACGACCAGGCGCTGATCCCGATCAAGACGCTGGCCTTCGATCATGGCGTCAATGTCACCCTCGGCCTGCCCTTCGTGCGCACCTCGCCCGATCACGGCACCGCCTTCGATATCGCCGGGACCGGCAAGGCCGATCCGTCGAGCCTCGTCGCCGCGCTGATCCTGGCGGCGCGGCTGGCGGCCCGCACACCGCAGCTCGTGCCTGCCCAGTAGGACCCATCCATGGGCTCGATCGACGATCTGCCCCCGCTGCGCGATGTCATCCGCCGGCATGAGCTGCGGCCGAAGAAATCGCTCGGTCAGAACTTCCTCCACGACCTCAATCTCACCGCGCGGATCGCGCGCGCCGCCGAGCCGCTGGAAGCCGTCACCGTCATCGAGGTCGGACCCGGGCCCGGCGGGCTGACGCGCGCGCTTTTGTCGCTCGGCGCCCGCCGCGTCGTCGCCATCGAGCGCGACGAACGCGCCATCGGCGCGTTGCGGGAGATCGCCGATCATTATCCGGGGCGGCTGGAGATCGTGTCCGGCGATGCGCTGGAGGCGGACTACAATACGCTGGTCGGGCCCGAGCGCTGCCGCATCGTCGCCAACCTGCCCTACAATGTCGGCACGGCGCTGCTCATCCAGTGGCTGACCGCCGAGCCGTGGCCGCCGTTCTACGACCGTATGATATTGATGTTCCAGCGGGAAGTCGCCGAGCGCATCGTCGCCCGCGTCGGAGATGAAGCCTATGGCCGGCTCGCCGTGCTGGCCGGCTGGCGCACTGAAGCCAAGATACTGTTCGACGTCGCGCCATCTGCCTTCGTGCCGCCGCCGAGCGTTACTTCGTCGGTGGTGCGGCTCGAGCCGCGGGAGCGACCGATCCCCTGCGACGCGGCCGCTTTGCAAAAGGTAACCGAAGCCGCCTTCGGCCAGCGCCGCAAGATGCTGCGCCAGAGCCTCAAGTCGCTCGGCGTCGATGCCAATGTCTTGCTGGAAGCCGCCGGCATCGAGCCGACGCGACGTGCCGAAGAGATCGACGTGCCGGGCTTCGTGGCGCTGGCGCAGGAATATGTGAGGTTGAAGAAGGCCTGAACCCGATTACGCCGTCATGCCCGGCGTTGTGCCGGGCATCCACGGCTTTTTTACCTTTTTACGTAATCGGAGACGTGGATGGTCGGGACAAGCCCGGCCATGACCTTTTCGCTACGGCGTCAGCGTCTTCAATTCGGTCAACAGCTTGGCGACGAAGTCGCTGAGGTTCGGCATCTTGACGCGCTTGAGCCGCTCGGCCGTCAGGATCGCGCGCAGCCGCTCGAAGCTCTTCTGCAGATCGCGGTTCACCAAAATATAGTCGTACTCGTTCCAGTGCTGGAATTCTTCCGCGGCGTTGCGCAGTCGCTGCGCGATCACCGCCTCGCTGTCCTCGGCGCGACGCACGAGGCGCGACTTGAGATCTTGCGCCGTCGGCGGCAACACGAACACGGTAATGACATCGTCGCGCATTTTCTCGATAAGCTGCCGTGTGCCCTGCCAGTCGATGTCGAACAGAACGTCGCGGCCCTCGGCCAGCGCCTGTTCCACCGGCTCGCGCGGCGTGCCGTAATAGTTGCCATGGACCTCGGCCCATTCCAGCAATTCCCCGTGGTCCCGCATTGCCTCGAAACGAGACTTGGACACGAAGTAATAATGCGTGCCCTCGATCTCGCTCGGTCGTTTAGCGCGCGTCGTCGCCGATACGGACAGCGTGAGCTTGCCGGGATAATCAATGTTCTCGCGCTCCAGCAGGTTGCGCGTCAGCGTCGTCTTGCCGGCGCCGGAGGGCGACGACAGCACCAGCATGATGCCGCGGCGTGTGATGTCGGGTTCGTCGTTCATTCAAAGTCTATTCTAGGTTCTGCACCTGCTCGCGGAATTGTTCGACCACCGTCTTGAGCTCGAGGCCGATATTGGCCAGTTCGACGTCGTTCGCCTTGGCGGTCAGCGTATTCGATTCTCGGTTGAGTTCCTGCGCCAGAAAGTCGAGCCGGCGGCCCACAGGCCCGCCCTCGGCAAGCAGCCTGCGCACCTGAACGCCATGCGAGGCCAGGCGATCGAGCTCCTCGCGGATGTCGGCCTTGCTGGCGAGCAGGATCGCCTCCTGATAAAGCCGATCGTTGTCGAAGCGCTGCGAGGCCTCGATCAAATTCGCCACCTGTTCGGCGAGCCGGGCCTTGATCGCTTCCGGCTTGCGGCCGGGCGCGGCTTCGGCCCGGGCGGCGAGCGCGGCAATTTCGTCGAGCCGTGCCGTCAACACCTTGCCGAGCGCATCGCCCTCGGCGCGGCGCATGGCGACGAGATCGGCAAGCGTCTTGGTGAAGCCGGCAATCACCGCCTGCTCGGCCGCCTGCCGCGCCTCGGGCGTATCTTCGTCCTCGGTGATTTCGATCACGCCCTTGAGCGCAAGGATGCCGTCCAGCGTCGGCCGGCCGGCGCCAACAATACGGTTGTCGATTTCATCGAGCGTGGCGATGATCGCCGCCAGCACCGGTTCGTTGATCTTGACCTTCGGCGCAGTGCCTTTGCGCTCGACGGTCAGATTGCCGTAGACGGTGCCGCGCGCGAGCGCATCGGTCGCGGCCTTGCGCGCCACGACCTCGACGGCATCCCAGCCCTGGGGCACGCGCAGCCGCACGTCCAGGCCCTTGGCATTGACCGACTTGATCTCCCAATTCCAGACATAGGCGCCGGCGGCGCCGTGGCCGCGGGCAAATCCGGTCATGCTCGACAAGGTCATTGAGGGCAACTCACGTGGGCTGTTTCAAACGAAATCCGGCGCGACCATATAGTGTTTTCAAGCGAAGTGCATACCGGTCGCGGAGCAAAACGCGCCAGACCATAAAGCATCTGGTCGGCTCGTGGAAACGCCGCCGAGCCATAAACACAGAAGAAGGAAACCGTGCCGTTACCGCCGCAGGTTCGCTTTCGGCTTCGGATCCGGGGTGGGAGCTGGCGCGGGCGCAGCCGGCGCGTCCGCCGCAGGCACTGCATTCGCCGGCGGCGCGCCATTGCCGCGCTCGATGGCGCGCAGCTTGGCGACGGCCTTTTGATGCTCGGCATAATTGTCCGAGAAGGTGTGACCGCCCGTGCCGTCGGCGACGAAGAACAATTCCTTGGTGCGCGCCGGATTGGCAGTGGCCTCGAGCGAGGCGCGGCCCGGATTGGCGATCGGACCCGGCGGCAGGCCTTCGATCGCATAGGTGTTGTAGGGCGTCGCCTGCTCGATCTCGCTCTTCATGATCGGCCGCCCCAGCGCACCCTTGCCGCCGATAAGGCCGTAGATGATGGTCGGATCGGACTGCAGCTTCATCTTCGCCTTGAGGCGGTTGACGAAGACGGCGGCGACGCGGGTACGCTCATCATCGCGGCCGGTTTCCTTCTCAACGATCGACGCCAGAGTGACGAGCTGCTCCGGCGTCTGAATCTGGGCCGGCAGATCGGGCGAACGCCGCGCCCACACTTCCTGCAGCACGCGCTTTTGCGACTGCTGCATGCGCTGCAGAATCTGCTCGCGCGACATGCCGCGCGTGAACTTGTAGGTCTCGGGCAGCAGCGTGCCTTCGCGCGGAATTTCCTTGATCTGTCCGGACAAGGCGTCGGTCTCGAGCAAACGCTGCACGATCTGTTCGGAGGTCAGGCCCTCGGCCACGGTGAAGCTGTGCTGCACCACCTTGCCTTCGCTCAAGGTCTCGACGACATCCGACAGGCTCGCCTGTTTCGTGAACTTGTACTCGCCATGCTTGAGCGTGAGACCGCGCGCCTTCAGGACGGCGACGCCGCCCATGAACACGTAAGGCTGGTCGATCACGCCCTCGCGCTTGAGGAGATCGGAGATATCGCTGACGCCATAGCCTTGCGGAATGTTGACGATCTTGTCCTCGGCGAGCGGACCGGGGGCATCGAACCGCTGCTTGCCGACATACAGCGCGCCACCGGCAGCGAGCGCGACCAGCACGAGCAGCGTGAAGACGGCATTGCCGAACACCACCATTGGGTGACGAACACGCGCGGAATGACGCCGCGGCGCCGGCACCATTTCCGGCTCGAGCGCGACGCGAGGCGAACGCGGCAGCTTGTTGGCCGACGGCGGCGGCACCGCGCTGGCGGTGCTACGGGCCGCCGAGCCGGGGCGCATGCCCGGCTGCCGGTCCTGGTCTGGTGGAAGATTGGCCAAACGTCCGCTCTCGCTTTCCTAGCTTCTCAGGCTTCGCAACTGGCTTAGCCCGGCTTTCGATTCGCGCCTCTGACAGATCGTGCTGGAGTTCGGCCCGGCATGCCCTTTTTCAAGGTACCGCGCGCGAAAACAAAAACAGATTGCGCAGGTTAGAAAGAAATGTGGCGAAAGCGCGAGGCCGCGCCGCCCGGTCGCGAGTGCCGACGCGCATGGCCCCTTCCGCCATCGCAACCGGCTGAGTTCCCCTCGGCCTCCATCCCCAAAGTCACGTCCGCGGCAAGGTTAGCGCAGCCGCGGCGCGGAAGGCTAGCCGTTATAGCGGCTGAAGATCAGCGAGGCATTGGTGCCGCCGAAACCGAACGAGTTCGATAGCACCACATCCACATCGCGCTCGCGGGCTTTGTGCGGCACCAGATCGATCGGCGTTTCGACGGACGGATTGTCGAGGTTGATGGTCGGCGGCACGATCTTGTCGCGGATGGCGAGGATCGAGAAGATCGCCTCCACCGCGCCGGCCGCGCCGAGCAGATGGCCGATGCACGACTTGGTCGAGGACATCGAAATATGCCCGGCGTCGTTGCCGACCAGGCGCTGCACCGCGCCGAGCTCGATTTCGTCGCCGAGCGGCGTCGACGTGCCGTGGGCGTTGATGTAGTCGATGTCGCCCGGCGACAGCCCGGCGCGCTTGAGCGCCATCTTCATGCAGCGATAAGCGCCGTCGCCATCCGGGGTCGGCGCGGTGATGTGATAGGCGTCGCCCGACATGCCGTAGCCGACGAGTTCGCCGTAAATCTTGGCGCCACGGGCCTTGGCGTGCTCGAGCTCTTCCAGCACCACGGTGCCAGCGCCCTCGCCCATGACGAAGCCGTCACGCGCCTTGTCGTAGGGACGCGAGGCGCGGGTCGGCTCCTCGTTGAACGCGGACGACAGCGCGCGCAGCGCCGAGAAGCCGGCGAGCGACATGCGATTGACCGGCGATTCCGCTCCGCCCGCCACCATTACGTCGGCGTCGCCGAGCGCGATCATGCGTCCGGCATCGCCGATCGCATGCGCGCCGGTCGAACAGGCCGTGACCACCGCGTGGTTCGGGCCCTTGAGGCCATGCTCGATCGAGACAAAGCCGGAGGCGAGATTGATGATGCGGCCGGGAATGAAGAACGGCGAGACGCGGCGCGGGCCCTTCTCATGCAGGGTCACTGCCATCTCGGCGATGCCTTCGACGCCGCCGATGCCCGAGCCGATCAGAACGCCGGTCGCGACCTTCTCGTCCTCGGTCTTGGGATGCCAGCCGGCGTCGTTAAGCGCCTGGGTCGCCGCGCACATCGCATAAACGATGAACGGGTCGACCTTGCGTTGCTCCTTCGGCTCCATCCACTGATCGGCATTGTAGGTGCCGTTCGAGCCATCGCCGCGCGGAATAACGCAGGCGATCTTGCTCGGCAGATCGGATGTCTCGAAGGTGTCGACCTTCTTGGCGCCGCTCTCGCCCTTCAGCAGACGCGACCACGTCGCCTCGACGCCACACCCCAGCGGCGTCAACATTCCCAATCCGGTGACGACGACCCGTCTCATACCCGGCTCCGTGCAATATCGCCGACGCACGCAACCGCGACGACCGTCGCCATGAACTGGCGCGTGGCACCGCGGATACAGCTTGCCCGCTCACGGCCCGCACGGCGATTGACGGGATAGTCCGGACGCCGCATGCCGCTAAGCGGCAAGGCGGTGCCCGGCCCACCGATGTCCGAAAAACCGATGCGCGGCAGCGTCAGCTCGCCCCGCAGCGTTCAGCTCTTGGCGTTCTTTTCGAGAAATTTGACGGCGTCGCCGACGGTGAGGATCGTCTCGGCGGCATCGTCCGGAATCTCGCAGCCGAACTCTTCCTCGAACGCCATCACGAGCTCGACAGTGTCGAGGCTGTCGGCGCCAAGATCATCGATAAAGCTCGCACCCTCGGTCACCTTATCGGGCTCAACGCCCAGGTGCTCGACGACGATCTTCTTCACCCGCTCGGCAACGTCACTCATCGGTCCAACCTCGTGCTTCATTATAATAGGCTGCGCCCCGGTCGGTTCACAGCCATCGCGCTTCGGCCTCGTCGTGGTGACAGTGGCGTCTACGGCGTCGGATCGCGAAAGAACATGGCACCGTTTTTCGGTGCATCAAGCCTTCCGCCATCGGCCGCCCCAGCCGGGCCGAAATTCGGTTACCACACTTCAAATCCGTTGACTAGCAGCCCCAGTCTATTCGTTAGAGGGCTGAAAAGCCACGCAAATTCATCGCTTGTCGATACGTCTCGGTATTGCTCTGCACACGCCATTTGCCCCCGGCAAACAGCGCGCGGCGGCCTAGAACATGGCCATGCCGCCATTCACATGAATGGTCTGACCGGTCACATAGGCCGCTTCGTCGGAGGCCAGATAGACCGCCGCCGCGGCCACGTCCAGCGGCGTGCCGAGTTTCCCCGCAGGAACCTTGGACAAGATCGTTTCGCGCTGCTTGTCGTTGAGCTTGTCGGTCATGGCCGAGGTGATGATGCCCGGCGCGATGCAGTTCGCGGTCACATTGCGCTTGGCGTATTCGGCGGCGACCGACTTCATCATGCCGACCATGCCGGCCTTCGACGCGGTATAGTTGCCCTGCCCCGGATTGCCGGTGAAGCCGACCACCGAGGAGATGCCGACGATGCGGCCATAACGGCGGCGCATCATGCGCGACACCGCGGCGCGGGTCAGGCGGAAGGTCGCCGTGAGATTGACGGCAATGACCTTGTCCCAGTCCTCGTCCTTGAGCTGGACGAACAGGTTGTCCTTGTTGACGCCGGCGTTGGCGACGAGGATGTCGAGCTTCTCCATCTTCTCTTCGGCGGCCGGCACCAGCGCCTCGACCTGCTCCATGTTGGATAGATCGCAGGGCAGCACATGAACGCGACTGCCGAGTTCGCCGGCGAGCTTGTCGAGCACGTCCTGGCGCGTGCCGGAAATAGCGATGGTGGCGCCCTGCGCATGCATCGACCGCGCAATGGCTTCGCCGATGGCGCCGGTCGCGCCGGTCACCAGCGCGGTTTTTCCATTGAGACTAAACATCAGCCATTTCTCCCGGCTTTAAAGGCGGCGACATCGTCGGGCGTGCCGATCGAGGTCGTGGTCGCACCGTCAGCGATGCGCTTGTTGAGACCGGCCAGCACCTTGCCGGCGCCGACTTCGTAGAACTGCGTCACGCCCTGCGCGGCCATATAGGCCACGCATTCGCGCCAGCGCACCGTGCCCGTCACCTGCGCGACGAGCGACTTGACGATGTCGGCTGGCTCGCTGAGCGGGCTCGCGGTGACATTCGCGACCACCGGCACCGCCGGCTTGTTGACCTGAACCTTCGACAACGCATCGGCCATCACATCGGCGGCCGGCTGCATCAGCGCGCAATGGAAGGGCGCGGACACCTGCAGCAACATCGCGCGCTTGGCGCCCTTGCCCTTGGCGATCTCGACGGCACGTTCGACTGCCGCCTTGTCGCCCGAGACGACCACCTGACCGCCGCCATTGTCATTGGCGGCCTGACAAACCTTCCCCTGCGCCGCTTCCGCTGCAACCGCCGCGGCGGCATCGAAATCGAGGCCGATCAAGGCGGCCATGGCGCCGGCCCCGGCGGGCACGGCCTTCTGCATCGCCTGCCCGCGTGTGCGCAGCAGGCGCGCCGCGTCGGTGATCGAGAAGGTGCCGGCAGCCGCCAGCGCCGAATATTCGCCCAGCGAATGGCCGGCGACGAATTTGGCATCGCGCGCCAGATCGAGGCCTGCTTCGGTCTGCAAAACGCGGAACGCCGCGAGCGACACGGCCATCAAAGCCGGCTGCGCATTCTCGGTCAGAGTCAGGGTCTCGATTGGCCCCTCGAAGATCAGAGTCGACAGCTTCTCCGACAGTGCTGCGTCGACTTCGTCGAAAACCGCTTTGGCGACGGGAAAGGCATCGGCGAGCGCCTTGCCCATGCCGACCGTCTGGCTGCCCTGGCCCGGGAATACGAATGCGACCGTCATTGGCCCTCTGCTAAGCCTCGCGCTGTGTCGGGATACCGTCTTTTGCGCCGGGAACTACCTCCCGAGGCGAAACCGGGGCCGAAAAGCACGTGTCCTCGCTCGATGTCAACCGGCCTCGTCGGCAGGCCGAAGAACGTCCCAAGGAACGTCCCAAGGAACGTTCGTTGGAACCTGCGAAGGAACGTGGCGCAGCCGGTAACCAGTCTAAAAGACTCTGGCACTAGGTTTTTTCGCTGACCCAGAGCGCCCCTGGCGCGGCCGGCACGGATTCCGGCGGTGCGGAGCCATTAATGGCCGACCTGAATACCGAGGAAGAGATCGCCCGCGCCCGCACGGACGCCGGATTCCGTCAGGAATTGCTGGCCAGGAACCTTGAGCGGCTCCTTGCGGCGCTCAATACCGCGCGCAAGAACGGTGACGAGCGGGACCCCGCCTGCGCTCGGCAGATCCGCGAGGGCGTCGATCTGGCCGTTCAGCTCGCCGGCCGGCTACAAAAGGGGCCGAGTGCCGCGTAAAGCCGCCAGCCGCCCGTCAATCCTTGCCTTTTGCGCCAGAATCCCTATAACCCCGCCATCTTCCGTTGCTCCCGGTTGGGGACTGAACGGACGGCCGTTTTTCGACTGATAATTCAGCCGCTTGCGGTAGGGCCCTGAAAAGCCCGGCGTCCCGTGTTTCCGCCTTCTGAGCAAATCGAGCCTTTCCCGAAGGGCTCGAAGGGCTAGGCGCCGAGACAACGGAATTGGGCAAACCAAGGGAAAGGCATTCCATGCCATTGTACGAACACGTCTTCATGGCGCGGCCGGATTTGAGCCCGCAGCAGGTTGAAGAACTCACCGCCAAGCTGACCGGTGTCATCACCGAAGGCGGCGGCAAGGTCACCAAGTCCGAATACTGGGGCCTCAAGTCGCTCTCCTACCGCATGAACAAGAACCGCAAGGCGCACATGACGTTGCTCAACGTCGAGGCCCCGGCGGCTGCGCTGACCGAAGTCGAGCGCCAGGAGCGCATCAACGAAGACGTCATGCGCTATCTCACCATTCGCGTCGAAGAGCTCGAGGAAGGCCCCTCGGCGATGATGCGCAAGTCGGATCGCGATGATCGCGGCGACCGTGGCGATCGCGGCTTCGGCGGCGACCGTGGCTTCGGCGGCGGCCGTGGTGGCGATCGTGACCGTGGCGAGCGCCGTCCGCGCCGCGACGAAGAATCGACCGGCGGGGAGGAATAAGTCATGGCTTTCGGTTCATCTCAGGGTGGCGGCCAGCGCCGTCCGTTCTTCCGCCGTCGCAAGACCTGCCCGTTCTCGGGCGCCAACGCGCCGAAGATCGACTACAAGGACGTGAAGCTGCTGCAGCGTTACGTCTCCGAGCGCGGCAAGATCGTGCCGTCCCGCATCACCGCGGTGTCGGCCAAGAAGCAGCGCGAACTCGCCCAGGCGATCAAGCGCTCGCGCTTCCTCGGTCTGCTGCCCTACGTCATTCGCTAGTTCTGTCATTCCGGGGCGCGTGAACCCGGAATCAAGATGCGAATACTTGTTTCAATAGCTGGATTCCGGGGCGCGAACTTCGTCCTCGCGCCGGAATGACGAAACAAAATGGTTGGGGCGGACGGTCCACGCTGAGGACATGATCCGCCTCTAACCGCTCCTGGAGCGGGACAGCTGGTGATGATGCAATTTGGCCTCATAGGTTTGGGTTCGGGCGCGGCGGCAGCTTTGCTGTTCGCGTCGCTCTCCTCGGGCACGCCGCTCTCGGTGCCGCTCGCCTATCTGGCGCCCCTCCCCCTCA
Organism: Pseudolabrys sp.; assembly: GCA_035556455.1. Lineage (GTDB taxonomy): Bacteria > Pseudomonadota > Alphaproteobacteria > Rhizobiales > Xanthobacteraceae > Pseudolabrys. The sequence continues at coordinate 10,554 of DATMEX010000076.1, forward strand.
TGATTGCCGCGCTCGGCTGGAGCCACTGGGCGGCGCTGATCGGCGCACTCGCCGGCGGCTTTGCTATCTGGCTGTTGTTCGGCTCGCTGTTCTTTGTCGCCTTCTTCGCCGGCATCGGCCTGCCCGGCTGGTGGCTCGGCTATCTCGCGATGCTGGCGCGGCCGGTTGGCGCCAATGGCACCGCCTCGCTTGAATGGTATCCGCCAGGCCGTCTCGTCGTCTGGGCGGCGGCGCTGGGCTGTGCGCTGATCATTCTTACCGTGCTGGTGATGGGCGGCAACAACGAGGCGTTCCGCGAGGCCATGCGTGCGGCGTTGCGCGAAGTGTTCCGCGTCGCCGCGACCGAATCCGGCGCCTCGGGCCCAGCCGCCTTGCGGGACCCTGATCGCTTCATCGACGTGCTCATCATCGTCATTCCGCCCGCGACCGCGGTGATGGCCACGCTGACCAACACGCTCAATCTCTGGCTGGCCGGACGGATCGTGAAGTTTTCCGGCCGCCTGACGCGGCCGTGGCCGGCCATCCCTGAAATGACCTTTCCGTCGTTCACCGCGGCGGCATTGGCGCTCGCCATCGCACTCACCTTCATCGACGGCATGATTGGCGTTCTTGCCGGCATCGTTTCGGCAGCCTTGCTGATGGCCTACGGCCTGCTCGGCTTCGCCGTCGTTCATGTGGTGACGCGAACCCTGACAGCCCGGGCGTTCGTGCTCGCCGGGATATACGCTTCAGTTCTCATTTTTGGCTGGCCCGTCCTGATCCTGTGCCTGGTGGGCCTGGCCGACCAGATCTTCAACTTCCGGGCCCGCGCCGCACTGCGACGTGGCCCCCCGACTTCGACCTGAACTTTTGCCTTCAAACGAACGATCAAACGAGGAGTAACGACAATGGAAGTGATCCTGCTCGAGCGCATCGGCAAGCTCGGCCAAATGGGCGACGTCGTCCGCGTCAAGGACGGCTATGCCCGCAACTTTCTCCTGCCGCGCAACAAGGCGCTGCGCGCCAACGCCGACAACAAGGCGCGCTTCGAAGGCATGCGCGCCGAGCTCGAAAAGCAGAGCCTCGAGCGCAAGGGCGAAGCCGGCAAGGTCGCGTCCAAGGTGGACGGCAAGACCTTCACCGTGATCCGCCAGTCGTCGGAAACCGGCCAGCTCTACGGTTCGGTCACCACCCGCGATGTCGCTTCGCTGATCTCGACCGACGGCGTGACCATCTCGCGCACGCAGATCGAAATGAACGCGCCGATCAAGACGCTCGGCCAGTTCAAGGTGCCGCTGGCGCTGCACCCGGACATCGACGTATCGGTGACCGTGATCGTCGCCCGCAGCGAAGCCGAAGCCGAGCGCATCGCGCGCGGTGAGGACGTGACGGTCCGCGCCTCGGTCGCCGAGGACGCCGAAGCCGAAGCTCAGGCCGCCCGCGAGCGCGCCGAAGCTTTGTTCGACGCCGAGGAAGAGGAAGTCGAGGCCGAAGCCGCCGAAAAGCCGGCCAACGAGTAAGCGAAAGGGCCGATCGCCCGACGCCTGAAATGCAAAACTCCGCCCGGTGCAACCGGGCGGAGTTTTTGTTTGCGCGAACCGCGGACGATGCGAGGCGCGGCGCGGCGCGCTATTCGGTCTTCTATTCGGATTTGGTCTTGTCCGGCGATGCCGGCGTCACCGCGATGCCGGATTTAATTTCGGTGTCGGGCTTGCTCTCAGGCTTGGGCTCAGTCGCCGCCTTTGGCTCGGGTTTCGGCTCCGGCTTGGCTTCAGGCTTGGTTTCGGGTTTGGCTTCAGCCCCCGGCTTGGCCTCGGTTTTCGCTTCCGCAGGCTTGGTGTCCGAAGACTTGCTGTCCGAAGGCTTTGCCTCGGCGGGTTTGGCGGTCCGGCGCTGCTGCCGCCTCTGGTCGGACGGCGGCGCCTCGCCCGCCGCCTCAAGATAACGGGCGAGCAAGGCGGCGGTTTCGCGGCTTGCCGTGTAGTGCTCGCGCAGAAAGCTATCCAGCCCGAACAGCCCGCCGGCCTTGGCGAGGCCCTGCGGGCTCTTGTGGCAGAGCGCACAATCGGACGCGAAAATCTGCTGGGCCGTCTTGCCCCGGTCCCGGACATCCTGGGCACTGGCCGGCGCCGCCAGCACCAGCAAAGCCAGTCCCGCCAACCGGAAAACTCCTCGTCCCTTCAACATCATCCCCACCAATCCTTTAGCCGGTCGTCGTGTCTCATCGCCCCCTGCTCCCATAGCGGATTTGCGGCCCGTTGTGACCATCCGCATGGCCGCAGGTACGCTTATGACACCGACGACGTCTGCGCTGCCCGCATGCAACGTCGCGATTTGCGGCATTGCTGTGGCATGCAGTCAATGGTTGAATACCGCATTGAGGAACCGGCCGCCGCCGGGCCGGTTGACGCATCGCGTGAATGACGCGCGCGATGGCGCCGCGTTGCACTACGGGGCGGATGGAGGCGGCCGATGGACCGGTTGCTTCGGTTTCTGTTGCGGACCTTTATCCGGCGCGGCAATTTCCGCGTGACCACGTCACGCGGCACAGTCCTTAATTTCGGCGACGGCTCCGGACCACCGGTCTCGGTGCGTTTCACCACCCCGGCCGCCGAATGGGGCATTCTGCTCGACCCCGAGCTCAAGCTCGGCGAATCCTACATGGACGGGACATTCGTCGTCGAGGAAGGCACCATCGCCGATGTGCTCGCGATCGCGCTCGGCCAGGACAGCGAAGTGCCGCACTGGGCCAAGCCGCAATTCCTGATCCGCTACTTCTGGCGGCGCATCCAGCAGTTCAACCCGCGCAAGCGCTCGCGGCAGAACGTGGCGCATCACTACGATCTCGACGGCCGGCTCTATTCCCTGTTCCTCGACGCCGACCGGCAATACAGCTGCGCCTACTTCGAGCGGCCGGACCAATCGCTGGACGACGCGCAACTGGCCAAGAAGCGGCACCTCGCCGCCAAGCTGCGGCTGTCACCCGACCGCCAGGACCTGCGCATCCTCGACATCGGCTGCGGCTGGGGCGGCCTCGGCCTTTACCTCGCCGAATACGGCAGCGCCAATGTCACCGGCATCACCCTGTCGCAGGAACAGCACGCCGTCGCCAATGAGCGCGCGCAGGAGCGCGGGCTATCGGACCGCGCCCGCTTCCTCCTCCAGGACTACCGCGACCTGGACGACCGGTTCGACCGCATCGTCTCGGTCGGTATGTTCGAGCATGTCGGCGTCAATCACTTCGAGACTTACTTTAACAAAGCCGCCGAACTCTTGAAGGACGACGGCGTCATGGTGCTGCACTCGATCGGCCGCTCCGAGGGGCCCAGCGTCACCAACCCCTGGATTTCGAAATATATCTTTCCGGGCGGGTACATACCGTCATTGTCTGAAGTCCTGCCGAAGATCGAGAAGGCCCGCCTGCTCGTCACCGACATCGAGATCCTGCGGCTGCACTACGCTGAAACCCTCAAACACTGGCGCGAGCGCTTCCTCGCCCATCGCGAGGAGGTCGAGCGTATCTACGACCGGCGCTTCGTCAGGATGTGGGAGTTCTATCTCGCCGCTTCCGAGATGTCGTTCCGTGAGCAGAACATGTACGTGTTCCAGATCCAGCTCACCAAGCGACAGGACGTGGTGCCGATCACGCGCGACTACATCATGCGCGAGGAGCAACGCCTGCGCATGCTGGAGGACAAGCGCCAGGTGCCGCTACGATTGGCCGGAGAATAACCGGACTTACAACACCGAGTATGTCAGGTGCGAAGCCTTCAAGCCGTCACGGCGGCCGGCTGCGGCCCACGACGATTGATGCACAACGCCAGCACGGCAGCGAGAAGACAGAAGGCGCCGGCGATGAAGAATGCCGGCAAGTAGGTCGAGTATTCGGTGCGGATCAGGCCGCCGCCATAGGCGGCCGTCGCGGCGCCGATCTGATGACCGCAGAAGATCCAGCCGAACACCATGCCGGCCTTCTCGCGCCCGAAGCGATCCGCGGTGAGCTTTACGGTCGGCGGCACGGTCGCGATCCAGTCGAGCCCGTAGAACAGGCCGAACAGCGACAGGCCGTAGAACGTGAAGCTGGTGAACGGCAGATAGAGCAGCGAAAGCCCGCGCAAGCCGTAGTACCAGAACAGCAGCCAGCGATTGTCGAAGCGGTCGGACAGCCAGCCCGAGCCGATGGTGCCGACGAAATCGAACGCGCCCATGATCGCCAGCACGCTCGCGGCGGTGACGGCGGCGAGCCCGTAATCGTTGCACAACGAGATGAAGTGCGTCTGCACCAGACCGTTGGTGCTCAGGCCGCAGATGAAGAAAGTGGCGAACAGAATCCAGAACACACCGGTTGCTGCCGCTTCCTTCAGCACGAGGAGCGGCGCCTTCATCAGCGAGAACAGCCCCACGCCCTTGTCCGGGGCCGGCGAGATATGCGCCTCGCCGTAGAGCGGCAGATTGAGGTCGGCGGGCCGGTCACGCATCAGCGCCAACACCAGAAGCGCGGTGACCGCGAGGGTCGCACAGACGAACAGCAGCGCAACGCGCCAGCCCTGCGCCTCGGTGAAGCTCGCGATGAGCGGCAGGACGACGAGCTGCCCGGTCGCCGAGCTCGCCGACAGCATGCCGATGACGAGACCGCGGCGGTGATTGAACCAGCGCGTGGCCACCGTGGCGGCGAGCACCATCGCCGTCATGCCGGTGCCCACGCCGATGACGACACCCCACAACACGATAAGCTGCCATACCCGCGTCATCCCGAGCGACAGCAGGAAGCCGCCGACGATCAGGATGAGCGCGACGATGATGACGCGCCTGACGCCAAAGCGGTTCATGAAGGCGGCGGCGAACGGACCGAGCAGCCCGAACAACAGCAGGCGGATGGCCAGCGCCGTCGAAATCTGTTCAGCGGTCCAGCCGAACTCCTTCTCCAGCGGCACGATCAAGACACCGGGCGCGCCCATCGCCGCTGCGGTCACCAGCATGGTGAGAAAAGTCGTACCGACCACGACCCAGCCGTAATGGATGTCGCGGCGGGCCAGTGATGCGGCGAGCGGCGTGGAGATCATGGCGGCAACCCTTGCGCCTCCGTGTCGAAGACGGCGCGGTTATATGATGGTCATCATCTATTGCGAATAGATGACGGGCATCATATAATTTGTCAAGCGCCTCCATTCCCGATTTCGAGATCAGCCATGCGCGTGTCCCGCGAGAAGGCCCAAGAAAACCGCAACCGCATCGTCGCCGTCGCCGGATCGCTGCTCCGCGAGAAAGGTTTCGATGGCATTGGCGTCGCTGACATCATGAAGGCGGCCGACCTCACCCATGGCGGCTTCTATGGCCACTTCAAATCGAAAGACGAACTGGCGGCGCTGGCCTGCGGTGAAGCGCTGACTCGGTCGGCAGCGCGCTGGAGCGAGGTACGCGACAATGCCGGCACCGACCCGTTCAAGGCCATGGTCGCTCATTACCTGTCGCCGCGGCAGTTCGACGGCACCGGGCGCGGCTGTGCGCTGGTGGCACTCGGCGCCGAGGCGCCGCGACAACCGAAAGCGGTGCGCGAGGTGTTCCGCGACGGCCTCGCCAAATTGCTCGACGTGCTGATGTCCGCCCTGCCCGGCACCAAGGCGGCGCGGCGCAAGAAGTCGCTGGCCGTGATGGCCGAACTGGTTGGCGCCGGTGTGCTTGCCCGCGCCGTCGATGATCCCGTCCTGGCCGAGGAGATCCTCGACGCCGTCCGGCACGATCTGCTGACACGGGTCGATCGTTGAAAGGCCGGCCTTTTCTCCATCGAAGGCGTCAATACAATTCGGCCGCAGCGCCGCGAAACCCGCGCTCCGCTGTGGACAGCGGGACTTCACGAACGCGCCGCTCGCCCTGCCGCGCTCCGCTGGTTAAGCAAACGTGAACAAAAATCCGCCGCACGAGCGCTTCAATCAATCTCATGGCCCCTGTCGAATCAGTCCTCCGCAAACCTTTCGGCGGCCCCCAGGCTGCCGAGCCCGACCCGCTGTACCGCACCGCGCCGCACAACATCGAGGCGGAACAGGCGCTCTTGGGCGCGATCCTGATCAACAACGAGGCCTATTACCGCGTCTCCGACTTCCTCAAGCCGGAGCACTTCTTCGAGCCGATCCACACCCAGATCTACCAGATCACCGGCGACCTGATCCGCGCCGGCAAGGTGGCGACCCCGGTCACCGCCAAGACCTTCCTCGATTCCTCGATCGTCATCGGCGGCCTGACGCTGAGCCAGTACCTCGCCCGCCTCGCCGCCGAGGCGACGACGATCATCAACGCCGAGGACTACGGCCGTACCATCTACGACCTGTCGATCCGCCGCGACCTCATCAAGGTCGGCGAGGACATGGTCAATGTGGCCTATGACGCGCCGGTTGATTTCGCGCCGCGCGCCCAGATCGAGGACGCCGAACGCAAGCTGTTCGAACTCGCCGAGGTCGGCCGCTATGACGGCGGCTTCCAGCGCTTCGGCCAGGCGCTCACCACCGCCGTGGATATGGCGGCGCACGCCTATCAGCGCGACGGCAGCCTGTCCGGCATTTCCACCGGCCTCGCCGACCTCGACCGCATGATGGGCGGCCTGCAGCCATCCGACTTGATCGTGCTCGCCGGCCGTCCCGGCATGGGCAAATCTTCGCTCGCCACCAATATCGGCTACAACATCGCCAAGGCCTATGTCGGCGAAGTGCGGCCGGACGGCCACATGAAGGCGGTCAATGGCGGCGTCGTCGGCTTCTTCTCGCTCGAAATGTCGGCCGAACAGCTCGCCACCCGTATCATCGCCGAACAGACCGGCATTCCGTCGAACCAGATCCGCCGCGGCTCCATCGGCGAAGCCGATTTCGAGCGCATCAAGGATGCCTCGATCGAGATGCAGAACATCCCGTTCTTCATCGACGAAACCGGCGGCCTGTCGATCGCGCAATTGTCGGCGCGCGCCCGCCGCCTCAAGCGCCAGCGCGGCCTCGACTTCCTGATCATCGACTACCTTCAGCTCCTCACCGGTTCCTCGAAGCGCTCGAGCGAGAACCGCGTGCAGGAAATCACCGAGATCACCACCAAGCTCAAGGCGCTGGCCAAGGAGCTGCAGGTGCCGATCATGGCGCTGTCGCAGCTCTCGCGTCAGGTCGAAAGCCGCGAAGACAAGCGCCCGCAGCTCTCGGACTTGCGTGAATCCGGTTCGATCGAACAGGACGCCGACGTCGTCATGTTCGTGTACCGCGAAGAATATTACCACGTCATGCGCAAGCCGCTGGAAAGCGACCGCGAGAAGTTCGCGGCCTGGATGGCGGAAGGCGACAAGGTCGGCGGCAAGGCCGAGTGCATCATCGGCAAGCAGCGTCACGGCCCCACCGGCACAGTCGAACTCGGCTTCGACGGCTCGATCACCAAGTTCTTCTCGCTCGCCCCGGCCGATCATCTGCCCGAGCGGATGGAGTAGGCTCGGCATCAAAAGCTTGCTCGTGCGAAATGCACATCCCGAAGTGGAATGACAAAATCCATGAGCAAGAAACTGTTCGATTACACAGCCGAGAATCTACTCGACACTGCTTCCTTGAGCCCCAATGTGGTGATTTATAATGTGCCGAACCAAATTGCAGTCGGAGGCATAATCAAGATCATTCCCTTCTCTCTGACAGAGGATACCGCGGGAATGATCTTTCGGACCATCGTCTCCGATAAAGGGCTCGTGAAGAGTCTTGAACAAGCTCTCGAAAGAGCGAAACACGTTCCGCGTGCTACAAATACTACTGGATCACATCCCGTCGACGAAAATTTACTCGCAATCGAGCGCATTGTCCGATCCATTGAGCCGGAAGCTCCCATCGATATCGTCTTTTGGTTCACGCGACTGGCCTATGAAATGATACTTGGCCGCAGCAACCATCTGCCCGAGCGGATGGAGTAGCCGCGTCTGTAGCCCGCATGTAGCCAACGGGCCGGCGCGAAGCCCCGCCCGATGACAGGCTCCGCGAAATGCGGGAGGGCTATTCCCGGATTTCGCTAACGCTCATCCGGGCTACAAGTCCGCGCAACAGTAACCCCCACCCTTCCCCGCGCCGCCACCCGGCGCTAGCATCCCGGCAACAAAAAGCCCGGGATGGAAATGGACACGTTCGATTACGTGATCGTTGGCGCAGGCTCCGCCGGCTGCGTGCTCGCCAACCGGCTGAGCGAAGACCGCGATGTCAGCGTCTGCGTGCTCGAGGCCGGCCCGGCCGACTGGCATCCCTACATCCACATCCCCGCCGGCTTCATCAAGACCTTCTACAATCCGCGCATCAACTGGTGCTACGCGCAGGAGCCCGGCGACTACACCAACGGACGCCGCATCTTCTCGCCGCGCGGCAAGACCTTGGGCGGCTCGTCCTCGATCAACGGCCACATCTACAACCGCGGCCAGCGCGGGGACTTCGACACCTGGGCGCAGTATGGCAATCGCGGCTGGGGCTATGCCGACGTGCTGCCCTACTTCCGGCGCATGGAGCGCCGCATCGGCAACGGCGACGACATCTTTCACGGCCGCGGCGGCGAATTGACTGTCACCGACATCGACTGGCGCGATCCCTTGTGCGACGCCTTCATCGACGGCGCCGTCAGCCTCGGCATTCCGCGCAATCCCGATTACAACGGCGCCATCCAGGAAGGCATTTCCTACGCGCAGCGCACCATCCACAACGGCCGGCGCATCAGCGCCGCCACCGCCTTCCTGCATCCGGCGGTGAAGCGCGGCAATGTCACGGTGCGCACCCATGCCCATGCCACGCAGATCGTCTTCGACGGCAAGCGCGCCATCGGCATGCGCTACGCCATCGGCGGTCGCGGCGGCGAAACCAAAGAAGTGCGCGCCCGCCGCGAAGTCATCCTGTCGGGCGGCTCGTATAATTCGCCGCAGTTGCTGCAACTGTCCGGCGTCGGCCCGGCCGCGCTGCTGCAATCACGCGGCATCGCCGTGAAGCACGCGCTGCCCGGCGTCGGCGAAGGCTTGCAGGATCATTACGCGCCGCGCTCGGTGGCGCGCGTGAAGAACATCAAAACCATCAACCAGCGCGCCCGAGGCTTCAATCTCGCGATGGAAGCCCTGAACTGGGCGGTGCGCCGCCGCGGCATTCTCGCGCTGTCGCCGACTTTGGTTTATTGCTTCTGGCATTCCGGTGAGACTGCCGAGACGTCCGACCTGCAGCTCACCTTCACGCCGGCAAGTTACATGGAAGGCGAACAGGGCAAGCTCGAGCGCGAGCCCGGCGTCTCGGTGGCGTCATGGCAGCAGCGGCCGGAGGCGCGCGGCCATGTCCGCATCCGCTCGTCGGATCCCTTCGAGCCGCCGGCGATCCAGACCAATTATCTCGGCCATGAGCTCGACCGCCGCGTCACCGTCGCCGGCATGCGCCTGGCGCGCCGCCTGCTCTCCTCGGCGCCGATGCAGCCTTATTACGACTATGAGGATTTCCCCGGCCCGAACGTGCAGAGCGACGATGAATTCCTGCACGCCGCGACGATGCGCGGCCAGACCACCTTTCATCCCGGCTGCACCTGCCGCATGGGTCCGGCGACCGATGCGATGGCCGTGGTCGATGACACCTTGCGCGTTCACGGCCTCGAAGGCTTGCGCGTCGTCGATGCCTCGATCATGCCGCGCATGATCTCCGCCAATCTCAACGCCTCGACCCTGATGATCGCCGACAAGGCCTCCGACATGATCCGCGGCCGCCCCGCCCCGGAAGCGGCCACATTTGCATGATTCATCGCTCCGGCGCCGCGATGGACGCGGCGCGCCCGGACCGTTAAACCTTGCGCATGGCCACGATCGACCTCATCGAAACCGCCCCGCCGGTCGACACCGGCATCGTCGAGAAGGACGGCCCGCCCGCCGCGCAGGCCGGCGGCACCCTGACCGTCGACCTCGGCGCGCTCGCCGCCAACTGGCAGACCTTGCGCCGCCGCGCCACGCCGGCCGAATGCGCCGCCGTGGTCAAGGCCAACGCTTACGGCCTCGGCATCGAGCCGGTGGTGCATACGCTGGCCAAGGAGGGCTGCAGGACCTTCTTCGTCGCCGATCTCTCCGAAGCGCGCCGCGTGCGCGCCGCCGCGCCCGAGGCCGCGATCTATGTGCTGGCCGGCGTCATGCCGGGCTCGGGGCCCGAGTTCTCGGTGCTGAGGGCGAGGCCCGTTATCGGTTCGACCGTCGAGCTTGCCGAATGGGACGCCTATTGCGCCGCCTCCGGCTGGCAGGGCGGCGCTGCGCTTCATGTCGACACCGGCATGAACCGCCTCGGCGTTTCGATCAACGAAGCCGCCGCGCTCGCGCATCGCATCCGCGCCGAGAACCACGGCATTCATTTGCTGATGAGTCACTTCGCCTGCGCCGAAGACACCGACCATCCGCTCAACGAGAAGCAGATCAAGCTGTTCCGCGAAGTGCGCCTCCTCTATCGCGGCATTCCCTCATCGCTGGCGAATTCGTCCGGCATCTTCCTGAGCGACGCCGCGCATTGCGACGTGGTGCGGCCGGGTGTGGCGCTCTATGGCGTCAATCCGACGCCGGGCAAGCCGAACCCGATGCGGCCGGTGGTCGATCTCAAGGTGCGCATTCTTCAGGTGCGCAGCGTGACGCGCGGCGAAACCGTCGGCTACAGCGCCGCATGGACGGCGCGGCGCGGCGCGCGCATTGCCGTGATCGCGGCCGGCTATGCCGATGGCATTTTCCGTTCGTCGGGCTCCAGCGATGAAACGCCCGGCGGCGCGGCCATCATCGCCGGCACGCGCTGCCCCTTCGCCGGGCGCATCTCGATGGATCTCACGGCCATCGATGTGAGCGAGGTGCCGGACGGCGCGGTGCGCCGCGGCGACATGGCGACCCTGATCGGCGACGGCCTCACGCTCGACGACGTTGGCCGCGGGGCCTCCACCATCGGCTATGAAGTGCTCACCAGTCTGGGTCGGCGGTACCACCGGGTGTATCGGAGGGAATAACGTGTCGCGCTCCCCGCGACCCTAACCAGCTAGTCAAGGCAATCATTGGGATTGCCACAGGTTAGATCGAGGAACGGCCCGCCGCGTCAGAGAAGGACCCGGCAGCGGTCGTTATGGGCAAGAAGGGCGGCGCGGCGGGGGCGGCTAAGACGACGCCGGAGCGACGGGCGGAGATTGCGGAGGGGGCGGCGGCGAAGCGCTGGCGTCAGCCCTAGGTCGAATATTTAAAAGGCCGCACAATTCTTGTTCATCCGCGTAGTGCAGATAAACCTTAAAGGTCCCTCCACTGGGGATCGACACCGGCTCATCTAATCTGATTTTCCCAATGATCGTTGCATACGGAAGACCCATCTCTTTCGCTCTTTCGACGCCGTGAGCGACAACCTCGGCCGGGACAGGCCCTTCTTCACCGCCACTAATTTCTAGACCGGTAGAACCCAAAACACTAATTGAGATTGTTTTTTTTAAATCAACATGTTCGACGTCTATTCTAATGCGTGCATAGATCGCCAATCGCCGCATCCGCATTGGAAGCGACTTTACATTATATGTATCTGGCAAAACGCCAATGAGCGTTTCGCGCCCGGTCGCTTCCCTACGAATGTCCTCGCAAAAAAGCGCGCTTGCAGACACAGCTTTCATCGATTGGCGGCCTCAAAGGTGACATGTTGATGATCGTCGCCGCCGTTTTGATCAGGAGCGATTAGATCCGCGTCATCAGCAATAAAATAGTTCGTTGTTGTATGTAGCCTTGGATCATAAATTTTAACTCGAATGTCGTGGTCGAGCGCCCACACCATGTCGGCAATGGTTTCTGTGGTCATATTTCTACCACCCATCAACCGATGCGTTATCGCAGATCTATTTACTCCAAGTTTCTCCGCTAGATCAGTTTGGGTAACGCCAGTTTTTTCACGCATGGCTGCGTAGGCATCGCGCAGCTGACTTTCAATCTGGCTCGCCAGCTTTAGAAACATCTGTCGCCGGGACGATTTTTTCTTAGCGCGGATAGATGGCATTTATGTCCCCTAACTTGACCGTAGATTCCAGCTTGTGGTCGCTGACAAATTTTTTCACTTCGTCACGTTTTAGATCGTTAAGTTTTTTATTGCGTTTAGTTTCGGCTTCCAGCGCACCGGTAACAACGACGAACGATCCCGCCCCAGATGCCCACCCGTAGCAGCGGACCCCGTAACTATGCAGTGACCACACTCCATCGACATTTGGCATCATGCGTCTGAGATCGCCGCCAGAACCAGGGCGCTTGCTGCATCGTAGATCACAAAATAGCTGATCGATGTGCTCACCCATCGTGCGACCGCCGTAAAGCTGCTTTTCATCGTGCAGCGCTTCCGTTGAGTCGTACCAATCCCAGAAAGAGTGGGCGATCCAAAGCGGCCAGCAAGCCATCCGCACCTCGTGCTCTGGAAGGCGGAAGAGTTCCAATAGGCTTGCGCTGACACACTCATCTATTGTTGCCATATAAGTCAACAAATCTTACGTACAAGTGCAAGGGGAGAGTCAATCCGCCGCAGGTTGTCCTATGGAACCGGGAGGTGTCTAGATCTCTGCAGGCCATCCGCTGCCACAAATGAAACTGATCCGCGCTCAATGCGCCGGATCAAGGTTTCAGCAATAATGTTCTTGTAATGTTCTCGTCGCCGGATTACCGTTGGCCTGAGCATTTCGGGGACTATTCTCGCCATGACGCACCGCCATGTCTAAGCGCCATCTCGCCTTTGTCTGCCAGAACTGCGGCGCTTCGGCCACGCGGTGGCAGGGCCGCTGCGAGGCCTGCGGCGAGTGGAACTCGCTGACCGAGGAAGGTGGCGAAAAGTCCGTCGGTCCGCGCAAGCCGGCCAAGGGCCGCCTATTCAAACTCGAGCCCCTCACCGGCGAGGCCAAGGACGCCCCGCGCCTCGCATCGGGTCTGAGTGAACTCGACCGCGTCACCGGCGGCGGCTTTGTCCGCGGCTCGGTGATCCTGATGGCCGGCGATCCCGGCATCGGCAAGTCGACCCTGCTGATCCAGGCTAGCGCCGCCCTCGCCCGCGCCGGCCACCGCGCCGTCTACATCTCCGGCGAGGAAGCCGCCGCGCAGGTGCGGCTGCGCGCCGAGCGCCTCGGCCTGTCCGACGCTCCGGTCGAACTCGCCTCCGAGACCTCGGTCGAGGACATCATCGCCACTCTGTCGGAAGGCAAGGTGCCGCGGCTGATCATCATCGATTCAATCCAGACCATGTGGACCGACGCGGTGGAAAGCGCGCCCGGCACCGTGACGCAGGTGCGCGGCGCGGCGCAGACGCTGATCCGCTTCGCCAAGCGCTCCGGCGCGGCGGTGATCCTGGTCGGCCACGTCACCAAGGACGGCCAGATCGCCGGCCCGCGCGTGGTCGAACACATGGTCGATGCCGTGCTGTCCTTCGAGGGCGAAGGCTCGCACCAGTTCCGCATTTTGCGCGCGGTGAAGAACCGTTTCGGCCCGACCGACGAGATCGGCGTGTTCGAGATGACCGGTTCAGGCCTGCGCGAGGTGTCCAATCCGTCGGAGCTGTTCCTGTCGGAGCGCGATCTGGGCTCGCCCGGCACCGCCGTGTTTGCCGGCATGGAGGGCACGCGGCCCCTGCTCGTGGAAATCCAGGCGCTGGTAGCGCCGACCTCGCTCGGCACGCCGCGCAGGGCCGTTGTCGGCTGGGATTCGAGCCGGCTCGCCATGGTGCTCGCCGTGCTGGAGGCGCATTGCGGCGTCAAACTCGGCGGCTACGACGTCTATCTCAACGTCGCCGGCGGCATGCGCATCAACGAGCCGGCGGCCGATCTCGCCGCCGCCGCCGCGCTCATCTCGTCGCTGGCCAATTCGCCGTTGCCGGCCGATGCCGTCTATTTCGGCGAAGTGTCGCTGTCCGGCGCGATCCGGCCGGTCAGCCATAGTCCGGCGCGGCTCAAGGAAGCGGCCAAGCTCGGCTTTGCCCGCGCCGTCATGCCGGAGGCCGCCCGCGGCGAGGCCGGCGATCCGGCGCTGCGATTCATGACCGTGGGTCAGCTTTCCGGTCTGGTGGCCGACATCGCAGCCCTGGGGAAACCTCGCCCCGTGGCCGAGCCGCGCCGAAAAGACGGATGACGGCCGGGTGACACCCCGCTATAGAGGGCACGCGCAAGGCCGGCCGGAACGCATCCGGACGGGGGCCAAAAAGAGCCTGCCTCTAAGCACTTAAGCGACAAAGCCCTGGAACCGATATTGACGTCCTGCCCGTGAGCCGCCAAGACGGGCTGGGACAACATCGCCTTTGGATTCGGATTCGCCGGCCGCCCGTCGCAAGGGGCCGCGCCAACGCCAATTCGCGGAGCGCTTGGAAAAGCCTGGCATGCCGGTCACCCTGCTCGACATCCTGCTTCTGGTCGTAATGCTGATTTCGGGGCTGCTCGCGATGATCCGCGGGTTCATGCGCGAAGTCCTCTCGATCGCGGCCTGGGCCATTGCGGCGCTGGTCACGCTCTACACCTTCTCCAAGGCGCTGCCGATTGCGCAGGGCTACATCTCGAGCACCACGGTCGCGACCGCCGCCACCATCGGCGTCATTTTTGTGGCGACGCTGCTCATCGTCTCGATCATCACGGTGCGCATTTCCGACATGGTGTTGGATAGCCGGGTCGGCGCGCTCGATCGCACGCTCGGATTCCTGTTCGGTCTCGGCCGCGGCCTGCTGATTGTGGTGGTGGCCTACCTGTTTTTCGACTGGCTGGTGCCCGATCGCAGCCAGCCGACCTGGATCAGCGGCGCCAAGTCGAAAGTCGTGCTCAAGAGCACGGGGGATTGGCTCAAGGGCATGTTGCCGGATGACCCTGAAAGCACCATCTTACAGAAGCTGAAGCGGCCGAAACCGGCCGAAGAAGGAGCCCCCGAAGGCGCGCCGGAACGCCGTTCGGAACTGGGCTCGAGCTTGCGTGTGGCTGCGGTGTGGCAGCACGACCCCAACCAGGGAACCCGCTAATGCCAGAACAGACGCACGACCAGGTCTCCGGTGGCGATGCGATCGAGCCACAGAAACCGGAGCAGGAACTCGACCTTTACGCCGACCGGTTGCGCGAGGAATGCGGCGTCTTCGGCATCTTCGGCCATCCCGACGCCGCCGCCATTACCGCGCTCGGCCTGCATGCGCTCCAGCATCGCGGCCAGGAAGCCGCCGGCATCGTCTCCTTCGACAGCAAGCGCTTCCACTCCGAACGCCGCCTCGGTCTTGTCGGCGATACTTTCTCGAAGCGTGACGTCATCGACCGCCTGCCCGGAAACGTGTCCATCGGTCATGTCCGCTACTCGACCACCGGCGAGACCATCCTGCGCAACGTCCAGCCCCTGTTCGCCGAACTCGACGGCGGCGGCTTCGCCGTCTGCCACAACGGCAACCTGACCAACGCGCTGACCATGCGCCGCCAGCTCATCCGCGACGGCGCCATGATGCAGTCCACCAGCGACACCGAGGTCATCCTGCACCTGGTCGCCCGCGCCCGCCGCAACCGTTTCGTCGACCGCTTCATCGAGGGCCTGCGCCAGCTCGAGGGCGCCTATGCCTTCGTCGGCATGACCAACAAGAAGCTGGTCGGCGCCCGCGATCCGCTCGGCATCCGCCCCCTCGTCATCGGCAAGCTCGACGGCTGCCCGATCCTCGCCTCCGAGACCTGCGCCCTCGACATCATCGGCGCCGAATATGTGCGCGACGTCGAGCCCGGCGAAGTCGTGATCTTCGACGACGAAGGCGCGCAGTCGCACAAGCCGTTCCCGCCGCAGCCGGCGCGGCCCTGCATCTTCGAATACATTTATTTCGCCCGTCCCGACTCCATCGTCGGCGGCCGCCACGTCTACAACGTGCGTAAGGCGATGGGCGCCGAGCTCGCCCGCGAAGCGATAGCCGACGCCGACGTCGTGGTGCCGGTGCCGGATTCCGGCGTGCCCGCGGCGCTGGGCTTCTCGCAG
>DATMEX010000077.1:0-100816 GCA_035556455.1 Pseudolabrys sp.
TTACGGCCGCGAGCTCAACTACGGAATTCGCCTTTACGTAATCCTGCGCGACACCGACGCGGAAGCATGGGATGCGGCGAACTGGCTGTACGAGCGCATGGACGAGAAGGCGATTGTCGCCAACCAGCAGTTCGTTGGCAAGTCGGACTCCGTCGGTCAGCAGCGCATGACCGAGATGCATGGCGGCGTGAAGCCGGCCAACCTGCGCGACCTCGAAGTGGCGCCGAATCTATGGGCCGGAGTCGGCCTCGTGCGGCCGGGGCCCGGCACGGCCATTGTCGGCTCTCCCGACACGGTGATCAAGACGATCGAGGCCTATCAGGCAGTCGGCGTCGATACCTTTATCCTCTCCGGCATGCCGTTGCTCGAGGAAGCTTACCGCTTTGCCGAGAAGGTGCTGCCGCGGCTGCCGGTCAATCGCGACGTGCCGAGCGCCAAGCAGTTCACCTGGTCGACCTTGTTCGACCGCGACCTTAACAATCAAAAGGCGGCGTCGGCCGGTTGACCATCATGATTCTCGACGAACGCAGCTATCTTATCAAGCCTGAGCATGTGAGGGAATACCTCGACACGTATGTGGCCGAAGGCATGGCCTTGCAGATCAGCCATCTTGGCGATCTCGTCGGCTGGTTCACGACCGACGTCGGCACGGTGAACGAGGTCGTCCACATCTGGCGCTACAAAGATATGGGCGATCGCGAGCGCCGCCGTCTGGCCATGGAGTCCGATCCGGCCTGGCTGGCGTTTCGCCGCAAGACGTCGAGTTTCGTGATCCAGATGCGCAATCGCATTCTGCGGCCCACGTCATTCTCGCCGATGCAGTAAGATGACGATCATCGACACCAGCGTGGCGCCCGCGGAAGCGACGGCGCTGAAGGCGCGTATCGCCGGCCTGATCGACGGGTTGGAGGCGGTGCTGCGCTGGTCGGGCGGTATCGTGCTGGCGGCGACCTTCGCGCTAGTTATGACGTCGGTGACGTTGCGATACGTGTTCGGCAGCGGCCTGATCTGGTCCGAGGAGCTGGCGGTCTGGCTCAACGTTCTGCTGGTGTCGCTCGGCGCGCCGCTCGCCGTGACCGGTCCGCTGGCGATGCGGCTTGACGTCATCGTTCGCTTTCTGCCGCTGCGCCTGCAGACCGCGGCCGGCATCCTGGCCGACGCCATTGCTATCGACGCCAGCATCATTCTCGCGCTCGGCGCGGCCGGTGTTGTCGGCGCCATCGGCGGCACATCCACCGTGCTCGGCATGCCGGAATGGTTGCGCTACGCGGCGGTGGCCGGGGCAGGCGGGCTGAGCGTGCTGCTGCTGTTCGGCAGGGCCTATCTGCGCGATGGCCTGCACCGCGCGCTGATCGTGTTGGCCATCGGCATCGCTCTGTACATCATCGCGCATCATGTTCGCATTGCGCCGATCGGCACGCCGAGCCTCGCCGCCGGTCTCATCGCCGCGATCGGTCTGATTGCCGGCGCGCCGTTGCCGCATACCTTGCTGGTCGGAGTGTCGATGGCCGTGCCGTTCGGTTCGCTGCTGCCCGAACCGGCGCTGGTGCAAAACACTATCGTCGGCGTCAGCAAGTTCCTGCTGCTTGCCATTCCGTTCTTCCTGCTCGCGGGCGGGTTGCTGACGGAAGGTGGACTGGCCGATCGTCTGGTGCGCTTTGCCGCCAGCATGGTCGGCCATATGCGCGGGGGGCTGGCGCAAACGACATTGCTGACCAGCGTCTTGTTCTCCGGCGCCTCTGGATCGTCGGTCGCCAATGCCGCTTTCGGCGCCAAGGTGATGGTGCCGGCTTTGGTCGCCCATGGTTACACGCTGCCGCGCGCGGCGGCCGTGGTTGCCGCGACGGCGATGCTGGACAACATCATTCCGCCGTCCATCGCCTTCCTCATTCTCGCCTCGGCCACCAACCTGTCGGTCGGCTCGCTGCTGGTAGGCGGGTTTATCGCCGGCGGCGTGTTGGCGATCGCGCTCGGCATCGGCATCTACCTGACGTCGCGCGACGAGAAACCGATGTCGGCCAAGGCGACAACGAGGGAGCGTACGCGTACCTTCATCCAGTCTCTCCCGGCCATCGGTCTCGGCGTCGTGGTGGTGATCGGCATCCGCTTCGGCGTCGTCACCACAACCGAAGCGTCTGCGCTGGCCGTTGCCTATGCCCTTGTCGTGTGCCTCGGCCTGCGCTCGATCAATCTGCGCACACTGGCGTCGTCCTTCAATCAGGCGGCGGGCGAGGCGGCGGCCATCGGCCTCCTGATCGGCACCGCGGCGCCATTCGCCTTCCTGATGGCCATTGATCGCGTTGCCGATCTGGTCACAGCCATCGTTACGTCGCTGGGCGGCAACGCGCTGGCCGTGATGCTGCTCGCCAATGTGGTGCTGCTGGTCGCGGGGCTGCTGCTCGATATCGGCGCCGCCATCCTGCTGCTGGCGCCATTGCTGCTGCCGGCCGCCACTTTGGCGGGCATCGACCCCACCCAGTTCGGCGTGATCCTGGTCGTCAACCTGATGATCCACGGCCTGACCCCGCCGCTCGGTATCCTGGTCTACGTGGCGAGCGGCGTGTCCGGTGCCCGGCCGTCGCAGGTTTTCCGCGAGGTCGTGCCTTTGCTCATCGCGCTGCTCTGTGCGCTCGCCGTGCTCTGCGTGTTCTCGGCCATGGTCGCAGCTCCCACGAAACTCTGAACATCACTGTGAAAGGATACTCCATGACAATCGAACTGACCCGGCGCCGTATGACCGGTTTGCTCGCCGCGGGCGTCGCGGCGCCTTTCGTGCTCCGCGCCGGCGTCGCGCGGGCCGCGACCACCGTCACCATTTCATCGCTGTTTGGCGCCGATAAGCCGGAGACCAGGATCTGGTTCAAGATCAAGGAAATCGTCGACGCCAGGCTGCCGGGCCGTTTCGACTTCCGCATCGTGCAGAACGCCGCGCTCGGCGGTGAGAAGGAAGTCGCCGAAGGCATTCGCCTCGGTTCGATCCAGGGCAGTCTGTCGACCGTGTCGGCGCTGTCGAGCTGGGTGCCGGAATCGCAGATTCTCGATGCGCCCTTCGTGTTTCGCGACGCCGGTCATGTCAGCCGCGTGCTGAGCGGTCCGATTGGCGACGAGCTGAAAGCGAAGTTCGCGGCGCAGAACTTCGTGGTCGGCGGCTACATCAACTACGGCGCGAGGCATCTGCTGGCCAAGGAAGCGATCGTCAAGCCGTCTCAGCTTGCCGGCAAGCGCATTCGCGTCATCCAGAGCCCGCTGCACACCGAACTGTGGAAGGCACTCGGAGCCAACCCGACGCCGATCCCGATCACCGAGACCTACAACGCCTTGCAGACAGGCGTCGTCGACACGATGGACCTGACGAAGTCGGCTTATGCCGGCTTCAAGCTCTATGAAGTCGTGCCGTATCTCATTGAAACCGCCCATATCTGGGCGAGCGGTGTCGTCTACTTCTCGGCGCCGTTCTGGAAGTCGCTCAAGAGCGACGAGCAGGCCGTGTTCGCGGCGGCCGCGGCCGAAGGTGCGCTGTACTTCAACCAGCTCATCGTCGACGACGAAGCGGCGTCGATGGCCAAGGCGGCTGCGGCCGGCGGCAAGACCGTCAAGCCGGAGGACCGTCCGGCCTGGGAGGCGGGCGCCCGCGGTGTCTGGGCTGCGCTTGGTCCCAAGGTCGGTGGCCTCGACAAGATCGAAGCGATCGCCAAGACTTCGTAATCGGTGCCTGCGGCATGGGGAAACGAAATGTCCGATACCAAGCCGGTTGATTCGAAGAGGTTCTGGCAAACGCTTAGCGAGCGGGCCACGGGCGTCACGATCGTGACGGCCCGCGGCTCGGGCGGTCCCGCGGGCTTCCTCGGCCTGTCGGCGTCGCATGTGTGCGCTGATCCGCCGACGGTGCTGGTATCGATCGACGACAACACGTCCGCCTTGGCTGCGGTGCTGGAAAGCCGCGCCTTCGCGATCAATTTTCTGCCGGCCGGCGCGCGCGACGTCGCCGACCGCTTCGGCTTCAAGAGCGCGGTGAAAGGCGCGGAACGGTTCGAAGAGGGCCGGTGGGGTCGTCTGACGACGGGCGCGCCGGTTCTCAACGATGCGCTTGGCGCCTTTGACTGCGTTCTGGAAGAGACCATCCGCCGCGGCACGACCACGATCGCCATCGGGCGCGTGGTCGATCTGGCGGCGAAGGGCGAGGGCGATCCGCTGGTCATCTTTCGCGGCCAGTACCGTCCATGACCGAGAGGGGCGCTCTTGCGCTTCCGTTCGTCAGCGGTGGCATGTTGGAGCCGACGGCTGCCACGAAGCGGGCGTTGAAGTCTTATCCGCGCACTCAAAGGTCGCTGCACACAAATTCCAGTTCTTTGACGTCGATCGGCGTTGAGGCGACGCGGTTCGCCATCGGTCTGGCGTGTCTCTAGCGTCCGGCCAATTGCCCATGCACGCTGGTCCAATCGATATGCAGGTCGTGCCTCAGCGGAAACGGGTGAAAACGGCAGCAACTGAACGGGAAATCGCCGTTGTCTTGCCCGTGTTCGCGAAATGTGGCTTAAGTCTGTGATACACAACGCAAAAGCCGCCTTTCTCTATGAACCGCCGCTTCTCTATCGCTCCGATGATGGAGAGGGGTGGGCTCAGCCAAAACGCGAATACGTTCAGATGGATGCGACCCCGCATTTAATGCGCGTCGTACCAGACGGCGTCCGGAGTGTCCTCGGCCAAAGTGCGTTAACCGGCCCAAAGCTGTCCCCCGCCGTCGCCCCTCAGAACCTGTCCCGACACGAATGCTCCCATGGGACCTGCAAAAAATTCTACCACCCGCGCCACTTCTGCTGGCCATCGAGCGGGCAGGCTCGACCAACAACCACGCCGTCATCAAGCAACTCGAAGGCCACAAGATGTCGGCCTCGGATCGCATGCGGCATTTCGACGCCTATATCGATCCGGTGATGCATCAGGTGCAGCAGACGATTTATCTCGCGCGTCGCAACCGCAAGCCGAAGGACGAGACAGATCACTACGAGATCATCAGTTGGTCCAAGCCGGAGGCGGCGCTCGACGACGCCGCGGCGCAGAAGTGCAAGCTCAAGGCTTTTACGGACGTCCCGACCTTCGAAATCTAGTTCCCCCGGGGGCACTCGCAACCGGCGCTCCGGGCTTTTGCCCCGGGGCGCCGGCTTTTCAATCGCATGTGAAAGTCATCGATGCTCGAACTTCTGCCGCACCTGTTGAACGGCATTGCGCTGGGCCTCCTGTTCTCGCTCGTCGCGCTGGGCTTCATGCTCATCCTCGGCCTGATGGAGCAGATCAACCTCGCGCATGGCTCGCTGTTCGCCCTCGGCGCCTATTTCGCCTACGCGGTGTGCGCGGCCAGGATGCCGCTGCCAAACGACGCACTTGCCGCCTGGGCCGCGGTGCCGCTCGGCTGGCGCTTTGCCGCCGCCATCGTCGTCGCGCCGATCCCGGTGGCGCCGTTCGGGCTTGTGCTGGAGCGGCTGATGCGTCGCACCTACGGTCGCGATCCCCTCTACGGCTTACTGCTCACTTTCGGCGTTGCCATGGTGCTGGAGGAAATGATCCGCGTCATCTGGGGCACGCGCGACTACATGCTCCCGGTGCCGAACGGCATTGGCGGCGGCTTCATCATGCTCGATCTGATCTGGTCGACCTATCGCTTCTGGGCCGGCGCCATGGCCATCGTGGCGATGGCTGGCGTCTGGTTCATCGTCGAGCGCACGCGCTTTGGCGCCATGGTCAAGGCGGGCGCCCATGACAGCGAAATCGTCCAGGCGCTCGGCATCGATCTGGCGCGGCTGCGGGTGTGGATTTTCGTGCTCGGCACCATACTCGCGGCTTTCGCCGGCGTCGTCATGGCGCCGCTCTGGGGCATCCGTCCCCACATGGGCGTCGATGCCGTGGTGCCGGCGTTCCTGATCATCGTGCTCGGTGGTGTTGGAAGTTTCTGGGGCGCCGTCGTCGGCGGCCTGCTGGTCGGCATGGTGGTTGACCTGTCGGCGGCCTACGCCTCCGAATGGTCGATGCTGTCGATGTATCTGCTGCTGATCGGTGTCGTGGCGTTCCGCACTTGCGGCCTGTTCGGCAAGAAGAGCGTGTTGGAGGTCTGATGACGCAATTCGAACGGGGCGTTCCGGCCATCACGTTCGCCATGATCGTCACATGGCTCGCCTTCGCCAGCGTTCCGCTGTGGATCGAGAAGGTCGGGCTCTATCAGTATCTCGGCGTCGAGATCCTGATCTTCGCGACTTACGCGCTCGCCTATAATCTCGTGCTCGGCCACGCGGGCCTGCCTTCCTTCGGCCATGGCGCGTTCTTCGGCATCGGCGCCTATGCCTTCGGTCTCGCCCAGCATCATGCTGGCCGAACCTGTGGTTTTGCATCGCTGCAGCGGCGGCTGCGGCAGCGGTCGCTGGCCTCATTGTGGCACTCTTCATCTCGCACCGGCGGGGCATCTATTACGCGTTGATGACCATCGCCTTCGGCCAGGTATTCTGGTTCATCGCCATTAAGGCGACCTCGGTTACCGGGGGGAGGATGGCCTGCTCAAGATCGAGCGCCTGCCGGTGACGACCGGCTTTGCCAGCTTCGACCTCAAGAGCAACGTCGCTCTCTTCTACTTCGTGCTGGCAATCTCCGTGGTTGTGACGATCTTTCTGTGGCGGCTCGTCCATTCACCGTTCGGTCGCGTCGTCAAGGCGATCAAGCAGAACGAAATGCGCGCGCGGTTCATCGGCTACAATGTCTGGGCCTACAAGGCCGCGGTGCTGATCCTGTCCGCCTGTCTCTCCGGCATGGCTGGCGGCATGTTCGCGATGGCGCAAAATTCGGCATTCCCCGATGTCATGAACCTGCATTACTCCGGCTACGTGGTGATGATGACCCTGGTCGGCGGCGGCCTCGTGTCATTCTGGGGACCGGTGATCGGCGCGGCCGCTTTCTTCCTGGCGCGCGACGTGATCGGCGCGGTCACCACGGGCTGGATGCTGTGGTTAGGACTCTGTTTCGTCATCCTGGTGCTGTTCAAGCCTGAAGGCATTGCCGGCCTGTTCCAGGGCTATATGCGCAGCCGCGCGGCGCCTAAAAGCGCCCCGCAGCAGCCGGCGCCGACGTCCGTGGCGAGGTGAGTCATGGCCATATTCGAAGCCCGCGAGCTGCATCTCCGCTTCGGCGACCGGGTCGTTCTGGAAGACGTGTCCCTCGCTTTCGACGAGGGCAAGCTGTCCGGCATCATGGGCCCGAACGGCGCCGGCAAAACGACCTGCTTCAACGTTCTCACCGGCCGCTACAAGCCGGACCGTGGCCGCGTCCTCTGGCAAGGACAGGACATCACCGGTCGCGCGCCGCAGGACATTGTTCGGCTCGGCGTGGCACGCTCGTTCCAGCTCATGAATCTGTTCGATGAGTTCAGCGTGTTCGAAAACATCGCGATAGCGTTGCCGGCGACCCGCTCGCGCAGTACCAACATGGTGATGTCGGCCTATGCTGACCCCGCCGTGACCGATGAGGTCTACGGAATACTGGAGCGTGTCGGCCTCGCCGATCGCGCCCGGGACGACGCCAAGTCGCTACCTTATGGCGCGAGGCGCGCGCTCGAGATCGGCGTGGCGCTCGCCTGCAAGCCCAAGCTGCTGTTCCTCGATGAACCGACGGCCGGCCTCGGCGCCGATGGGCGCACACGGCTCGCTGAACTCATCGCCCGCCTCAAAGGGCAGCTCACCATCGTCGTCATCGAACACGACATGGAATTCCTGTTTTCGTTCGCCGACGAGATTTCCGTCATCCACTGGGGCCAGGTAATAGCCCACGGCACGCCCGCCGCGCTCAGACAGAACCCGTGGGTCGAGTCATCCAATCTGGGACGGCTGAATTGATGCTCGAAGTCAGCAACATCACCGCCTTCTATGGCGAGACGCAGGCGTTGTTTTCCGTGTCGCTGTCGCTACGCGAGGGCGAGGTACTGGCGCTGCTGGGCGCCAACGGCGCCGGCAAGACGACCGTGCTGCGCTCCATCCTCGGCCTGACCCGCGCGCGACAGGGCGATATCCGCTTTCGCGACACGTCGATCGCGACCCGGCCGACGCACGAGATAGCCGGCGCAGGCATCGGCTGGGTGCCGGACGACAGACGAATTTGTCCGACCCTGGCCGTCCGCCAGAACCTGATGCTCGGCGAAAAGCGGACCTCGTTCCGCGCGTGGTCGCTCGACGAAGTGACTGAGATTTTCTCGCCGTTGAAGTATCTGATGGCGCGGGAAGCGGAAACGCTGTCGGGCGGCGAGATGCAGATGGTCGCCATCGGCCGCGCGCTGCTCGGTTCGCCGGGTCTGGTGTTGTTCGATGAGCCCAGTCAGGGGCTGGCGCCGAAGGTCGTCGATGACGTTCTGGGCGTCATTCGCCGCCTCAAGGACGCCGGCATTGCCAGCATTGTCGTCGAACAGAATGCCGACATCGCATTGTCGGTCGCCGACCTTGTGGTGGTTCTGTCGCAAGGCCATGTCGCCTGGAAAGGCGAGGCGGCAGCGCTGCGCGAGGATCCGGCGCTGAAGCGCCGTCTGCTCGGAGGCTTGTCATGAATGCGCCGTTGCTCGCGCTCGATGCGGTGGAGAAAATTTATCACCGCGGCCTGTTCGACAAGGCGCCGGCATTCCAGTTGCGTGTCGACCGCAGTTTCGATCGTTCCGAGATCGTCGGTGTGATGGGTCCGAACGGCGCCGGTAAGACGACCTTGTTTGAGATGATCGCGGGTTCGAACGTGCCGACCGGCGGCCGGGTGATGGTCGCCGGCCAGGACATCCAGAATGTCCGCTATGGCCAGCGCGACCGGCTGGCGATCCACTATCACCAGTCCTATCAGGTGAGGCATTTCCGCAAGCGCAAGCCATCCTTTGTGATGGAGCGGGCGGCCAGCGAGTACCCGTTGGTGCATCTGTTCGACGAGCCGCAGTTCAACACCCAGGATGGTTATATCGGCTTCATGCTGGATTTTTTCCGTAAACTGCGTAGCGAAAACCGGCTGGTCTTCATCTGCCTGCACCCGACAGCGCCGTTCCAGATCGACATCATGCGGGAAGTATGCGAGCATTTCCTGTTCGTCAACAAAGGCGGGGTGAGCGCATATGCCACCTTGCCGGAGATGACCCGGCAGCCCGATGTGCGCCAATATCTTGGTGCACTGGCTCCCTGAACGCCCACCCCACCTTTTACTGCATTGCAAGGTGAGTGGACCGATGACCACGCCGCAGTATCTTTCCAAGCTCGACCATTACTTCAACGGCGCCTGGGTGCAGCCGACGTCCGGCAAGGGCCAGGATGTCGTCAACCCCGCGACCAACCAGCCGATCGGCAAGCTCGGTTATGCGTCGAAGGCCGATCTCGCGTCAGGATGAGATCACTCGGCAATCCACCGCTTGTGAGCAGACTGGAGATCTGTTTCAAGGCGCTGATAAAATAGTCCAAAAGCCGCAACTTCAATGAATCACCGTTTTTCGACCGCCCCCAGGACGGAATGGGTGCCTCAGGCAGAAATATCTGTATAGCAAATGCACTTGGTCTGGGCGGCTAAGAGTCATGTCGTACCGCTCGGCGTACTGCCCCCGGAGGACTTAGGGAGGGGCACGCGTTCGGCGGATGGAGGCTGCACTCGTCCGTTGGTTGGACTGCGGCCGTACCGCCGACGTTTCGCGCAAGCGCGCTGCCAAGCATCACATCCTATGCCGAGGGGCAGCGCAGAGGCGTTAGAATTGCCTTCACGACGGGCGAAGGCGGTCCGGCGGCCGACACAGCGGTGTGGCGAAGTTGATGTCCCTTAGATTGTCGGTGCAGGTCGAATGGCGTTTCAACGCGTCACGCGCCGGCGCGGCCTGCCTCGGATGGCGCAAATCCCGACATGCAGAAGCGCATGATCTGCTCGACCATCGTCGCCAAGGCGCGCTCGACATCGGCACTCGCGACCGCGCCGTCATGAGTCGCGCCAGTCGTGGTGTTGATCGCGACGCCGAGCGGCACGTTCCAGCCGCGCAGCGCGTGCACGATCGAACGCAGCGTGACGAGCGTCGTGCTGGCCGCCTGCCAGCCGGCCGCGCACGCGATGCAGCCGACCGCGCGGCCGTCGAGATAAGGCGCGTCGTCGTCGCGCATGTCCTCGGTGTAGTCGAGCGCATTCTTCAGCAGGCCGGAGATGCTGCCGTGATAGGCGGGTGAGGCGATGATGACGCCGGTTGCTTGTCGTAGCGCGCTTACCAACTCGCGCGCTTTGTCGTCGCGCTCCGCGAGTGACGGATCGTAGAGCGGCATCATCAGCGCCGGCCCGTTGAACAGCCGCGTACGCGCGCCACTGGCTTCTGCCATCTCCAACGCCTGCCGCACCGCGATCTCGGAGGACGAATTGACTTTGGGCGTGCCGCCGATTCCGACGATCAGCGGGGCGGTCATATCTCTGTGATGCAGGTTCATCGGATTCCCCCGGTTGACGCGCAGGCCAAACTAGGACTCGCGCTTTGCCGGGTCACCTGTCGAAAGATAGGTGGTGCGGAGTGCCGTCAGGCGATGAGGCCGAGCTCGCGCGCTCGCTCCAACGCGCCGGCGCGGCGGCGGACGCCGATACAGTCGTAAATCTGCTGCAGATGCCACTTCACCGAGCCCTCGGTCATGCCGATGCGGCGGCCGATCTCGGCGTTGCGCATGCCGCCGCTCGCCATCTGCAGGATCGCGCATTGCTGCTTGCTGAGCGGCGAGGCGGCGCCGGTTATGCGGCCGGTCATGGCGCCGGCCTTGGCGCCAGTCATGGGCTTGCGCTCGGCGGGCGTTTGCGGCTTCGCTTCGGCTTCGGCGCCGATGAGCCGAGCCAGAAAGCGGTCGGCCTCGCCGATGATCATCGGTGAGGCGGCGAACTGCCGTTCGAGCAGGCCGCGGACGGCGTCGCCTTCGTCGAGGAAGCTGCGCATTTGGCCGCTGGGCGCGGCGTGCACCAGCGCGGCGCGCAACGCCCGCGAAGCTTGCGCGTCATCGCCATAGGCCGCGAGCGCGCGCGCCATCAGGATCTCCCAGCGCACGACGAGATTCAGCGCGCGCGCCTCGCTCAAATGGCGCAGCCACCGGCGTGCGACGCGCACGGCGTCAGCGGTCGCACCCTTCGCGAGCGCCAGCCGCACCCAGGAGCGGGCCCTCACTTCGTCGCGCGTGGTCGCGCTGGCGCGCGGCAACACGCTTTCGGCCGGGACGGCATGCCCCTCGCGTTCGGCAAGCCGCGCCGCCTCGTCCGGCTGGCCGCCGGCCAACATCAGCCTGATCTGCTCGGCGACCACGTGCTGGCGCAATCGTTCGAGCGAATAGGTGCGCGCCATGCCCATGGCTTCGTTGAGCCGGGCAAAGGCGGCATCGGCCCCACCGGCCGCGTATTTCAGCCGCGCATCGGTAATGTAAGCGGCAATATAGGGGTCGACGAAGCCGCGGAACACGCGCGGGAAGTGTGCGTCGAGCAGGGCGCGGCTGCCGGCGAGATCGTTGCGCTCGTAGCGGATTTCGGCGAGCAGCGCGGCGGGTGCATCGATCAGCCATGGATTGACCTGGGCCGCGCGCGCGACAGCCATGGCCTCTTCCAGCCGGCCGGCGGCGGCGTCGAGGTCGCCCATCATCGCGCGCGTCGGCCCGGCGGCGCAGAGATGCCAGACCAGGCCGCTATGGACCTCGAGATGGCTGAACTCGCGCACGCCGGCCGCTTCGAGCTCAGCGACATCGGTAAGGCGGAACAGCTCGCGCCGCGCGTAGAGCAGCGAGCCGTAGATCGTGCCGCGCGTATAATGATCGAAACCGGTCGGCCGCCCGAGCAAATCGATGCACAGCCGCTCTGCCTCCGCCTGATTGTCCTCAAACTGGCAGAGTAACATGCGGCTGTGCAGCACGAGATGGTCGAGATCGACCGGGCCGTCGTCGGCGTCTTTCCTGGCCGCGTCGACGTGCTTCGCCAGCCGCGCGTGCAGGTTCTCGACTACGCCGAACTGCCAGCCCGACGCCGCCGCGCGGGCGGCATAGATCATCGCCTGCGGATAGCGTTGCAGGATGTCGGCCGGGATGCGCAGCGCCATCGCCATGACGTCCTGGCTGCGCCCGGCTGTATAGGCTGCAAGCGCATGGCGGTCGAGAAGGGCGGCGGAGCGGTCCCACGCCTTGATGTCAATGGCGTGGTCGAAGGCCTCGCGCACTAGGCCGCGCGCCTCCAGCCATTCGATGGCGCGCTCGGCCGCCTGCCGCTGGGCAGCCGGCGCGCGTCGCGGCGCGAGCATGCGCAGCACGCGCGCGAACAGGTCGTTGAGCCGCAGGTGTCCCGCCGGTCGTGCCTTCGTCGCGGCGATCAGGCCGTGCCGCGCGATGTTCTCGAGCAAGTCGTCGCTGTCGGTTCGTTCGAGCACGGCATCGCACAAGCCACTGTGGAGCCACGGTAGGCCGGATACCGCGAACAGAAATGCACGTAAATCTGCCGGAAGCTGGTCGATGATTTCCTCGACGAAGAAATCATGCAGAAGCGTCGAAGCGGTCTGGGCATCGGGCAGCAGGCCGCCGTCGTCCGGGACATGCGGGAGACACAGGCTGAGCGCGACCGGCCAGCCTTCGGTGATGGCGGTGAGATGGCGAAGCTGTTCGTCGGTGAGGGCGCCGGCGCCGTTCTCTCGCGCGATCGCGCGCACGTCTTCTTCCCTGAAGGCCAGCGTCTCGGCGTCGATCTCCTTGACCAGCCGCAGCGCGCGCGGCCGGGCCAAGGGCAGAGCAGGCCGTTGGCGGCCGACGAAGACGAGGCGATACCCCGCGCGCGGCGCGGATAAAAAGCGTTCGAACACGGTCCGCTGCAACCGTGGGGACAGCAGATGGCCGTCGTCGATCAGCACGACGGCGGAACGGCTGATGCCAATCCAGTTGTCGATCAGGGCGACAATATCATTGTGCGTGTGGTCCCAGCGCTCGCCGGACAGATCTTGCGCAGCGAGACGCCCGCCGGCGCTGACCTGAATAAGTAGCGCGCTGCGCCGCTCGCTTTGCAGCTGGTTGCGCCATTGCTCCAGCAGGCATGACTTGCCATAGCCCGCGGGTGCGCAGACCACGGCGATCGGTTCGACAAAGTGCGAGAAGGCGAGCCGCGGCCGTGCGAGAAGACCAATTGTGACTGCCTCGCTGGCACTTTGATCTGTCCGGGAAAGGGCTATACCGGGCTGGTAGCAATCCTCGAACAGCGGTTCGGCGATCAAATCAGTCATTTGCCGCCTCGAGTCATGCGACCTTTGCTCACTTTTTATTCGACCGAGAGCCCGGCGCTCCGCGTTCGGAACGATTATCAACTGTGACAGAACCGGTCGTGAATGCAATACGCGCGCGGGCGCTATCTTTCGATAGGTGACAGTTTGAGGCCTCTCCGGGACTTTCACGTCGGTGAATTCACCGCGTCAGGGGGGAGAGAACTACGTGGCATCCGTCATCGAGCGCACAAAGGACACGCTGAGGGGATTCGAGCGCCGGGAGATCGACGTCGGCGGCATTTCGACAGTCGTCTATGTGGCCGGCGAGGGCTCGCCGCTCGTCTACCTGCACGGGTCCGGCACCTTTCCAGGTTTCTCTTTCGCGCAGAAGTGGACGAAGAACCATCAGGTCTTCATTCCGTATCACCCCGGCTTCGGTGAATCGGGCGACGATCACCGCATCGAATCCATGCAGGACTATGTCCTGCACTATCTCGATCTGTTCGACGCGCTCGGTATTGGACGCCTGAGCCTCATCGGCTCATCGTTCGGCGGCTGGATGGCGGCTGAAATTGCGCTGACGCAGCAAAACCGCCTCGACAGGCTTGTGCTAGTCGCCCCCAGCGGCCTCGTCGTGAAGAATCCGCCGTCGACCGACCTGTTCACGGTGCCGCCGTCAGAGCTCCCCGATTATCTGGTAACCGACCGTGCGGTGCTGGCGCCCTATATGCCGACCGAGCCCGATGTCGACTTCATGGTGCTGCGCTACCGCGAGGTCTCGGCCACTGCGCGCCTGACTTGGGAAAATCCGTCGGGCAACCGCAAGCTTGAGCAGTGGGCGCACCGCATTAAAACGCCGACCCTGCTGTTGTGGGGCGAGCACGATCGCATCCGCCCGGCGGCGCACGGCGCGTTGTGGAAGAAGCTGCTTCCCAACGCCAAGCTCGAAATCCTCCGGGACGCCGGCCATCTCGTGCTCGAAGAGCAGCCGGCGGCGGCGGATGTCGTCACACATTTTCTCGCGACCGCCTGAAGCCATCAGAGCCTGAATAAACAAGAAGACCAAGCGACTGATCGAAGGGGAATCGTCATGACGTCAAGTGCACTGCGGCCGTGGTTGATCGTTTTCTTGCTGACACTGTTCATGATCTTGGCATTCGCCGATCGCGCCGTGCTCGGCTTCGCAGCCGTGCCGCTGATGAAGGAACTCAACCTGACGCCGAGCCAGTTTGGCCTCGCGGCCAGCGCGATGTACTGGCTCTATCCGGTCGGTGGCATTCTGGGTGGCTTTGCCGTCAACCGCTGGCCGACCAAATGGGTGCTGGCGGTCTTGGCGACGGTCTGGGCCGTGACGCAGTTTCCGTTCCTGTGGGCCTCGTCGCTCAATGAGGTCGTCGTCGCGCGCGCGCTGCTCGGCCTCGGCGAAGGGCCGGCCTTCGCCGTGGCTCTGCACGCTTGCTTCAAATGGTTCGAGGATGATCGGCGCGCCGTGCCGACATCGCTGGTGTCGGAAGGAGCCGCCTTCGGAATCATCATCGCGTCGCCGATCGTGGCGTATGTGCTCTCCGCCTATGGCTGGCGTTCCGGCTTCGGCCTGCTCGGCGCGCTCACTTTGGTCTGGGTGGTGATCTGGTTGATCTTCAGCAGCGAGGGGCAGGTCGTCACCGCGAGCGCCAAGGCGCAGAATCTCACCCGCGTGCCGTATCGCAAACTGCTGCTCGACCGCACCTTCATCGGCAACACGCTGGCCGGTTTCGCCGTCGCCTGCGGCATCACCGTGTTCCTGGCCTGGCTGCCGCCTTATCTCCTGCGCGGCCTCGGCTACTCCACCGCGCAGGCGGGATGGCTGACCACGCTGCCGTGGCTTGCAAGCATCGTGCTTGTACTTGCCGGCAGCGCCTTGTCTCAACGGCTTCTGCGGCGCGGCGTCGGCAGCCAGGTGGCCCGCGCTGTACTGCTCTATGTCTCGCTCGGCGCCGGCGGCCTCGCCACCATCGCCATGACCTACCTGCAGCCCGGTACGTTGCAACTCCTGCTCCTGTGCATCGGCTTCGGTTTGCCGACTTTGGTGTGGACACTCGCGCCCGCCGTGATCGCGGAGATCACGCCGGTAACCCAGCGCGGCGCCATGCTTGGCCTCTTCACGACGGTCGCCAACACGGCGGCCGGCTCGTTGGCACCCTACTTCATGGGGCTGATGGTCGAGCGCGGTGCGACGCAAGCTGCCGGCTATGCCACGGGCTTCGCCGTGCTTGGCGCGCTGCAGCTCGTCTTCGCTGTGATCGCGGCCCTGCTGATCCGGCCGGAGGGCTCGCGCGCGGCCTTCGTCGCGGCGAGCGCCGTGCAGTCGTCTGCCGCGCCGCAGCCAAGCCCGACCACCGCGTGACGGCTTAAGCCGTCATGGCCCACCGAACGCTGCCCGTCGAAAGGAAACCTCCATGCCAATTCTGCCGGATACCAAGTTCTACGCTTGGCACTTCATGCCGTACACCGATCTGCCGGCGAACATCGGTGACTACGAATCGCTGTGGGTAGACTTCCCCAATTCCCACTTCGATCCGAAGAAGGGACACGACTTCTATCAGCGTTACATCTCGGAGCTTGTCCTCGCCGACAAGCTCGGCTTCGACGGTGTGTGCGTGAACGAGCACCACAACACGCCGTACAGCTTGATGCCGATCCCTTCTATCATCGCGGCAGCGCTCATTCCTCAAACCAAGGGCAATATTTGCGTCATGGGCACGCCGGCCGGTCTCGATCATCCGCACCGGCTGGCGGAATCTTACGCCATGCTCGACGTGATGTCGGGCGGCCGACTGGAGGTGGCGTTCCCGCTCGGCACGCCGATGGAATACTGGGCGAGCTCGGTCAACCCGGTGACGGCGCGCGAGCGTCAGGAGGAGGCGCTCAGGGTTATCCTGCAGGCCTGGACGCAGCCAGGGCCGACGCGGCACGACGGCCGCTTCTACAACTACCGCTATCTCAACATCTGGCCGCGGCCGATGCAGCAGCCGCACCCGAAGCTCTATGTCGTCGGTTCCGGCAGCCCCGGCACCATCGAGCTCGCGGCCAAATACGGCTTCGGTTATTCGTCGACCTTCAGCCCGATCAAGGCCCAGCTCGAAGCGCAGGCCCTGCTGCGCCAGCGCGCCGCGCATTACGGTCACTCGATCACGCCGGAACAGACGCCGATTGTCTGCATGGTTTATATAGGCGACGACGACGAGACGGCGCTGGCAGAGATGGAGCCGCACGTGCGGCATTTTTTCACCATCCTCACAAAGGCCGGACGCTATCTCGACGCGCCGGGGTACCTGAGCCTCGAAGAATTCAAGAAGCGCAGCGGCCGCATGATTCATTCCAGCCACGGCGGCGCCTTCGACTGGCAGCAGATCCGGCAGCTCTTCCGGGTCGTCGCCGGTACGCCGACAACGGTGGCCAATGCGATCGAGAAGTGGGCGGAGGATGCCGGTACCAGCCGCATCATCTTCCAGATCCATCGTGGCGACATGCCACATTGGAAGGTCGTGCGCACGCTCACCGGCCTCGCCAACGACGTGATCCCGATGCTTAAGGAGCGGCAGCGGGCCAAGGCGGCCTGATCCCATTGCCGCACGGCGCGGCTTCATCCAACATCAGCATTGGAGCAGAAATCATGCACATGACCGCCGGCATTACCCGCCAGAACGAGAGCACCGACGCGATCGCGTGGAACGTCCTCGGCCAGACTTACGTGCCGAAGCAGCTCTCGGAGAACTCGTTCGCCTGGCATGCGACCCTGCCGGTTGGCACCTTCGTGCCACCGCACATTCATCCGACCCAGGACGAGTTCCTTTATATCACTGAGGGGCGCTTCGATTTCTGGCTCGACGGGAAGGAAGACTTCGCCCATGCCGGCGATCTCGTGCGTCTACCCATGGGCATTCCGCACGGCATCTTCAACAAGTCGCAGGGGGCCATCAAATGCCTGTTCTGGGTCTCGCCCACCCGCAAGCTGTTCGACCTGTTCCAGGCGTTGCACAACGTGCCCGATCCGGCGGAAGTCGTGCGCCTGTCGGCCCTGCACGAAGTGAACTTCCTGCCGCCCCCGGCGGCGTGACGGTCGCTTCCGCCACGCACCGTATTCGGCCCCAGGTTCACGCTGGCCTTGTTTCCGCGTTGACCTGAGTTGCCTTTGTGCCGGTTATCGTCGTCGCCTTGGCCGGCGCAGTGCTTGGGGCTTCGATGTCTCGAGGGCCATTGCGCTTCGATGAGCTCGAGCCCACTGAGTTTCGGACAGGTCCGCCCAGGGGTCCGCCTGCGAGGGTGGTCCCGATATTCTGAGCTTGATCGCGACCGGCACAGGCGCGGCTATCACGAACAACAATGCGACCGCTCTGAACCGCTGCCCGAGCGTCGTCAACTCGGGTCGTTTGTTCGTAGCGGGTCGGTCCGGAAGTTTAGAAGCGCACCGCGCAACGAGGTGATTTCCTTATTGCAAGCGCGCGCACACGGCGATATTGGCCTTAACCTCGGTGGCGTTCCGGGCTTTCGAACAATCGGCGGCCGGTAATAATCGCAAAGGTGAGGATATGGCCAAGCTCAATCTGTCCGTTGCCGTCGGTCCTTATGATCGCACGCGCCCGCTCATGGACGGTACGGTTCAGATCGACGGTGTCGATCCGACCTTCATGGCCTTGTCGCCCGAAGAAATATTCTTCCGCGCGTTGCGCCACGCCGAATTCGACATCTGCGAACTGTCGCTGTCCAGCTTCACGGTCAAGACCGCGCAAGGGGGCGGGCCCTATGTGGGCATCCCGTGTTTCCTGTCGCGGGCGTTCCGCCACAACGCTATCTGGGTGCGCACGGATCGCATCAAGAAACCGGGGGACCTGAAAGGCAAAAAGGTCGGTGTGCCGGAGTACCAACTCACCGCCAATGTCTGGGCGCGCGCCATTCTCGAAGACGACTTCGGCGTGAGGCCATCGGATATTCATTGGGTGCGCGGCGGCATTGCCGATGCCGACCGCCCGGAAAAGATCAAGATCACGCTGCCGGGCGATGTGCCCCTGGAAGATGCGCCGGCCGGCAAATCGATCTCGGCGCTGCTCGCCGAAGGCGCCATCGACGGTTTCATCGCGCCGCGCCCGCCGGCCTTGCCGCGCAACACGCCGAATGTCGGCTGGCTGTTTTCCGATCCGGTGGTGGCGGCGCAGGATTACTTTAAGCGCACCGGCATTTTTCCGATCATGCATATTTTGGGCCTGCGCCGCAGCATCGCTGAGCAACATCCGTGGCTGCCGGCGGCCTTGTTCAAGGCTTTCTCGAAGTCGAAGGAAGTCAGCCTCGAGTTGCTGACGGACCCGTCCGCCAGCAAGGTCACGTTGCCGTTCATGGAGGAGCGTGTCGCCGAGGCGCGCGCCACGATGGGCAACGATTTCTGGTCGTATGGCCTGAGCGCCAACCGCAAGACGCTCGAGGATTTCCTCAGGCACCATCATGCCCAGGGCCTTTCGTCGCGGCTGGTTACGCCGGAAGAGCTGTTCCACCCCGGCACGCACGAGCAGTTCAGCATTTGACCGGAGGATGACCATGCCGCCGCTGAAGGAATGCATCGCCGAGCTGGTCGTCGCCAATCACGTGCTGGCGAACGAGGACGTGCTGGACGGTTTCGGCCATATCAGCATGCGCGCGCCGGACGATCCGGCGACCTACTTCCTGTCGCGCGCCCGTGCGCCGGAACTGGTCGATGAAGGCGATATCGTGCGCTTCAGGCTCGACAGCGAGCCGCTTGAGGGCGAGAAGCGCTCATACTATTCCGAGCGAGTCATTCACGGCGAGATCTACAAGGCGCGGCCCGATGTGATGGCGGTGTGCCATCATCACGCGCCGGCTGTGATGCCGTTCTGCATCGCCAAGGTGCCGCTGCGCCCGGTGACTCATCTCGGCGCCACCATCGGCGCCGAGATTTCCATGTGGGACAGCCAGGACGAGTTTGGCGATACCAATCTTCTGGTAGCGAAGCCGGAGGAGGGGCGTTCGCTGGCGCAGGCGCTCGGCGATAACTTCGTGGTTCTCATGCGCCGCCATGGCGCCACGGTGGCCGGCCGTACGGTGCGCGAGGCGGTGTTTCGCTGCATCTATCTCGCCAACAATGCCCGCACCCAGCTCGCGGCGATGCAGCTCGGCGACTACGAAACGTTGACGCCCGGGGAGATCGCGATGTCCGGCGAGTTCAACCTGCGGTCTTACGCGGTCGACCGTGCCTGGGAGCGCTGGGCGATGCGCGCCGCCCGCCGCGGCTGAGTTTTCGGCGGCGGCGCCGGCCGCACTCCGATGCCGGGCCGGTTGTGGCGTGAAGGCTGCCGGCCGACATCGCGCGTCGCGATCCATTTGCTCAGGAACTCGATGAAGGTCTGCACTTTCGTCGGCACCTGCCTGGCGCGCGGATAGATCGCGAGCAGCGGTCGCGACGGCACGCGATAGCGCGGCAGCACGTTCACCAGCATGCCGTTGGCCAGGTCGTCGGCGATGCTGTAGCGCGGCACCAGCGTAATGCCGAGACCGGCCAGCGCCGCCTTGCGCAGCGCCAGCGCGCTGTTCGAGTAGAACGCGCCGGTGACCCGCGCCGCCACGTTGCCGCCCGGGCCCTCGAAGCGCCAGAAGTGATCGTCGGGCGCGGCATGGATGTGCACCAGGCACGGGTGATGGGCGAGATCGGAGGGCCGCGTGAGCCGTTCGGCCCGCGCGAGATAATCGGGCGATGCGCACAGCACCCACTCCATGTCGGCGATGTGCTGCGCCACGAGAGTGCGATTGGCGATCGGTGAAAACCGAAGAGCCACGTCGATGCCGCGTTCGTTGAACTCGCTGGCGCGGAACGAGATGTTTTCGAGGATGTGGGAGATCGTCAGTCGCGGCTGTGCGGCGGCGAAGTCGATGATCGCATCGGCGAGGTGCAACTGGCCGAACGACTTGGGCGTGATGAGGCGCAGCGTGCCGGCCGGTTCCGCCTTCGTCATGACGATGGCACGTTCCTTCGCCTCGATGTCCCGAAATAGCGTTTCGCAATATTCGAGGTAGGCGCGGCCTTCTCCGGTGAGCTGAAGGGTGCGGGTGGAACGTGTCATGAGGCGCACGCCGAGGCGTTGCTCCAGATCGCTGACATGGCGGGAGATCAGGGCGCGCGACAGGCCGAGCTGATCGGCGGCCGCGGTGAAGCTGCCGGTCCGCACGACGCGGACGAAGCTTTCCATGGTGCGAAAACGATCCAAGTGCCCTCCCGAGATTGTTGAGTATTTTGCAACAAAGCGGCAAAAATTTAGTGGCTTCTCATGGCCAATGTCAAAGCCTATCGTAAGGTCAACGAGAACGGCTGCGCCAAGCAGCCGGCTGCAATGGAGAGGAAGCCCCGTGACGCGCCGCGCCAGCGAAGTATTGCCCATGCCCGGAGCAGGCGAGGGAGCGATCGAGCGCCCCGTGCGGTCCGGCGGCAATGCCGCGAACTTCGGGAGCGACGTCGTCGCGGAAACGTTGCGCGCGCTCGACATCCCGTACATCGCGGTCAATCCCGGCGCGAGCTATCGCGGCCTGCATGACTCGCTGGTCAATCATCTCGGCAATGCTCAGCCGCAGATGCTGCTTTGCCTGCACGAGGAAACCGCGGTCGCGATTGCTCATGGCTGGGCGAAGGTCACCGGCCGGGCCATGGCGGCGGCCGTGCATTCCAACGTCGGATTGTTTCACGCGACCATGGCGATCTTCAATGCCTGGTGCGACCGCATGCCGGTGCTGGTGATCGGCGCGACCGGTCCCGTCGACGCGATGAAGCGGCGGCCATGGATCGACTGGATTCACACGGCGCGTGATCAGGGCGCGATCGTGCGCCACTACACCAAATGGGACGACCAGCCGGCGTCGGCAGGCGCAGCTTGCGAATCCATCGTGCGTGCGAACTGGATCGCCAACACCGTTCCGCGCGGGCCGACCTATGTCGTGCTCGATGCGGAAATGCAGGAAGGCAAGCTGCCGGCGCCGCTCGCGATCCCGGATGTGGTGCGGCTGGCGCCGCCCATTGCCGGCGGCGTTTCGCGCGCGGCGCTGGACGAGGCAGCCCGTCTTTTGAAAGCCGCGAAGACTCCGGTTATCCTTGCCGGCCGCGCGTCGCGTGCTGTCGAGGCCTGGAATGCCCGCGTCGGCCTCGCCGAGGCGACCAAGGCCCGCGTGCTGACCGACATCAAGGTCGGCGCATCGTTTCCGACCGATCACCCGTTGCATGCCGGCGATCCGGTGATGCTGGTGCCCGGTGGCGAGGCCGCCAGTGTTCTCGCCGATGCCGATCTTGTTCTCAGCTTCGACTGGGTCGATCTGGCCGGCGCGCTGCGTTCGGCCGGCGTCAAGCCGTCCGCCAAGGTGATCCAGGTGACGGCCGACCAGCAGATCCACAACGGCTGGAGCATGGACTATCAGGCATTGGCGCCGGTCGATCTCTTCATCGGCTGCGATCCGGATGAAGTTGCCATCGCCCTTGCGGCGACCATGGGCGCAGCGCCTGCAGCGCGCGTGCAACCGGTTGCGCCGGCCGTCATGCCATCGGAAAGCGACGCGCTGAGCGTCGAGCATTTGGCGATGGGCCTGCGCCGGTCGCTTGGCGGGCGCGAGGTGGCGCTGACGCATCTGCCGCTGTCGTGGAACGGCGGCTGGTGGCCGCTGCGCCATCCGCTCGACTTTCTCGGCAGCGACGGCGGTGGCGGCATTGGCGGGGGACCCGGAATTTCCGTGGGCGCGGCGCTCGCGCTCAAGGGCAGCGGGCGCATGCCGGTCGCGATCTGCGGCGATGGCGATTTTCTGATGGGCAACACGGCAATCTGGACCGCGGTGCATTATCGCATTCCGATCCTTTTCGTCATCGCCAACAACCGGTCGTTCTTCAACGACGAACTGCACCAGGAGCGCGTTGCCCGTATGCGCGATCGACCGGTCGAGAACCGCTGGATCGGGCAGCGTATGGCCGATCCGGAAATCGATCTTGCGGAAATGGCGCATTCGCAGGGTGCCAAGGGCTTCGGTCCGGTGCGTACTGTTTCCGAGATGGATAGAGCGTTCGCGGAAGCGATCGCCGCGGTCGAGGCCGGCGAGGTGGCCGTCGTCGATGTGCGGGTCGAGCCTGGTTACGCCGCGGCCACCACCAACGTCATGCTGCGAAAGGGGGCGGAATGAGCCAGGCTCCGGCAGGCAGCGCCTCGGCGGCCGGGCAGCGCACGCACGTGCTGTCGGCGTCTCACGTCAGCAAGGCGTTCGAAACGGGCGAAGGTCCCGTCGTCGCCGTGGACGATATTTCGTTCGATGTCGAGGCCGGCGAGTTTCTCAGCGTGATCGGCCCGTCGGGCTGCGGCAAGTCCACCTTGTTCAACATCATCGGCGGCTTGACTCCCGACCACGAGGGCACGGTCACCGTGGGCGACAATGTCGTGCGCGGGCCGCATCCGTCGATCGGTATGGTGTTCCAGGAGGAGTCGACATTCCCGTGGCGAACTGTCCTCGACAATGTCTGCTTCCCGCTCGAGATCACCCGTGTGCCGAAGGCCGAGCGCATCGAGAAGGCGCGCCACTTCATCAACATGGTGGGGCTCAACGGTTTCGAGAATCGGCATCCGTCTGAACTATCCGGTGGCATGCGCCAGCGCGTCGCCATCGCGCGAACGCTGGTGTCGCAGCCAAAGATTCTGCTGATGGACGAGCCATTCGCGGCGCTGGACGAGCAGACGCGACTGTTGCTTGGCGACAAGGTCCTGCAGATTCAACAGGAGCTGAAACAGACGACCTTGCTCATTACGCACAACATCACCGAGGCGGTGCAGCTCTCCGACCGCATTCTGGTGATGACCTACAGGCCCGGCAAGCTCAAACGCATGGTGGAGATCGATCTGCCGCGGCCGCGTACCTCCGAGGTGGTGAGCAGTCCGGCATTCGGCGCCTGTGTGGCCAGGATCTGGGGCGATCTGCGCGAGGAGGCGACCCGCGGCATGCAGGACTCGGAGCGGGCGCGATGAGGGCGCTTGCCGGACATGGTGCGCGCCTCCTGCCGCCGGCTTTCGGTTTCCTGTGTTTCGTCAGCTTCGTCATTTTGGTCGAAGGGCTTCTGCGCGTCGGCCTGCTCAATCGGTTCATCGTTCCGTTGCCCACGGAAGTGATGGGAAGTTTCGCGCGCCTTTTCGGCGAAGAACACTTGATGACGCGCTTCCTGACAACGTTGCGGGAATGCCTCTATGCCATGATAGCGCTGGCCCTGATCGGTATTCCGACCGGTACTTTGCTTTATCAGGTCCCGCTCTTGCGCAAGGCGACGGAAACTTGGATCTCCGCGCTCGCCTCAGCGCCGATCGTGCTGATGTATCCGTTGTTCATGGTCATTTTCGGCCGCTCGGCGGCCACCATCATCGTGATGGGCGTCATCGCCGGACTGCCGCCGCTCATCCTCAAGACCATCGAGGGACTGTCCGGCACGCGGCAATCGCTGATCAATGTCGGCCGCAGCTTTCGCCTAACGCGTTTGCAGATGATCACGAAGATCATGCTGCCGGCGGCTTTGCCGACGATCTTCGTCGGTCTGCGGCTCGGGCTGATATTCGCGCTCATCAACATCGTGGGTGTCGAATTCCTGATCAATTTCGGCGGTCTCGGACAGCTCATCAACGATCTGGCCGAGCGCTACGACATGCCCGGCATGTATGCGACCATCGTCTTCGTGGTGCTGGTGAGCGTGCTGTTTTTCTTCGTCACCGAGAGGCTGGAACAATGGCTTCGGCGGATGTCGTGAACCGGAAACCGGCCGCCGGCGGACGGCCCCTGAGCGTGCTGCAGGTGCGCATCGCTATTCTCGTCGTCTTGCTCGGGGCGTGGGAGGTCATGGCGCGGTCGGGACTGCTGTACCGCGATGTCGTGCCGCCGCTGGAGACGATCGGCTGGGCGCTTATCCAACTGTTATCGACCCAGGTATTCTATTGGAACCTGGCCGTCACGGTGTCGGAGGTGCTGGCGGCCTTGACCATCGGCGGCTCCATCGGATTCATGACCGGAGTTCTGCTTGGCGGATCGCGCTTCTTCGGCCGCGCGCTCGAACCCTACATCTATTATCTGGGGCCGACGCCGAAAATCATCTTCTTCCCGATCATGATCATGTGGTTCGGAGTAGGGCCTGGATCGAAGGTCGCCATGGGGGCGGTCTCGTGTTTCTTCCCGATCGCCCTGAGCGCGGCGGCGGGCATGCGTCAGATTGATCCGGTGTTGATCCGCGTCGGTCGCAGCTTCCGCGCGGGGTTCTGGCAGATGGCGTGGAAAGTGTATCTGCCGGCAATGCGACCTTCGGTCATGAATGGCGTTCGCCTCGGCCTCGGCATCGCCATCATCGGCACCCTGCTGGCCGAGACCAAGCTGTCGAACCGCGGTATCGGCTACCTGATCATGCAGGCCTACAGCATTTTCGACATGCCGCGGATGTACGCGCTCCTCATCACCCTGTTTGCCTTCGCCATCGGCGCGAACGCAATCGTCGGCCGCCTGGGCGGCCCGGCGCAGCGAAAATAACAGCAAAAACGGTAACTTAAGGAGGAAACGATGCAGTACGGACGATGGGGACGACACGCGGTCGCCTTGGCGATACTGGCCGCGACGGCCACCGGCGCTCTGGCTGACGATAACCTGAAGCTGGCCATCGGCCAGCGCGGCAACTGGGAGACCGCCATCGCGGAGCTGGGCAACCGCGCCGGTATCTTCAAGAAGCACAATCTGAACCTGGAGCTGCTTTACACCGCCGGCGCCGGCGAGACTCTCCAGACCATCATCTCC
Source organism: Pseudolabrys sp. (assembly GCA_035556455.1). GTDB lineage: Bacteria > Pseudomonadota > Alphaproteobacteria > Rhizobiales > Xanthobacteraceae > Pseudolabrys. Next base: position 25,055 of record DATMEX010000077.1, read on the forward strand.
GGCGCCGCCGATATCGGCATCGGCGTCGGCACAGGCGGCGCGATGGGCGCCTTCGCCAAGGGCGCGCCGGTCCGCGCCATCGGCAATGCCACGGTCGGCTCGAACGACCTGTTCTGGTACGTCAAGGCGGACTCGCCGCTGAAGGCCATCAAGGACGCGACCGACAAGACCACGATCGCCTATTCGACCGCCGGCTCGTCCACCAACATGATCGTGCTGGGCTTCATCAAGACCTTCGATCTGAAGTCCAAGGCGGAAAAGACCGGTAGCCCGCCGGCGACGCTCACGGCGGTGATGTCGGGGCAGGTTGATGTCGGCTGGGCCGCGCCGCCCTTCGGTCTGAAGGAGATCGAGGAGGGCAAGATTCGAATCATCGGCCGCGGTGGCGATGTGCCGTCAATGCGTAACCAGACGGTGCGCCTCGTCGTCGTCAATGCCGACCGGCTGAAGAAGGATAAGGCGGTCATCGCCCGCTTCATGGACGCCTATCGCGAGACGCTGGACTGGATGTACAGCGATCCCAAGGCGCTCGGCTTCTACAAGGATTTCTCCGGCATCCCGGAAAACCTGACCAAGAAGACCATGAACGACTTCTACCCGAAGGCAACACTCGACCCCGACCGCATCTCGGACATCGACAGCGTCATGACCGACGCCGTGGCCTCGAAGTTTCTGCCGGCGCCGCTCTCGAAGGATCAGGTGGCGGAGTTCTTCCAAGTGCCACCGAAGAAGCAATAACGCCCAGACGCGCCAGAGCCCGCGGCCATGACGCCGCGGGCTCGTCCCCGAAGAAGGAACGACCAATGACCGCCCACGTTGCCGCGCCTCAGCCGATCCCGTCGACCTTGCGTCTGCCCGAGCACCGCGACGCCTATTATGACGGTGGCTGGCACAGGCCGGTGAAGGGCGGCTATGCCGACACCGTCAACCCCGGCACCGGCGAAACACTCGGCAAGGTCGCTCATTGCGACGGCGACGATGTCGATCGCGCAGTCGCCGCCGCGCAAGCGGGTTACCGCGAATGGCGCGACGTGCTGCCTCTCGAACGGGCGAAGATCCTCAAGCGCATCGCCGCGATCCTGCGCGAGAACGCGGGCGAACTCGCCATGATCGACGCCGCCGACTGCGGCAACCCCGTGAGCGAGATGATCGCGGACGCCATGGTAGCGGCGGCGCAAACCGAATTCTTCGCCGGCCTGGTCACCGAGATGAAGGGCAATTCGATCCCGATGGGCCCGAACGTCATGAACTTCTCGGTGCGGGAGCCGCTCGGAGTCATTGGCCGCATTATCCCGTTCAATCATCCGTTCATGTTCTGCGCCGGCAAATCAGCCGCGCCGCTCGCGGCCGGCAATGTCGTCATCGTCAAGCCGCCGGAGCAATCGCCGCTGTCGTCGTTGCGCCTCGCCGAACTGCTCGACGGCGTGCTGCCCAAGGGGGTGTTCAACGTGCTGCCGGGTGGCCGGGAAGTCGGCAGCGCGCTGGCGTCGCATCCCGGCATCGCCAAGGTCGCTCTGATCGGCAGCCTGCCGACGGGCAAAGCGGTGATGCGCGCCGCCGCGGAGACCGTCAAACCGCTGCTGCTCGAACTCGGCGGCAAGAATGCGCTGATCGCCTATCCGGACGCCGACCCGGAGGAGGTTGCGGCGGCCGCCGTCGGCGGGATGAACTTCACCTGGTGCGGTCAGTCCTGCGGCTCGACCAGCCGGCTGTTCCTGCACGAGAAGATTTACGACAGGGTGCTGGAACTGATGAAGCAGCGGATCGCGCGTTTCAAGCCCGGCATCCCGACCGATCCGAAGACGACGATGGGCGCCATCGTTTCGAAGGCGCAGTACGAGCGGGTGCTAGGTTATATTGCCTCGGCGAAGGAGGAGGGCGCGCGGCTTCTGACGGGCGGCAAGCGTCCGGACGATGCGGCGCTGGCGAATGGATTCTATGTCGAGCCGACCGTATTTGCCGATGTGACGCCGGACATGCGCATCGCGCGTGAGGAAATCTTCGGCCCGGTGCAGGCGGTGCTGAAGTGGTCCGATGAAGCCGCCATGATCAAGGAGCTCAACGCGCCGGAATACGGCCTTACCTGCTCGATCTGGACCAACGACATCAACACCGCGATGCGCACCGCCGCGCGCGTGGAAGCGGGCTTTGTCTGGGTCAACGAGGTGAGCAAGCACTTTCTCGGCGCGCCGTTCGGCGGCTTCAAGCAATCCGGCATGGGCCGCGAAGAATGTTTCGAGGAGATGTTCACCTACACACAGGAAAAGAATATTCACATCAGATTCAAGAATGCGGGGTGAGCCGCGCCGTGCGTGCGCATCCTGGCGCGATGCGAAGGTCTAGAGGGGCTGAGCTGAACGATAGGAAGACGGCATTGCGGATGCGCTCGGCGTCGGCGCGGGTGCGGCTCGCGTAAGGACCTGTGAAGAGGACATCGGATGCGACTCGACGCACACCACGGCTTGGGGCCGTTGTGCGCGTCGTGCAGCTAGCGCGCCGAACTGGAACTAGAGCGTTGGCGTCAACATCAACATTCTGTTATTCGGCGCCTACGCTGCGGTCGCCGCTAGGCGATGCGCACAAACCACAACGGGATTGGCCAGCAGAGCAGAGAAAGCCATCATACCTCGAACGTTAGAGCTTGGGCGTTGGCGCGCACGCCGCCGAGATGCTGACGCAGAGCGGCCCGTGCGTCTTCGGCGTTGCGGTCGATCAGCGCGGCGACAATTGTCTCGTGCTCGTGCACATAGGTCGCCCACCGGTCGAGCGCGAAGCTCCCTTCTTTGAGGCGCAGCCAGCTCACGCTGTCTCGGATGCGCGCGAGGCGCTGGCCGAGATCGACGAACAGCCGGTTGCCGGTGGCGCCGAACAGCGCCTGATGAAAGCGCCGATCGTTGTCCTCGGCTTCCTGCCAGACTCGGACCTCGCGCCCTGCGGCAGCGATAACGGCGAGCTCCCGCAATTGCCGGTCGGTCGCCGTCAGCACGACGAGATCGATCAGCGACGGCTCGGTAACCAGGCGGAATTCCATGAGCTCGGCTGGCGTCGGGCCCTCATCGCCAGCCCACACCGGATCGGTGTCGCGCGGATCGGCGACATAGGTGCCGCGGCCGACCTGGCGCAAAATGGCGCGCTCTTGCTCGAGCGCGGCGAACACAAGCCGCACCGTCGAACGCGACAGGCCGCTGAGCTCGGCGACCAGCCGCTCGTTGGGCAGGCGATCGCCCGGCTTGAGGCTGCCGTCGCTGATGGCCTTGCGGCACTGGTTGAGCAGCTCGTCGCGCGAGCGCGCCGGCTTAATGGTCCAGCTGTTCGCCGGCGAGTCTTTTTCCATGAGCGTCATCTGCACCCTCGATAATCGACGCATACCAATCATACCATTAGTTTGAAGACAAGCCTCTCAAATAACCAGGCTTTGCTGATGTTTTGTCCTTTACAGGCGTAGCGCTGCTATGGTGGTATGAAATGGTATAACCATTGGTATTGTCTCAGGGGAGTACTGTGATGATGGATCGCCGTAAGGTCCTGAAACTGGCGGCCACTTCTATCGCCGCGATGGCTGCTCCGCGGATCGCCACCGCGCAGGCGCGCGAAGTGGTGTTCGCGAGTTGGGGCGGTTCCTGGGAAGCCGCGATGCGCGATGCCTGGTTCAAGCCGTTCACGGCCAAGACCGGCATCGACGTGAAGACCGTGCAGGGCAATACCTACGGCCGCATCCAGGCGATGGTGGAATCTGGCCGCACCGAATGGGACGTGGTCGAGGTGTTGCCGGACTTCCAATGGATCGGGCCTGCCAAAAATCTGCTCGAACCGATCGACTTCAGTGTGGTCGACAAATCGCCCATCATGACAAGCAAGGACATGATTACGGACTATTCGGTGCCGCAGGTGCTGTTCTCGCGGCTGATCGCCTATAACAAGAAATTGTCGCCCGGCCCGACCACCTTCGCCGACGTCTTCGACACCAAGAAGTTCCCCGGCAAACGCGCCTTCTACAGCAAGGCCAACGGCGCCTATCTCGAAGCAGCACTGCTTGCCGATGGCGTCGATCCCAAGGCGCTCTATCCGCTCGACGTCGATCGCGCGCTCAAGAAGCTGGCGACGATTCGCGACGACATTCTATTCTACGACACCAATGCCCAGGCCGAGCAGTATATGAGCGATGGCCAGGCGACGATCGGCCTCTTGCCCGATGGCCGCGCCCTCAACGTCAAGAACAACGGCGCGCCGATTGAGATCGTCTCGACATTGAGCTTTCTGACCTGGTCGGCGATGGTGGTGCTGAAGAACGCGCCGCATAAAAAGGATGCGATGACACTGCTTGCTTATCTCGAGACCCCCGAAGCCCAGGCGGCGATCGCCAAGGCCTATACCTACGGGCCGGTGGTGCCGCAGGCGTTTGACATGATCCCGAAGGAGCGCTCCAGCATCCTTTCGGGCGGTCCCCAGATGCAGGGCAAGGCCATCGTCATGGGCGAGAAGTGGTGGGGAGAGAACCTCGCCAAGGTGACCGAAAAGGTCAACGCCTGGAAGCTGTCCTGATCCGGCGGCGGGGCTGCCGGTGATGCTAAGAGGCATTGTTCGCCGCCACGGGCCGGTCCTGCTGATCCTGCCCGGGGCGCTGCTATTGCTTCTGCTGCTTCTGCTGCCCGTCGGCCAGCTTATCGCGACGAGCTTCACCGATCCGGACGGCGCGCTGGTCAATTACCGGCGCATCCTTGCCGAACCCGTCTACCTGCGTGTCATCTGGCGCACGCTGACGGTAAGCGCCGAAACCGCGCTCGCCTGCCTGATGCTCGGTTATCCGCTGGCCTATCAGCTCACGAGAGCCAAACCGGCGGTCAAGGCGATCATTCTCGTGTGCATCCTCATTCCATTCTGGACCAATCTCTTGGTGCGGTCCTATGGCTGGATCGTTCTGCTCAATCCGCAGGGACTTATCAACGGACTATTGAGATATCTCGGGCTGATCGATGGCTCGCTGCCTTTGCTTCACAATACCACCGGCGTGCTGATCGGCATGACGCAGATCATGCTGCCCTACATGGTGCTGCCGCTGGCCGCGGTGATGAGTCGGGTCGATCCGTCGCTGGTGCGGGCGGCGCGCTCGCTTGGAGCCTCGCCGGTCGCCGCCTTCACCAAGGTCTATCTGCCGTTGACGCTGCCCGGCGCCATCGGCGGCAGCGTGCTGGTGTTCATGATCAGCCTCGGCTTCTTCGTCGTGCCGGCGATGCTGGGCGGTCCGCGCGAAATCTTCCTCGCGCAATTGATCGAGTTCAACGTCAACCAGACCTTGAACTGGCCGTTTGCCGGCGCGCTCGCCGCCGTGTTGCTGGTTTCGACGCTCGTTCTCTACGGCCTCGGCGATCGCTTCCTCGGCGTGCGCCGGTTGTGGGAGGCGTGATGAAAGCGCGCCTCGGCATCATCGCATTGGGGAGCCTGTCGGCGCTGCTCTGCGTGTTTCTCATTCTGCCGACGCTCGCCGTCGTGCCGCTGTCGTTCACCTCGACGGACTTCATCATCTTTCCGCCGCGCGGCTTCTCCTGGCGCTGGTACCAGGCGTTCTTCATCCGGCCGGAATGGCAGGCCGCGCTGTGGAACAGCGTCATCGTCGGTCTGTCGACCGCGGTGCTCGCCACCACGCTCGGCACCATGGCGGCACTCGGGCTGCCTCGGCTGCCGCGCTGGGCCAATCGCTTGCTCGGCTTCTTCTTCCTGCTGCCGATGATCGTGCCGACGATCATCACCGCGGTCGGCCTCTACGGACCGTTCTCGAAGGTCGGTCTCATTGCCACCGTTCCTGGCACGATCGTCGCCCACACCATGCTGGCGCTGCCTTTCGTCGTCATCAACGTGTCCGCCGTGATGCAGAAGCTCGATTGGCGCATCGTCCAGGCGGCGCGCTCGCTCGGCGCATCGCCTGGCGTGGCGTTCCGCAAGGTGACGCTGCCAGCTCTGGCACCGGGCGTCGCCGCAGGCGCGTTGTTCGCCTTCCTGACCAGCTTCGACGAGGTCGTCGTCGCCATCTTCATCAGCGGCAGCGGCGCCATCACTTTGCCGGTTCAGATGTGGAACGGCATTCGCTTCGAGATCAGCCCGATCGTCGCCGCGGCCTCGACCTTGCTGCTTCTCGCATCCTGCGGCCTGTTGGCCCTCTATCATCTGTTGAGACGGACCTGACGACATGACCAAGCCCATCATTCCCGCCGAAGAATTCGCCGACCGCCGGCGCCGCGCCGTCGCCGCCGCTAAAGCGCGCCAGCTCGACGGCCTTCTGGTCTGCTCGCGCGGGGGCGGCACGCTCGACCGCTACGCCGACGTCTTCTATCTCACCAATTTCTACACCCACTTTCCCTTCATTCCCGATTTCGAGAACAACTGGTCGTCGCGTGCGCACACGTTCCTTGTGCTGCCGGTCGATCGCGAGCCCGAACTTGTGATCGACGTTCCGGACGACGGTCGCATTCGCCTGGCCGACGGCAAGGTGACTTATTCCGATTTCGTCACCAACGACACCGTGGCCGCCCTGAAGCGTGCCGGTCTCACCAAGGGCAAGGTCGGTCTCGTCGGTAGCGACGTGCTCACGTTCCATATGCTGAGCGATCTGAAAGCGGCCTTGCCGGAGATGACGCTGGTGCCGGCCGACGACATCCTGATGGCGTTGCGCTCGATCAAGTCCGATGCCGAGGTGGCGCTGTTGCGCCGCGCCTCCGAGATTGGCTCGCGCATGATCGAGGCGATGATGGCGGTCGCCGAACCGGGCGCGTCGCATGGCGACGTCGTCGCCGCCGGTCTGAAATATCTCGTGCCCGCCGGCGGCATGCTCTACAACTCGTTCATGGCGTCGGGTCGCGGCGGCGATCCGTCCCGCTTCGCCAAGAGCAACTTCCCGACCTGGGGTTCGCAGCAGCGCCTTGAGAAGGGAGACTGGATCAGGCTCGGCATTTCCGGCACGGTCGATGGCTACGTTTTTGACCTGGCGCGGGCCAAGGCAATCGGGCCGGTCAGCAGCCGTCAGGTCGAATTCCTCGAAGCCGCGCCGGCTTGCATAGATGCGACTTTGGCCGCGATCCGCCCCGGCGCGACGGCCGGCGATCTCGGGGAGGCCGGCCTCGGCAAGCAGGAGCAGCTCGGCTTTCCGATCAAGGGCGTATTCTCGGCCATGGGCCACGGCATCGGTCTGGGCTGGGACGATCCGTGGCTGGCGCGCGGCGTCGCGACCAAGATCGTGCCGAACATGGTGCTCAGCATAGAGCGTACCATATCGGTCGACGGTTATATGGGCGACTTCGAGGAGTCGGTGCTGGTGACCAAGGACGGTTACGAACTCATCACCAACGCCACACGGCGCTTCTGGTAGCATCATGGCGGGCGCGTCGATCACGATCGAGAGGCTCTGCAAGCGTTACGGCAGCTTCGTCGCGGTCGATGACGTGTCGCTCGACGTCGCCGCCGGCGAGTTCGTGACGCTGCTCGGCCTGTCGGGATCGGGCAAGACGACGACGCTGATGGCGGTTGCCGGCTTCGTCGAGCCGGACTCCGGTTCGATCGCGGTAAGTGGCCGCAGCATCGTCGATCTGCCGCCGGAAAAGCGCGACCTCGGCGTCGTGTTCCAGAACTACGCGCTGTTCCCGCATATGGACGTTTTCGAGAACGTCGCGTTCCCGCTGCGCATGCGGCGCAAGCCGAATGCGGAGATCGACAAGGCGGTGCGCCGCCTGCTCGATGTCGTCGGCCTCGGCACGTTCGCCGACCGCAAGATCGCGGCGCTGTCCGGCGGCCAGCAGCAGCGCGTCGCGCTGGCGCGCGCCTTGGTGTTCGAGCCGCCGGCCTTACTGATGGATGAGCCGCTCGGCGCCCTCGATCGCACCTTGCGCGACCAGTTGCAGACCGAGATCAAGCGCATCCAGCGCGAACTCGGTGTCACGGTGCTGTACGTGACACACGATCAGGAGGAAGCGCTGGCGCTGTCCGACCGCATCGCGGTCATGGCCGAGGGTCGAATCTGCCAGCTGGCGACGCCGGATCAGATCTACGAGCGGCCGAACAGCGCCTTCGTCGCTCGTTTCATAGGCGAGTCGAATTTCTTCGACGTCGGGCTGGCGGCCGCGGCGCGGCCGGGCGAGACGGTGCCGGTCGATATCGCCGGTCAACGCTTTGCGGGGCAGGCACAACAGACTATTGCGGGCGGCGGCGCAACAATGGCCATCCGGCCCGAAGCCATCGCGCTCGGCGCGGCCGGCGAGGGCGGCCGCGAGCGCATCGAAGGCGTCGTGCGCGCACGTGAATTTCTCGGATCGACCGTGCGTCTGACCATCGAGGCCGCGATCGGTAACTTCGTCGTCCGGCAGCCCCGAACAGCGCCTGCAGCGGCCCATCGGGTCGGCGAACCGGTCACTCTTTGCTGGAATACGGCCGACGCGCTGCTGTTCCCGCGCACGCTCGAACCCCACTCGCGCGAGTAAAAGTGCAATGTCGCTTCTGGTGAGCTTCAATTCCAATCACGTCGAACCGGTCGAGGCTTCGCCGGAATTGCAACGCATTATCAGCGGCGATCCGAAGTGGCGAAGCTGGCTGCATTTCTCCGAAGGTGACATGACGAGCGGCGAGTGGGAATCGACGCCCGGCAACTGGACCATCGCCTATGACAAGTGGGAGTTCTTCCACATTCTCTCGGGCAGGGGCGTCGTGCGTGGCAGTGACGGCTCGGAGATTCAACTGGCACCCGGCGCCGCCGGGGTCATCCCGCCCGGGTTCACCGGCACATGGGAAGTCAAGGAGACGATGCGCAAGCGCTTTTTCGTGCGGCGGGTGCCGGCGGACCGAGGCCCGTGATGGCGAGCCTCGCAAGCCTCTGGACGGCGTCGGAAAGTGTCGGACGCATCGCGACAAGCCGTCTTGGCGACGAGGTCAGCGCCGAAATTGCGATCATCGGCGCGGGCTTCACTGGCCTGGCGGCGGCGCTGCACGCGGCCGAAGGGGGCGCCGATACCGTCTTGCTCGAGGCCGAGAGCATTGGCTTCGGCGCCAGTGGCCGCAATGGCGGTCAGGTCAATCCCGGTCTCAAGCATGGCGAAGCGGCGCTCGCGGCGCGCTTCGGCGAAGCTGGGCGTTGCTTCTACCGTATGGGCCAGGAAGCGCCCGATTTTCTCGGCGACCTGGTTGCGCGCAAGAATCTGCGCTGCCATTTCGCGCGGCCCGGTCTCATCCGGCTGGCGCACAACGCCGCCGCGATGAAGACGATCGAAGAGGCCGCCGACGCGATGACGAAAGAAGGCATTGCCGTCGAGCTCCTGTCGCGCGATGACGTGCAGAGCCGGGTGGGCACGGTGCGCTATGTCGGCGGCCTGCGTGATGCGCGAGGGGGCAGCGTGCATCCGCTCGAATTGGCGCTGGAGCTGGCGCGGGTCGCGCAAGAAAGCGGCGTTCGGATATTCAGCGCGAGTCCGGCGACGTCGCTGACGCGCGCCGGCGACCGCTGGCGCATCGCAACGCCGTCCGGTGCGGTCATGGCGCGCAAGGTCGTCGTCGCCACCAACGCCTATACCGATGCGCTGGTGCCGGGACTGGCGGCCTCAGTGCTGCCGGTCAACAGTTTCCAGATCGCCACCGCGCCGCTGGCGCAAAGCGTCGATATCCTGCCCGGCAACGAGATGGTCTATGACAGCCGCCGCCTCGTTCTATATTTCCGCCGCAGCCCGGATAATCGCGTCGTGCTCGGCGGCCGCGCGTCTTTTCTGTCGGGGCGCTCCACCTCGGCGCAAGTCGCCGATTATTCGGTGCTCGAAGGCGTGCTGCTCGGCATCTTTCCGCAACTCAAGGGCGTAGCGATCGATTACCGCTGGACCGGGCTCGTCGGCATCACTTTCGATTATCTGCCGCATTATCACGTGCTGGCCGACGATCTCCATGTCATGCTCGGCTACAACGGACGCGGCGTCGCGCTGGCGAACCGGGCCGGCGCGTGGCTCGGCCGCAAGCTGACCGGGCAGGCTGATCCTCACGATATTCCTGCAGTGCCGATCAAGGCCATCCCATTCCACCGCTTCCGCTCGACGCTACTCAATGTCGGTATGCAGTGGAACCGTGTACTCGATCTGATCGGCAGATAATTATCGAAGACTAGCCCGAGATCAGAGGGTTGATGTGTACCATCGCGGGTATGGCGCAATGAGATCGCACAATACAGCGCCCTTGGTGAGTCGGCCGTAGGAGCTTTAGCCCGGAATCGAGCATTCTACGGTAGACGCGTCTTTTTGATTGTCTCGCGGCGGCTCGCCGAACTCGGCGTATGTACCGCGGCACGAGCAATCTAACGCGGGCAGAGGGAAATTGGAGCCGACCGCGAAGGGCTTTTAGGTAACGGCGTTAACGAAGCAAGTTGCGCCAGATCAGAATAAAACAACTGGTTGCCTGCGTGCTGCGCGGACACGCGCTGTTTCACTCCAGTCGCGCGATCGCATCGACGAGCGCCAAAGCTACGGCGCCGCCGCCACCTCAAGTGGTTGCCGGCGAGCACTTCGAGGATGTCGGACCGCTCAGGGAGGGTAGTCAGCAATAAGCCTCGACGAATTCAATTTTGAACGTCCTGATCTTGCGCTGGATGTCCAGTACACTTTTGGCCGATGCGAGGCGCGCGTCTGCTGACGAAATGTCCGCATAGCGCGGGGCGACGACTACCGTTCACCGCCGCCTCGTCGCCGGAGGGCGGCTCGATGTGGCGGCAATCACTCAGAGCTGGCCGACGAAAACGTGATCTCACGAAGCTCGAGTCAGGAAAACAGCGCGCCCGATAGCTGACAGCCTTTCGTCTCGATCAACGATCTCGACGTCACAGACTCCGATCGTTCTGCCGTTCCGACGCGTTGTTGCGCGAGCGGTCAGCGGCATCGACGCCGTCCGCAAATAGTCGACGCGCAGGTCTATGGTCGGGATGCCGTGCTTTGTCTGGGCGTATAGAGCGGCATGGGCCGCAAGATCGACCAGCGCAGCAATAATGCCGCCGTGTGCGACCGGCTCGCCTTCGCTGCGGCGCAGCTCGGGGCGTTCGGGCAGGTACACCGTGAGTGCGGTCGTTTCCGCATCATAGGCGACAATGCGGCAATCGAGCCATTGATGGAGCGGCGATTGCGCCATGAAGGCGTTCATGTCGTCGAGGGTCACGCGAGCGGTCCAGTCCTAGGCCACGTGTTGCGCAGGTTCGGCGACCGTCGTCGATGCGATCAGGTCGCGCATCCAACGCAAGCCGGAATCGTGCGCGAAGCGAGAGTGCCAAACCATCGACACCGGGAAGTTCGGCGTCAGGAACGGCAGTTTGAGGATGTCGATGTTACGGCCTCGGCTGAATTCGCGGGCGAGCCGGCTCGGCAGCGTTAGCAGCAAATCCGACTTCTCGACCAGCACCGGTGCGGCGAGGCAGAACGGGATGCTGATGCGATTGGTGCGCGAGGCCCCGAGCGTCTTGAGCTGACGGTCAATATGATTTGCCATCGCATTGCCCACCACGACGTGGTTGGCGGCCAGATAGGCATCGAGCGTCAGCGGTGAACGGCCGACCGAACGGCGGGCGCAGACCCATTCGTCCTCGAAAAGCACCAACGCTTCGTGGCGCGGATCGACCTTGTCGGTATAGGCGATGCAGATATCGACCTCGTCATTGTCGAGCACTGCGCCTATGTCGCTCTGGCTGATGTTGCGCACGCTGATCTGGATGCCCGAGGACTGCGCGCGCACGCGGTTCGCAATCTCGCCGAGCAGCACGAAGGCGCTATAGTCGTTCATGCCGATCCGGAACGTCCGGTTCGACGAGTCCGGTTCGAAGGTGTCCGGCGCCTTCGCGATGGACCGGACTTCCTGCAGCGCGTGGCTGATGGGGGTCGCGAGTTCCAGCGCGCGCGCGGTGGGAACCATCTCGTTGCGGTGACGCACGAACAGAGGATCGTCGAACAAATGACGGAGTTGCGTCAGCGAATTGCTGACCGCGGATTGGCTAAGACCGAGAATCTGCCCGGTTTTTGTGGTGCTGCGTTCGCTCATCATCGCCTCGAACACAACCAGAAGATTTAAATTGAAGTGGCGTAGATTCATCGTCGTCACCCGGAGAGAAAAGGCGATGCTGTGCCCGCGCGGAAAAATTGCAAGCCGAAAACTTGGGCGCAACCTTGTGCAGATCGCCCTATTGAAAGGCACAATACTGATCTTCGTCCAATCAGCAGAACGAATACAACTCTATTTTGAATTCTGATTGGTCATGAAAGCGCGGTGACAACTATCCTGTCCCAAGGCTTCCAGAACCGATCATAGAGGATCCTCATGTCGCTCATATCCGATCTCTCTCGTCGTCATTTTCTCGCGGGAACCGGTCTTGCCGCGCTCGGCGTGTCGGTCGGCGCGCCGTTTGTGCACGCGCAATCGCTCAAGCCGGTGTCGTTCCGTCTCAACTATGTGGCGAATGCCGAACATGCGCCGTACTACGTTGGCGTCAAGAAGGGCTTCTATAAGGAGGCCGGCTTGGACGTCACCATCGCGCCGGGCACCGGCTCCAACGATACGGTGAAGCTGGTCGGCGCCGGCAACGACATGTTCGGCGTTGCCGTGGCCGATGCGGTGCTGGTCGGCCGTGGCCGCGGCGTGCCGGTGGTGTCGACCGCCGTCCTGCTGCAGCAGAGCCCGAACGTGCTCGCCTCGCTGACGGCCAAAAACATTACCAAGCCGGAAGATCTGCTCGGTAAGAAGGTCGGCATGTCATCGCGCAGCACGGTGTTTGCCTTCTGGAAGGCGTTCGTCAAAGAGACCAAGCTCGACGAAACGAAAATCCAGTTCAGCGACTTGGGGGCCACCGCGTCGTCGCCGGTCTTGATCGCCGGCACGATCGACGCCACGATCACGTTGGCGACAAATGAAGTCGTGGCGTTGCGCGAGGACGGCGTCAAGCTCAACACACTCGACCTCGGCGAATACGGCGTTCGCTCTTACGGCCAAACGTTGTTTGCGAATGACAACCTGACCAAAAAGGATTCGGCGCTGGTCAAGGCGTTCACCGCCGCGACGCTGAAGGCTTGGGAATACACCATTGCCAACGTCCCGGAAGCGATCGCCATTCTCAAGGAGTCGGTGCCGGAGACCGAGGTGAAGAAGGAAATTGCCAAGTGGACCGAGATCACGCCGCGGACCAAAGCGCTCAAAGGTGACGTAGCTTTCGGTTCACAAACGGCCGAGGGATGGGCTTCGACCTATGCGACCTTCTCGTCGGCGGGCCTGATCGATACGGCGTTCGATCCTGCGTCAATCATGGCCAAACCGGCCTGAGCATCGGCGCGGGCCGTTGCCGCACGACGCGGCTGCGGCCCGCCTTTCTGTGAATGATGAGAGAGCTGCCCATGTCCCTGGCTGCGAACACGGCTACGCCGGCGATGAGAACCGGTGACGCTATCAGTTTTTCCGGCGTCAGCCTGACCTACGGGACGGGCACCGCGAACCAAGTGCAAGCACTGAAGGACATCTCCTTCGATGTGCCGGCCGGCCAGTTCGTCTCGATCCTCGGCCCGTCGGGCTGCGGCAAATCCACGCTGCTGCGTCTTGTGGCGGGTTTCATGCAGCCGACCGCTGGCACTGTAAAAGTCGGAAGCGTTGATCCGCTCAATGCGCGGGAGAACGGTTTGCTCGGCGTCGTGTTTCAGCAGCCGGTGCTGCTGCCGTGGCGCAATGTCATGGACAATGTGTCGTTCCTCCAGGAACTGCAGCATCTGCCGAAAGCCAAACGCCTGGAGGTCGCCAAGCGGTACATTGATCTGGTGGGCCTCAAGGGCTTTGAGCGGCATATGCCGCATCAGCTGTCGGGGGGCATGCAGCAACGCGCCTCAATTGCCCGAGCGCTGGCCTTCGGGCCGAGCGTCCTCCTGATGGACGAGCCGTTCGGCGCGCTGGATGCGTTGACGCGCGATCGCATGGCCTTCGACCTGCTCGACATCTGGAAGCGCGATCAGAAAACGGTCCTTTTCGTTACGCACAGCGTCCAGGAAGCTGTGTTCCTGTCCGACATAGTTGTCGTGATGACCTCGCGCCCCGGCTGCGTGCGCATGATCCGGCCGATCGATCTTGGCCGGCCGCGCGACAAGGATCAGCGGCTGTCGGTGGAGTTCCTGCAGCATTGCAAAGTGCTTCTCACTGAACTCGAAGCCGATATCGGCTATCACTAAGGAGAGCCGATAATGAGAATCTACGGCTCCATGAAGTTGTGGCGCAGCGTCGGCTATTATGCGCCGCCGGTCGCCGCCCTGCTGGTCTTCGTCATGCTCTGGGAGATGTATACCCGGACGTTCGAGGTTAGCGTCTTCATCCTGCCAAGCCCGTCGCGTATCTTCCAGGCTGGCGTCAATCTCGGGCCGGCATTGTGGGGCCACACCTGGACCACCTTGTACGAGATCCTGCTCGGCTTTCTTGTCGGTAACATTGCAGCGGTGGCGCTGGCCTATGCGATCGTGCGCTGGCACATGGCGGAGCGGCTGATCTATCCGTTTTTATTGGCGTCGCAGACCATTCCGAAGCTGGCGGTAGCGCCGCTATTGGTTATCTGGTTCGGCACAGGCGTGATGCCGAAGATACTGGTCACGGCGCTGCTCTGCTTCTTTCCGACTGCCGTGAACGTGGTGCAGGGCCTGCGCTCGGCCGATCCCGCAGCCGTCGATCTGGTGCGGCTGGTGACGCCTTCGAAATTCGTTCTGTTCCAGAAGGTGCAGTTTCCGAGCGCGATTCCGTACTTCTTCGCCGGCCTCAAGATCTCGATGTCGTCGGCGGTCATCGGCGCCATCGTCGCCGAGTGGGTCGGTGCCTCGAAGGGCCTCGGCTATCTCATCCTCTATGCCGGCACCAGCATGCGCACCGACCTCATGTTCGTCGGGGTCGGTATGACCGTTATCCTTGGCATGCTGCTTTATGCCGCGGTCGGCGTGCTGGAGCGTGCCTTTTCGTGGCGCCGCGAAGGCTGAGTGGTCAGAAACAATCGCCGTCAATTCGAAGTGTAAGCCCGGGAGCAACTGTGAAAGCCGTCGTTATTGAGAAACAGGGATCGATCGACAATCTCGCCTATCGGGAATGGCCCGATCCGGAGGTGCGTCCGGGTGATGTCCTGATCAAGGTCAAGGCCGTCGGCCTCAACCACCTCGACGTCTTCGTGCGTCGCGGCATGCCGGGATTCCCGGTGCCGATGCCGTTCATCTCCGGCGGCGACATCTCAGGCGACATCATCAAGCTGGGGGCCGATGTAGAAGGTTGGAAGGTCGGCGATCGCGTTGCCGTCAATCCAATGACGCCGGACGGAATGGTCGGCGAGGAAGTGCAGGGCGGCATGGCCGAACTCGTGCGCATTCCGTCGATACGTCTCGTGCGCCTTCCGGACAGTATGGACTACATCACCGCTGCTGCTGTGCCGATCAACTTCGCCACCGCCCTGCGCATGTTTCGGATCGGCCAGGTGACCAAGGGCGACACGATGTTGATCATCGGTGCGAGCGGTGGCGTCGGTACGGCGGCGATTCAGCTCGGCAAACATGCCGGCGCCACCGTTATTGCTGTTACCCGCGGCGCGGAGAAGGTGGAGCCGCTGAAGAAGATCGGAGCCGATCACGTCATCGACATGCTGAAGGAAGATTTCAGTGCCGCGGCGTGGAAGCTGAGCGGCAAGAAGGGCGTTTCCGTTGTATTTAACTACACCGGTGGTGACACCTGGGTGCCGTCGCTGCGCGCGATGGCCAAGCGCGCGCGCCTCGTCACCTGCGGCGCCACCGCCGGTTTCGACCCGAAAACCGACATCCGCTATATCTGGACCCGCGAGTTGCAGATCCTCGGCTCCAACGGCTACACGCAGGAGGACGTCGAAGAGGCGATCCGTCTGGTCGGCAGCGGCGGCGTTCGCCCGCTCGTCGATAAGGTGTTGCCGCCCCAGGAGGCCGCGACCGCGCATCGTCTTCTCGAGGAGCGCGCCGTGACTGGCAAGGTGATCCTGAATTTCGACAGTGAGCCGGGAAGGCCGTGATGCACGCGAGCGCGGCGGGCGCCGTTGACCGGCCGGCCTTGAAAAAGGTCGCCGAACTGCATCCCACACTCAATCTCGGCAACTTCATCGAGGCGACGCGGACGGTGCCCGATACCGCCATCGCGCTGATCGACCTGACCGGGCGTGAACCAGAAACCTTGACCTATGGCGATCTCGAGCGCGAGATCCGGCTGTGTGTCGGCGCGTTCCGGGCCCTGGGCGTCAAGCGAGGCACTCGCTTCGCGTTGGCGCTGCCGAACTGCCGCCTGTTCCTGATCGGCTTCCTGGCGCTGATGCGCATCGGTGCCATTCCGGTTTTCATCAACTCGCATCTGTCTAACGATGCGCTGCGCCATATCGTCACCGACTCCGGCTCCGAGGGCATTTTGGCGGACCTTGAGGACGCGCCGCCTCTGGCGCTACTCGCCTCTGTGCCTGGTCTGCGCTGGCGGCTGTCGCGAAGCGGTAGCGGCCCGGCAAGCTGGTATTCGTGGCCCGCCGTGCTGGATGGGTCGTCACCCGAGGACACCGTCGAGACGGTGGGCTTCGACGATCAGGCCTTCCAGCCTTACACGGCGGGTTCGACCGGTATGCCGAAGGGCATCGTGCTGACCCATGGCGGCATGCTGTGGGGCATCGAGCACAGTCAAATGTACTATCCGCCGCCGACCGACGAACGCGGCATCGTCGCAGCACCGATGTTTCACAAGAACGCCATGCGCGGCGTCATTAAACCGATGCTGCGCGGCGGTTGCTCCGTCGTCATCCTGCCGGGCTTCGAGCCGCGACAGTTCCTCGAGACAATGTCGAAGTACCGCGTGACATCGAGCGGGGGCGTGCCGGCGATGTATGCCGATATCCTGCGCGAGGAAGATCTGATCCGCTCGCTGGACTTTTCGGCGCTGCATTTGCTGTCGATGGGGTCGTCCTCCGTGCCAGCCGAACTTTCGGCGCGGCTGGCCAAGGCCTTTCCGCATGTCGGCGTCAAGGAAAGCTACGGCATGACCGAGGTTGGCGGCCCGACGCGCCCGCTCGCCGGCGTGCCGACGCCGCTTGGCAGCGTCGGCGTTATCGCGCCGGAATACGAGGCCAAGCTGATCGACGATGCCGGCAATGAAGACTCTATGGCGGGCGAGCTGCACCTGCGGGCGCCTTATGTGCTCAAGGCCTATGCGGGCCTTCCCGAGCTGACGGCAGCGCGCATATATGACGGCTGGCTCCGCACCGGCGACAAGTTCCGCAAGGACGAGCGGGGATTCCTCTACTTCATCGGCCGCGCCGACGACATGTTCAGCTGTGGCGGCGAGAACATTTATCCGAAGGAAGTCGAGAACCTCATTCTCAAGCTGCCGGATATCAGCGACGCCATCGTCGTCCCGCTGCCGCACGAGACCAAAAGCTTCGCGCCGACCGCGATGGTGCTGCCCCGGCCCGGCAGCCAGGTTGAGCCGAAGGAGATCCAGGATTTCTGCGCCTCCAACGGCCCCGCTTTCGCTATTCCGCGTGCCGTACTCGTCGTGACCGAGATTCCGCGTACCAGCGCCGGCAAGCCAGACCGCAAGGCCGCGCAGGCGCTCATGTCAAAAACATTCGGCACACTCAGAAGCCGAAGCCGTAAGGGATAAGGTTATGGCTCACAAGACGTTCTCCGACGACGATATCGTCGCCCTGACGCAGCGTGTCGTGCGCCACGCCAGCGAGCAGACCGAAAAGATGGAGCAGGATCCGGCGGTGCTGTCCTTCGTGACTGAGTGCGCAAAGCCGGTGCTCGACGCGGCAGGGCTGCCGTCGAAGATTGACGATTACGGCAACCTGATTTGCGAGGCGGGCCCGGACACGGAGATGCCGATCCTCCTGC
Source organism: Pseudolabrys sp. (assembly GCA_035556455.1). Lineage (GTDB taxonomy): Bacteria > Pseudomonadota > Alphaproteobacteria > Rhizobiales > Xanthobacteraceae > Pseudolabrys. The sequence goes on from DATMEX010000077.1 coordinate 42,946, forward strand.
TGGCCTATGCGATGACGCATCCAGGCAACCGCATGACCGATCCGTTCAAAGGCGAGAAGGTCGAGACTCCGAGCGGCCCAGCAGTGCGCGGCCGCGGCGTCAGCGAACAGAAATCGGCGCTGTCAGCCTCTTTGGCGGCGTTTGTCGACATCGCGACCAGCGGCAAGCTGAAGAAGCGCGTCGCCTGGGCGCTGCTGACCGCCGGCGAAACCGGCCGCCACGACGCCATCGCCGTGGCGATGAAAAATTTGTCTCGTCAGCCGAAGCTCGCCATTCTCGGCGTCGGCACCAATACGCGCATCGCGCTCGGTAATCGAGGCCGCCTCGACGTCATGGTGCATATTCAGGGCAAGGCGAGCCATTCGAGCACGCCGTGGGCTGGCGTCGATGTTACCAAAGGCATTCGCGAGATCCTCGGCCGTGCCGATGCCATCACTGCCAAGCTGCCGTCGCATGAGAAGCTTGGCCCGGCGACGCTGACCTGCACGTCGATCAAGACCGGACCTTATGCGACGCATACGGTGCAGTCCGACGGCTGGATGGTGTTCGATCGCCGTCTGATGCCCGGTGAAGATCCGGAAGCGGTGCTGAAGGGCCTGCGAGAGAGCTTCAAGCTCGACGCGCCGCTGGCCTGCTCGGTCGAGCGCGGTCCGTTCATGTATGGCAGTGAAGTCGATCCGAAGGGGCCGCTGGTCAGCGCTATTGAAGAGGCCCTGACGCATGGCGGCTTGGCGAAAGTCGAGACCTTCTACTCGCCGTCCTCGCTCGACGCCGGCTATCTCGTGGTCAACGGTATCGAAGCCGTGAAATGGGGACCGGGCAGCCCGGACCAATTCCATACCGATGAAGAGCAGGTGCCGGTCGCCGAAGTCGTCGGCATGTTTAAGTCGTATCGTGCGGTCATGTCTCACTTGTGCGGCTGAACGCCGCGTCGGTGCCGGGGGAAGGGGGCGCCGGTCAGCGACGCGGCGCGGCCGCCATCACTTCGATCTCACAAAGCATGTCCGACGTCGCAAGTTGAGTGACGCAAAAGCCTGTTGCCGCCGCGCGGTGCTCGCCGAGCACCTCGGCACGGATCCTGCCGTGAACCTTCAAGTCCTCGGTGCGTACGACGATCGTGGTGATCTTGACGATGTCGCGCAGCGTCATGTTCGCCGCGCTCAAAATGGCAGCAATATTCGCCCAAGTTTGTCGCAGCTGACCTTCGATGTCTTCGGCCAGCGAGCCATCAGGGCGAAGGCCGACTTGCCCAGACACGGTGAGCAGGCGCATTTCACCACCGATTTCGACCGCATGTGTATAGGAGCCGAGTGGGGCGTGAATGCCGACAGGATCGTGGTTTTTGCGGGTCATCGAAATTTCCTTCTGCGTTGCGCGTGTAGTTCGGTTTTAGACAACCGCCTAGAGCATGAGCGCTTTGTGCGGTTCGAAACGTCGGTTTGCTGCGGTGAACAAATTTTAGCTGCGTCGCCGTGTTGCCTCTCGATTGATCGTGTGCATTACTAGAGCCGTGAATTGGATGTTTGTATCCACTTTAGCGCGGTCAACGGTCAAGTGAACCCTGCATTCTGCACCGTGAAATTCCAGGCGCCCGGCGGCTTTCCGCCTCTCGCCGGCTTTCCAGCAGGATGTCATGCCCATGGCGCGGCATCGCAGAACACCAGACTTGACAGCTTCTTTCGGTCTTTCACGCCAAAGCCCTGCACCCATCCCACCCAACAGAGCCAAGGAACAAGCCCATGTCGTTCATGAAGAATGTCCTGGCGGCCGGCGCCGTTGCCGCCGCCGTGTTCGCCCAGCCGGCGGCCGCAGCCGAGCACGTCATCCGCCTGAGCCACGGCATGCCGGAAGCCCTCGACTCGGGTCAGCACGCATGGGCATTGGTCTTCAAGGAAGCCGTCGAAGCGCGTTCCGCTGGCAAGATCGAAGTCCGCATTCTCGGCAACAACGCCGCCGGTAACGAGCGCCAGCAGCTCGAGCGCGTCCAGAACGGCATCAATCAGATGCTATTGGTCAGCGAAATCACGCAGCCGTTCTTCTTCAAGCCGGCCCTGGTGCTCGGCACGCCGTTCCTGTTCTCGTCGTCGGAGGTAGCCTGGGCCGTGCTCGATGGTCCGTGGGGCAAGAAATACAACGAGGCGTTTCTGAAGCAAACAGGAGTGCGGATACTGGGACACATTGAAAGCGGCTTCCGCAGCTTCTTCAACTCCAAGAAACCGATCAAGACACCGGCCGATCTCGCCGGCCTGAAGATCCGTACGGGCGAGAACGCCATCCACATGGCGATGGTCAAGGCGCTCGGCGCCAGCCCAACGCCGGTGTCGTGGACCGAAGTCTACACGGCGCTTCAGCAGAAGGTCGTCGATGGGATGGAGAACCCGCCGGGGCTGTTCTACAGCATGAAGTTCTTCGAACAGCAGAAGTATCTCACGCTGAACAAGCACCTCTACAGTGTGCATACCGCCATGATCAACGAAGGTTTCTTCCAAGGGCTGCCGGCCGATCTTCGCGGCGTCGTCATTGAAAGCGCCGGCCTTGCAACCACCATCGGCCGTTCGCAGGCGTTCCTCCTCGAGCGTGCCTCGCTCACGAAGCTGAAGGATGCGGGCATCGAAATCTACGAGCCGACGCCGGCCGAATTCGACCTGTTCCGCAAGACCGGTCAGCCTCCGGCTCTGGCGCTGGTGCGTAAGGAAGTCGGCGATGAGTGGATCGACAGCGCCCTCAAGGCGGTCGCCGACGCCGAAAAGTCCCTGCGCTCATACTAATCGGGAACGATGCGAAGCCGGAGGGGCGAGAACCCTCTCCGGTCCTTCCCTCCAATCTGCATTCACATTCGGGATTTTCGGATGCTTCGCGCCCTGGATAGCGGCATTGTTGCCATCACCAGCTGGATCGTCGCAGGGCTGACCGCGCTGATGTGCGTCGTCGTGCTGACCGGCGTATTCACCCGCTACGTCATGAACGATGCCTTGCCCTGGATCGAGGAAGCCGCGCGCTTCACGCTGCTCTGGATGTCCTGGCTTGGCGGTGGTCTGGCCGTCCGCAAAGGGGCGCACATCGCGGCAGAATTTCTTATCGACTTCCTCAAGCCCAGACATCGCGCCGCGATCGTCCTGGTGGGGCAGGCCGGCGTGCTCTTCTTCCTGTCGATCTGTGTCTATTACGGCTTCATCCTTTTCCAGCGTGTTTCGTTCCAGAGCACCGTGGCACTTGGGGTAACGATGCAGCTTCCCTACGCCGCCGTACCCGTCGGCGCCGCGCTGATGATCTATCACGTGCTGGTCGTCATGGTTCGCGGCCCGATCGCCATATCGCGCGACAGCGAACTCCAGGTCTAAGGCTCAGCCATGCTTGCTCTTTCGCTTTTCGGTGGAATGCTCGTGCTTATGCTGCTCGGTGTTCCGGTCGTGTTCGCGATTGGTCTGGCGGCGGTGCTTGGAACTGTAGTCATCGGTGCATCCGCGCCGTGGATCATCATTCCCAGCAGCATGATCAACGGCATGGACTCGTTTCCGTTGCTCGCGATTCCGTTCTTCATTCTGGCTGGAGAACTCATGAATCGCGGCGGGATCGCCGAGCGTCTCATCGCCTTCGCCAATTCGCTGGTCGGCCATATCCGCGGCGGTCTCGGCCACGCCACCGTGGTGTCGAATACCATGCTCGCAATGGATACAGGCTCGGCTTTGGCGCAGGTTGCCGCTATCGGCCGGATCATGGTGCCGGCGATGGAGCGGCGCGGTTATCCGCGCGACTATGCGACGGCGCTGACGTGTGCGGCCTCGCTGATCGGACCGATCATCCCGCCCAGCATCACCATGGTAATCTATGCAGTCGCCGCGGGCACTTCGATCGGCGGCCTGTTTCTGGCCGGCGTGGTGCCGGGCATTCTCATCGCGACCTCGCTGATGGCTTATGTCTATCTGCGTGCGCGGCTCCGCGGCGAACAGGCGGCCCACAAATTTTCGCTGCGCGAGGTTCTGGCCCGCGGCAAGGACGCCGTCCTTGCGCTGCTCATGCCCTTCATCATCCTTGGCGGCATCTTCGCCGGCGTGATGACGCCGACTGAATCGGCGGCGGTCGCCGTTCTTTACGCGCTGCTGGCCGGCGGCCTGGTGTTCCGCAAGCTCAAGCTGAAGGATCTTTATGAGAGTCTGCTGAATACCGGCATCGTCACCAGCTTCATCATGCTGATCGTCGGCGCCGCTCGAATCTTTTCCGATCTGCTGGCGTCGGAAGCCGTGCCGCAGCAACTCGTTGCCAGCCTGGTCCATCTGACGAGCAACCCGTACCTGCTGCTTCTGTTGGTCAATCTGCTGCTGCTGGTCGTGGGCGCCCTGATGGATACCACGGCTGCGATCATCATCCTGACCCCGGTGCTGCTGCCGGTCGTGACGACCGCCGGCATCGATCCGATGCTTTTCGGCGTCATTATGTGCATCAACTTGGTGATCGGGATGGCCACGCCGCCCGTTGGCGTCGCCCTCTACCTCGCGTCCGAGATAGGCAGGGTCAAACTGGACCGGCTGATCGTTGCCATCTGGCCGATGCTGCTGGTGCTGATCGGCGTGCTGCTCCTCATCACTTACGTGCCGGCGCTTCCGCTCGCGCTGCCGCGATACTTTGGGTACTAAGAAGGAGAAGAAGAATGCCGGCTGAAATTTCCAAGGAGAATATGGGGCTGCACTTCACGGTGGAGGAGTATCGTCAGCGCGTGAAAGGTGTGCAGGCCGAGATGGCCAGGCGCGGCATAGACGTGCTCATGGTCAATCACCTTGAGAACATCTATTACCTCTCCGGTTTCCGGACGATCGGCTATTACTCGTTCATGGCGCTGTTCGTCCCGGCCGAGGGTGAGCCCGTCCACTTTACGCGACTGATCGAGAAAACGACGCTTCAGGGCACCTCCTGGATTCCGGATCGCGAACTTTATCCGGACACCGAGAACTACAACGACGCGACCATCAGGGTGATCAACGAGCGCGGCTGGTCAAAGGTCCGCATCGGCATCGATAAATCGGCCTGGTATCTGACCATCGACGACTACGAGAAGATGCAGGCGCGGCTGCCGCAGGCCAAGTTCGTCGACGGTTCGATGATCGTCGAGAATCTGCGTCTCATCAAATCGCCTGCGGAGCAGGAGTTCAGCCGTCAGGCCGGCAAGGCGGCGTCCGAAGGCATGCGTTCGGCCATCGGCGCGCTGCGCAACGGCATTACCGAAGACGACCTGATGGCCGCGGCTTATCAGGGCCTGTTCAAGATGCATTCTGAGTATCCGGGCCTTCCGCCGCTCATCAACGCCGGCATCCGCCACACCATGGCGCATGCTATGGCCGAAGGATATCCGGTGAAGACCGGCGACGCCGTCTATTTCGAGGTCGGTGCTTCGATCAAGCGCTACCACGCGGCAACTCTCCGCATCGGGTACGTCGGCCCGGCGCCTAAACTGTTTCACGATCTCACGGACCTGTGCCGTCGCTCGATTGAAGCGGGTCTCAAGGAGATGAAGCCTGGCAACCCGGCCGAACTCGTCGATAAGGCCGCCCGCAAAGTCATCGAAGATGGCGGCTATGGCGATAAGTTCCGTCACAAGGCCGGCTACTCCATCGGTATCGCGTTGCCGCCTGACTGGAGCGAAGCGCGAACCATGATGCTGCGCGGCGGTGAGAAGCGGCCGTTGCAGCCCGGCATGGTCTATCACTTCCTTCCGGCAGTGTTCGAGTACGCGCAGTACGGCGTCGGTCTCAGCGAGACGGTGCTTGTCACGGAGACGGGCTACGAGATTCTGACGAACGTCGAACAGAAGCTCTTCGAAGTGAAGCCGTAAGGCGCAGGATAAAGCGGAGGCGATAGGTGTCCGAGATCCTTCTTATTGCTGGTGGTCTGGTCTACGACCACGATGGTGATGTGCATCACCCGGCGATTGCCGACATTCTCTGCATTGACGGCAAGTTTGCGGCCGTCCGTTCAGGAATTGGTGAGGCGATTAAACGCGGTGAGGCGGTGCCCGAATTGAAGGGCAGGAGGGTCTCGCGCACGATCGACGCCAAGGGCAGGCTGGTCATACCCGGGTTTGTCAACGCGCATTATCACTCGCACGACGTGCTGCTTAAGGGATGCTTCGAAACCATCCCTCTCGAATTGTGGGTGATGAGCGCACTGCCACCGGCATTCCCCAAGCGCAGCAAGGAGGAGATGCGCGTCCGCACGCTGCTGGGTGCCGTCGAGTGCCTCCGGTCCGGAATTACCACGGTGCAGGATCTTGCCACCGTGTTCCCCTATGACGAGGAGCACGTCGATACGGTCCTGCAGGCTTACGACGACGTTGGCATTCGCTGCGTTTTCGCGCTGCAGATCGCCGACATTCCCGGCGCGAAGTCGATCCCGTTCTGGGAGGAGGTGGTGCCGGAGGCGATGCGCAAAGGCCTGTCCGGCGCCGTAGAACCGTTCAAGGGGACCAAGAGCCTGACCGATACGGTGCGCGGGCTGTACGGCCGCTACAAGGGCAAGCATGGCCGCATCAGCTGGGGCCTCGGGCCGTCGAGCCCGGAGCGTTGTAGCGAGTCGCTGCTGCGTGAACTGGCCGACTTCTCTAAAGCGGAGAACCTGCCGGTCTATACGCACGTTTACGAATCCAAGGCGATGACGCTGATCGCGCGTCAGACCCATACCCACGATCAAGGCTCGCTGGTCCGCTACCTCGACCGCTGCGGTCTGCTCAATGAACGCATGAGCATGGCGCACAGCGTCTGGATGGTGCCGGACGAGATCAGGATGATCGCGGATAGCGGCGCTAACGTGGTGCTCAATCCGGTCGGCAACCTCAAGACCCGCAGCGGCATTGCGCCGATCCGCGAATACATGGACGCCGGCGTGCATGTCGGCCTCGGCTGCGACAACTGCAGCTGCAGCGACTGCCAGAACATGTTCCAGTCCATGAAAATGTTCGCCTCGCTGGCGGCGGTGACCGATCCCGAGCCGGGGCCGCCGACGGCGGCAGATGCCTTGGCGGCAGCTACCAAAGCCGGAGCGCGCGGCGCGCAGATGGGCGATATGCTGGGCGAGATCAAGGTTGGCTTCGCCGCCGATTTCAGTATCGTCGACCTCAATGATCCTTCTTTCGTGCCCCTTAACAGCGCGGTTCGTCAGCTCGTTTTCACGGAAGCGGGGCGCAGCGTCGAGACTGTGGTGGTTGACGGCAGAGTCGTCGTCGACAACCGCAAGGTCGTATCGATCGACGAAGCCGCGCTCTATGCCGAAGCGGCCGAGCTATCGAAGGGGCTGATGAAGGACCTCGAGGGCGTACAGGCGCGTCTGAAGGACCTGTTGCCTTATCTGCTCCAGGCGCATCGCAAGACCTGGGCCGAGGATGTCGGTACCCACCGCTACGTGGGGCGCTGACGGCAGTCATGAAGCCGGCGTCGTTCATTTACCACAGGCCAGGTACGCTTCCCGAGGCACTCGCTCTTCTGAGCGAGCATCAGGGCGCCGCTCGCGTCCTGGCCGGCGGGCAGAGTCTGATGCCGCTTATGGCGATGCGGATGGCTCGCCCCGAGCGGGTCATCGACATCAATCGGCTCGACGAGCTCAAGGGCATCCGAGACACCGGAGACACGCTGACCATTGGCGCGCTGACACGTTACAATGATGTTCTGCGCTCGCCGCTGATCGCGGCGCAGTTGCCGCTGCTGGCGGACGCGATCCGCCATGTCGCGCATCACGCCATCCGAAACCGCGGTACCATCGGCGGCAGCCTGGCGCTTGCCGATCCGTCGGCGGAAACACCGGCAACATGCCTCGCGCTTGGCGCGCGCATCGTGATTCGGTCCGCGTCCGACGAACGCGAGATCGCGGCAGATGATTTTTTCCACGGGTTGATGGCAACCGCTCTTGAAGAGCAGGAGCTTCTGGTTGCCGTCCGCATTCCAAAGCGGTCGGCGGCCGTGCCGCATGCGTTCATCGAGTTTGCGCGTCGCAAGGGTGATTTCGCGCAGGCCGGCGTCATGCTTGCGCCGGCCCATGACCGCGTATCCGAGGATCGGGCAGTGATTTTCGGCGTTGGAGCAACGCCCCGGCGTTCGCCAGCCTTGGAAGCCGCACTTGGCGGGCAGGGCCTCACAGCATCGTCCGCAGCGGCCCTGGGGGATGAACTGAGCGTCTGTTTTGCCGACGACGAGACGTCGAGCTTCAAACGCCCCATTGTGATGACACTGGCGCAACGTGCCTTCGTGAGGCTCAGACCATGACCGTTTCACTTGACGAACCGGAACTCCTTGTCCGCCTGACGGTGAATGGTGCGACGGTTACGCGAAGCGTTTCGTCGCGGAAGCACCTCGCCGATTTTCTCCGCGATGATCTCGGCCTTACCGGCACGCATGTCGGTTGCGAACACGGCGTATGCGGCGCTTGCACGGTTCGCGTCGATGGCGACATCGTGCGCTCCTGCCTGATGCTCGCTGTCCAGGTCGATGGCGCGGTCGTCGACACGGTAGAAGGTCTGTCCGACAGCGGCGAGATCGTTGCGCTGCAGCAGGCGTTCCTGGCGCGCAATGCATTGCAGTGCGGCTTCTGCACTCCGGGAATGATCGTCACCGCAGCGGATTTCTTGCGCAGCGTGTCAAAGCCGACGCGAGAGGAAGTGCGCGATGCGATTTCGGCGAACTATTGCCGCTGCACCGGCTACCACGCCATCGTCGACGCCGTGCTGACTGTGGCCCACGGTTCGGAGCAGAAGCCGTGACGGACGTTGCGCCAGCCATCGGCCGCTCGATCCCGCGCCCCCGCGCCAGGCGGCTTGTGAGCGGACGCGGCCGTTATACCGCAGATATAACCGCGCGCCGCACCGTGCACGTGGCGTTTTTGCGCAGTCCGTATCCTCACGCAATCATCAAACACGTCTCGGCCGACGCTGCCCGCGCCCTGAAAGGTGTGGTGCTTGTCGCCACCGGCGCCGACATCGCGCAGCATTGCAAACCCTTCGCCGGCATTCATCGTCTGTTCAAGGGAATGAAGGCGCCGGATCAATTGCCGGTGGCTGTGGAGCGCGCCTGCTGGCAGGGTGAGCCGGTCGTCGCCGTCGCTGCGGAAACGCGTGCCATCGCCGAGGATGCGCTTGAACTCATCGACGTCGAGTGGGAGCCGATCGAGGGCCTCGGCACACCCGAGAAGGCGGTCGCTGGCGATGTCGTGTTGCACGGCAATCTGGGGGGCAATATCGGTTACGACGGTTTGGCCACGAGCGGTGATGTCGAAGCCGCCTTTGCCGGCGCCGCCGTCGTGGTCGAAGACACGTTCCGTTTCGGCCGGCATACCGGCGTCAGCCTGGAGCCGCGCTCCATCCTCGCGGCCTACGATCCCTCGGACGAGAGCCTCGTCGTTCACGAGTCGCACCAGTGTCCGGCACAGCAGCAGGCCGTTTTCGCCGATCTGATAGGGCTGGAGGAGCACCGGGTGCGGGTTGTTTGCCCCGATGTAGGCGGTGCCTTCGGCCTCAAGCAGCAGCTCTATGGCGATGAACTGGCCACCTGCATTATCGCCAAGATGACCGGTCGGCCAGCGTCATTCATCGCCGATCGTGTTGAGTCCTTCGCCAGCGATAACCACGCGCGCGAACATGTTGTGAAGGCGCGCATGGCCTTCGACCCTGACGGCCGTATTCGCGGACTCATGATCGACGATCTGTTTGCGGTCGGCGCCTATTCGCAGTATCCGCGCTCAAGCATCGGCGAGGCGAGCCATGTCGCGGCGCTGACCGGCGCGCCGTACAACATTGCGTCCTATCATGCCCGCGTCCGGATGATCTATCAGAACAAGCCGCCCGTCGGGCATTACCGCGCGGTCGGTCATCCGATCGCCTGCGCTGTCGGCGAGTCCCTGCTGGATCAAGGCGCTCGGGCGTTAGGGCTCGACGTCATCGCGGTGCGGCGTCTCAACCAGGTGCGCGACGGCTCCGGTCCCCATAGGTCGCACAGCGGTTTTGTGCTCAACGGCTTGTCCGTCGAGGCGACGCTCGATCGCGTTCTCGAGGGTTTCGACGTTGCCGCCTTTCGCAAGGAGCAGGCCGAGGCGCGCGAGCGCGGTATTCTCCTCGGGTTGGGTATCGCCAATTTCGTGGAGCTGGCGGGCACCGGTGCGCCTTACTACGGCGAAAGCGGCGCGCCGGTAACGGCGCAGGAGTCCTGTCTCGTTCGCTTCGAGCCGAGCGGGCAGATCCGCTGCCATGCCAGCGCCACCGATCAGGGGCAGGGCACCGACACCGCGATTGGTCAGGCGGTGGCGGACGCCATTGGCGCCTTTTTCGACGATGTCGAGGTCATCAGCGGCGACAGCATGGCGTGCCCATCGGGCGGCGGCGCCTGGGCGTCGCGCGGCGCGTCTGCCGGTGTCGAAGCCGCCGTCCGCGCCGGCCGCGCCATGCGCGATGAAATCCTTCGCCTTGCCGGCTTGATCCTGCAGCGCAAGCCTGAGCAGATGACCGTCGCTGGCCGCGTCATCCGCGATGCGTCGACCGGCGCCGAACTCGTGACGTTGAAGGAAGTCGCCATCATCGGCCATTACCGGCAGCATCTGCTGCCGCCGGGCACACAGCCGGAAATGTCGATGCTGCGCAGCTTCGTGCCGCAGAACCAGTCGTTTCTGAGCACCAATGGCGCACAATTGTCCGTGGTGTCGATCGATCCGGGTCTCGGCGAGGTCCGGCTGCTGCGCCACCGCGTCGCTCATGATTCCGGCACCGTCATCAATCCGATGCTACTCGACGAGCAGATCCGTGGCGGCGTCGTGCAGGGCCTCGGCGCCGCGCTGTTCGAGGAAATCCGCTACAGCGAGGACGCGGTGCTCGGGACCGGCACGCTGATGGATTATCTCGTGCCGCTCGCCACCGAGATTCCCGACATTGAAGTCGTGCACGTCGCTAATGCCGATTCAGGCACGACCATTGGCGCCAAGGGTGCGGGCGAGGCCGGCACCGCCGGCGCGGCAGCGGCAGTGCTCAATGCGGTCAACGATGCGCTTTCGCAGATCGGCGCCAGCGTCAGCGTCTTGCCGATTACGCCACAGCGCGTGTTGGCCGCTGTCGCGAAGGTGCTACCTGAAGACCACCAAACGCCGGGAAACTAGAAAATGAAGTTGAGAATTCTTACTGAGGCCGACTGTCGTGCGGTACTCGATATGGCTGCCGCTATTGATATCCAAGGCGAGGCGTTCACGACGCTTGCCGGCGGTCGCTCCGTTGATGGCTTGCGCAGCTTTGCTACGTCGGATGAGCCGCCCGGGGTCGCCATCTTCAATCCCTGCTTTCTCAAGAACGGCGGTGGCTACGGCATCAAGGTCGTGTCTGATTTTTATGACAACACCAAGCGAGGTGTCCCGCGCATGTCGGCGCTGGTCGCGCTGTTTAATGGCGAGACTGGCGCCCCGCATACGGTAATGGAAGCGGGCTATCTGACCGACCTGCGTACCGGCGCCGGCACGGCCCTCGCGGCGCGCCATTTGGCGCGCAAGGATAGCAAGGTTCTGACCGTGATCGGCGCAGGCCGTGTTGCGGTCAATCAGGTGGAGGCGCTGACGACCGAGCTCGACGTTAAGACGGTGCTGATATCGAGCCGCACGCGCTCGCGCGCCGACGCCACGATCGAGAAACTCAAGGCGATCGGCGGTCGCATTCCGGCTGACATTCGCTATGTCGAATCCGCTGCCGAGGCGGTTCGTGCGGCCGATGTTGTGGTTGCGGCGACCACGTCGGAAAATCCAGTCGTTCTGGGCGAGTGGCTGAAGCCGGGCACTTTCGTGGCCTCAACTGGCGCCTATGAGCCGACCTCGCGCGAAGTGGACAGCGAGGTCGTGCGCCGCGCATCGCGCCGCGTCATCGACAGCCGCAGCGATTGCCTGTCCCATGCCGGCGACTTCGTTATTCCGGCGAGCGAAGGCTTGCTCGATCTTGCGAGCGTTCCGGAGATCGCAGATTTAGTCGGCGGCCGCGCCGAGGGCCGCAAGTCAGCCGACGAAATCACATTCTATAAATCTATCGGCGTCCCGATCCAGGATCTGGTCACGGCGCAGCACATCGAGAAGCGGGCACGCGATCGCAACATCGGCGTCATGATCGACATTGGCGGCGACCACGATTGAGAGGTCAGGCGGCGACCGACTTCCTCTTGCGTGTCGTCGCCGTCTTCTCGACGGCACGTTCGCGCGTTGGCTTCGCGACGGGAGCGCTGAGCGCTTCTTCGAGGGCGACGCGCAGACATTCGGCAATGCTGTGCGCGTTGGCCATCACATGGGCGCGCGTCACCGCTTCGGCGCGCTTGCCGTTCCCGCTGCGAATCTCCTCGATAAGGCGTTCGTGCTCATGGCCTTTCAGTTCGAATTCAGCATGGGATCGCGTGTAAAGCCGAAGATAAGGGCGCACCGCGAACCGCAGGCGGCGGGCTTCGTCACAGAGACGCGCGCGCCGGCTTAACAGGCAGAGCTGGTCATGGAACTGGTCGTGACGTTCGACCCACGCGACATGGTCCTGGCCCAGGCGGAGCAGGCCCGTGTTGAACGACTCGAGATCGTCAAGTTCATCCGCGGTGGCGACCTTGGCCGCAATGCGCGCCGCGAGCCCCTCAAGTACGGCGCGCATTTCGAACAGCTCGATAACATCTTCTGGCGTGCGGTTTGTCACGACGGCACCGCGGTTCGGCATGATCGTGACGTACCCTTCGGCATTGAGCTGCCGAATGGCTTCGCGGACCGGCATGCGGCTGATGCCGAGCTGCTGCGCGATCGGCTCCGGCTTGAGCCGGGTGCCGCCGGGCAATGCTCCCGAGACAATTCGGTCCTGAAGATGAATGTACGCCAGCTGTTGCGCGGACGGTGGTGGGGTCAACACGATTGTTCGCCTCCGGGGGTCGATTAGGGCGGGGATTGCGGACTTGTCAACTTTGACGCACAGCGCCGCTCTTGACCCATGTCGGCACCAAACTGTATCCTTGTATCCAATCCTGTTGTTTTTGGCAAAGTCTCCCCATGACAAACGCCGCGCCGGTCTACGGGCGCCGGGGCCGAATTGGCCTTCTGGTGCCAGCGAATAATTCGGTCATCGAACCGGAGTTCTGGTCGGTTATGCCGGCTGATTTGGCGCTGTTTGCGACACGTCTGCTGGTCAAGGGGGATCTCACCCCCGGGCTGGTGCATCGGATGGAGGCACAGGTCGGCAAGGCGGTCGAGACCATCGCCGCCACTGGCGTGAACGTTATCGCCTATTGCGACATGGTGACGACCTTCATCATGGAGCAGGGCTGGAACGAGGCGGCGACCGCCAAGATCGGCAACGACACCGGCGTTGCCGCGATCTCGGCCTGGACGTCGCTGCGCGATGCGATGAACGCTCTCGGCATTCGCCGATTTACACTGGGCACACCGTATCCGGCGACGATCCATGCCGTCGCGCGCCCCTTCTTTGAACAGCGTAATTACACTGTCGTTGATGATGCGACGCTCGATATCCTTGCCACGGCCGAGGTGCCGACGGTCGATCGGGCGCGGCTCATGCCCTTCGTCGAAAAACTCGAAATCCGGAATTCGGAAGCGATTGTTTTTCTTGCCACCGACCTGCCAACCTTCGGAGTAATCGAAGAGATTGAGCGCGCAACCGGGCTTCCGGTCATCACCTCCAACCAGGCGCTGCTGTGGAGCGCGATGCGCACACTCGGCTTGAAGGATCGCATTGCCTCGCTGGGCAAACTCTTCACCGTTTGAAGGAAGGCTGAAATGGCGAATCTCCGTGAGCCGTCACGCCGCGCCGGGTCCATGCCGCGTTCGGCGATCCGCGAAATCATGTCACTTGCGGCAACCATACCGGACGTGATTCATCTGGAGGTCGGCGAGCCTGATGCGGCGACACCCATTCCGATCATCGAACGTGCCTTCGGGGCCGTGCGCGCCGGAGCGACAAAATACGCGCCGAACGCAGGGTTGAAGACGCTGCGCGAGATGGTCGCCAAACGCTGTTCCTCCCGTTTGAAGCAGGACATTGCCGCCGATCGCATCGTCATTACCACCGGCGCCATCGGCGGGTTATTCTCGTCGATGTTCGCGGTGCTCGATCCCGGGGATGAGGTGCTCATACCTGATCCGGGCTGGCCAAACTACGAGGCGATCTGCCATCTCGCTGGCGCCACCCCCATTCGTTACGCCATGCCGGCCAGCCGCAGCTTTCTTCCCGACCTCGCAGAACTGCAGTCGCTTATTACGCCGAAGACCAAGGCCATTCTGATCAATACGCCAGGCAATCCGACTGGCGCGGTTTTTCCCCGCGCCCTCATGCAGGGGATCGTCGAACTCGTTCGCGAACACGGCCTGTACCTTGTAAGCGACGAGATCTACGAGGATATCGTATTCGATGGCGAACATGTCTCCGCGACGGAATTCGGCGCCGATGACAATGTGTTTATCGTCTCCGGCTTCTCGAAAAGCTATGCGATGACCGGTTGGCGCCTCGGCTGGCTGGTTTGTCCGCCTGCGCTGGCCGCTACGGCGGCGAGCCTGCAGGAGCCAACAACGAGTTGCGCCTCTACACCGTCGCAGATGGCTGGGGAAGGCGCCTTGCTCGGCGATCAACAGATCGTGGCTGACTTCCGTGCAACCTTCCATCGCCGTCGCGATCTGGTCGTTGCAGCTTTGGCAGGCACATCTTACCTGCCTATTGTTCCGGCCGGAGCGTTTTATGCGCTGGTGGATGTATCAGCTGCGGCTATGACCTCGTTCGAAGTCGCAAAGGCGGCGCTTCTGGATGCTTCTGTGGCGGTCGTGCCTGGCAGCACTTTCGGGCCCGGGACGGACCGCTACGTCCGTATCGCCTACACGATTGAGGATCAGAGGCTCGTGGAAGGCTTGCGCCGCCTGCGCGAATTCCTCGAGAGACAGCATTCTTCCAAGAAGGTTGCGCGCTCATGATTTCAATCAAGCCCGAACGCATGCTGGCTGATCTCCGAGCGCTCGCGAAATTTGGACAGTATAAAACCGGCGTCGATCGCGTCGCGTTCTCTGATGAAGATATAGCAGCACGTAAATGGATCGCGGAACAGTATCGCGATGCCGGGCTCGAAGTATCAATGGATCGCTTCGGCACGGTCTACGGAATGGCGCCCGGCGTAAGCAAGGCGGTGCTGATTGGTTCGCACTCGGATACGGTGCCTCGGGGAGGCCGGCTCGATGGCGCCCTCGGCGTGATCTACGGTCTCGAGGTTGCGCGCGCGGCCCGGGAGGCGGGCGACCTGCCGGTCGGCGTCGATGCCATCAATTTTCAGGACGAGGAGGGCACTTATCTGCCGTGCCTCGGCAGCCGCTTCATGGTCGGGGGGATCGATGATGCAGCCCTAGATACTGCACGCGCCACCGACGGGCGCAAGCTCACGGATGCTATCGCGCGCGCAGGCTTGGCGGGGGAGCCTCGCAAGCTCGATCCCAAGCGACAGATTGCCTTCCTTGAGGGCCACATCGAGCAGGGGCCGCGTCTGGAAAGCTCCGGTAATAAGGTTGCGGTGATCACGAGCATGGCCGGGATCCGCCGCATGACCGTGAGCAGCGAGGGCCGCGCCGATCACGCCGGGACAACGCCGATGAACATGCGCGAGGATGCGCTGACGCCCCTCTTGCGGTTCGGCAGTTTCGTCGTAGATGTGTTTCCGAAGCTATCCTCTGGTGAAACTGTCTGGAATATCGGTCGCATCGAAGCAACGCCGGGGGCTGCGAACGTCGTGCCGTCCGGCGCGGGGCTTAGCCTTGAATTTCGCGATTCTGACGAAACCGTGCTTGACCGTATTGAGGTAGCCGTGAGCGAGCAGATTGCTGCGCTCAACAAGGCCGGTAGCCGCATGTCACTTGATGTCACGACGCGCATTGCGCCAACGCCGATGGACGTCGGTATCGTCGAGACCTTCGAGAAGGCTGCTCAGGACGTCGGCTACGGTCATGAGCGAATGGTCAGCGGGGCTGGCCACGACGCGATGTTCCTGGCGCGGAAGATTCCAACCGGCATGATCTTCATTCCGAGCATCGGGGGCCGCAGTCACGACATTGCCGAGAACACCAAGGACGATGATATCGTCGCTGGATGCGTGGTCATGGCGCGTGCCGCCGAGATACTGGCGCGCGGCGCCTGACTTTGCGCTCAGGCGGGCGCCAAAAAGCGCCCGCGAGGATTCCCCACGATTTTACCGCGTTCGGCGATGACTTCGCCGCGGAGCATCGTCAGAACCGGGCTAGCCGGTGCGGTCATGCCGTTGAACGGCGTCTGCCCCGCTTTGCTGGCCTGATCCTCGTTGCGGATCGTCATCGGCATACTCGGATCGACCAGTACCAGATCAGCATCCGCACCAGGCCGAACCGAACCTTTCCGGTCCGAGAGACGAAAGATACTGGCAGGTGCCTCGCAGGCCACGCGGACGATATCAGGATAACTGATCACGCCGTCGCCGACGAGCTTGAGCAAGACCGGCAACATGGTTTGAACGCCAGGAAACCCGCCGGGGGCCTTGCCGAGGTCGTTCTTGCCCGCCGATTTTTCTTCGCGTGTATGAGGCGCATGATCAGTGGCAACGATATCGACAACACCGTTCCGCAAGGCCTCCTGCATGGCGCCGACATCGGCGGCTCGCCGTAGCGGCGGAACGACTTTGGCGACGGCGCCCAGTTGCCGCAGCGTGTCTTCGGTAAGCGAAATGTTGTGTGGCGTCACTTCGGCGGTAAACTCGCCGTCCGCCATCGCCAGTGCCGCCAGTCCCAGTTCCGTGCTGACCTGTCTGACGTGCATGCGGCCTCCCACCAGCCGATGACAGAGCACGGCGCGGGCGATGCCGGCGGCCTCGACGGCTGGAGGCAGGCTCGCAGTGAAGCGAGCGCAATCGTCCGAAATCTTGGCGGCTATGCGCGCGGCGGCGGCGGCCAGGGTGTCATCGTAAGGCGTTGCGCCGACGAGCCCGTCGACGTCACGGACGGCCATCATCGCGGCAGCCAAGGCCTCGTTGCCGGGGATGCGCACTGGATCTGGCAGCAGGCCGAGGAAAATCTCGAAGGATGCCGCGCCCGCGTCGGCGAGCGCCGCGACGTGGCTCAAGTCCGGTCCCAGCGCGGCTTGAAGTGCAAAATCGACGGCGCAACTGCCTTCTGCGGATTCCTTCTTCGCGATGAAATGCTCGACGGTCGTTGTCACGGGGTTGTCTGTCGGTTGCACCATCACCGTCGTGACGCCCCCCAGAGCTGCGGCGCGGCTGCCGCTGGCAAAATCTTCCTTGTGCGTCAGACCGGGGTCGCGGAAATGCACATGGGCATCGACCAGCCCGGGGAGGACGAGAAGCCCGCTGGCGTCAATGATCCTCAACGCCTCAGGCCGAGACGAAGGATCGAGCAGCGCGGCCACCTGTCCGTTCCGCACTGCGACGTGGCAAGGATCCACGCTGACGCCGCTCACCACCAAGCCGTTAGCTACCACGAGGTCGAACATGTGCTCTTATCTCCGCTCTACAAATGGATACAAAAATCCACTATTGCACTAGTCGAGGCTAAACGCTAGGCGTCCGCTTCAACGGTCGCGGGGTGCAGGCAAAGGCTGTTTATGCTCCGCCTTATCCGCGAGGTTGAGATATGGATACTTCCAGGCAAGCTCCGCACGTCGAAAATCGGCGACAGAACTGCGGCAGCTCGCATCTGGCCTGAAAGCCGTCCAGTCGGATCTCACCAAGGCGGCATGGAAGTCGAAGCCCTCCGCCTTTATGATCGCCACGAAGGACTTGATCATTCCGCCGACCACGTTGCGGATGATGGCTAAACGTGCCGGCGGCAAGGTCACCCAGATCGCCGGCAATCACGCGGTGATGCTGTCGCACCCGCGCGATGTCGCGGACTTCATGGAGGAGCCGCCGTTGCAATGCGATCCGGAAAGTGCATTCGAAGCGCCATAACCAACATCGCCAGCACGACGCTACACGATCTCAAGGAGAATCCGTGACCCACCGGGCTACACATTTGGAAAAACTCGGCCTGCCGTCATGGCACGTGCGGCGGAAATCCTGGTGCACAGCGCGTAGCAGAGCCGCCTAAGCCGGGGCGACGAGTTGCCTTCCCGCGCGCGGCGATAACTTCGTCCGCGTAGCATGGTCAGCACTGGCGCTGTCGGCACTTTTCTGCCTTTGATGGGCGTCTGGCCCGCCTTCCTCGCCTGATCCTCGTGGCGGATCTGGATTGGCGCATTGGGATCGTCCAGCACCAGATCGGCATCCATTCGGGCCGCAGCGAGCCCTTCCGGTCGGACAGGCGGAAGATCGCCGCCGGCGCTTCGCATGCCGCGCGCACGAGATCGGGATATTCGATTACGCCATCGCCAAAGAGCTTGAGTAGCACTGGCAGCATGGTCTGCACGCCGGGAAATCCGCCCGGCGCCTTACCCAGATCGTCCGCGCCCGCGGCTTTTTCTTCGCGCGTATGCGGCGCATGATCGGTGGCGACGGGTCGATCAGACCGCCGCGCAAAGCCGCCTGCATGGCGGCGACATCGCCGTCCTCGCGCAGCGGCGGGATGATCTTGGCGATCGCACCGAGCCGCAGCAAGGTCTCCTCGGTCAGCGACAGGTTATGCGGCGTCACTTCGGCGGTGACGCCGCCTTCCGCCATGGACAGGGCCGCAAGCCCAAGCGCCGTGCTCACCAGACGGGTATGCATGCGCTCGCCAACGAGGCGATGGCCTCTCGTTTCCTGGAGCGACGTTTCGAGCGGCGATGCCGCAAGCTTGACGGGGAGCGTCCGTTCGCAATTATGCGCGGCTTTCTCAGGCCAGCCGTTCGCCCTTGCCGGAGTCGGGGCCGGCGTGTGGAATCCACCATTC
Source organism: Pseudolabrys sp. (assembly GCA_035556455.1). GTDB lineage: Bacteria > Pseudomonadota > Alphaproteobacteria > Rhizobiales > Xanthobacteraceae > Pseudolabrys. The sequence goes on from DATMEX010000077.1 coordinate 61,810, forward strand.
CTCACCGCGGATCGTCCGGATGTATTCCGGCCAGCGCAGGTCATGCGGCGGCTTGAAGTCTCGCGGCAATTGCGGCGGCACCCATTTCGTGCCGCCGACGCCGCCGCCGGTGCGTTCGGCAAACTCCTGCTTCGCCGCGGCCAGCGTTTCCGGTTTGATCAGCAGATCGATGAAGGTCCAAGCAATGGTTTCAGCGCCGAGAAACATGCCGGGGTCGATGCAGGCCGGCACACCGGTAATAGCATCATCGACCCAAGCCGGGAATTCATAGTCGGAACGCGGCGGGGTCAAGCGGCCGCGCATGGTGAAGACGCGAGTCGTCGGTGCATGCCAAGTGTACTCGACATAGTCGTCGGCGATGTAAGTCTTTTGCCATTGCGGCATCGCATAGCGCAGGCGTTTGTCGTAATCCTCCGGTGTGATCAGCCGCTCATTGTCGGCGGCGAACGGATTGTCCTGGCGCGCAAAGCCGAGATTTTCGAGAATGTCATTGCCGAATTTTTTCGCCGTGTCATCGAACGTTGGCGCGCCAAGGGCTTCCATATTGGCGTAAGCGAGGTTCGTCATCGTGGTGTTGGCGAGACCGGTGCGCGTTTTTGTGACCCAACGCACCGACACGGTGCAGCCGGTCATGCCGGCGACTTGCTTCGCATTGGTCTCCAGGACTTTGTAGATCTGCTTCTGAATGGCGAGATCGGGCGAGCGCCATGAGTACTGGATCTGGGAAAAGCGCGGAGACATGTTGTCGGATGTCGCATCGCCGCCGACCAGCACGAATTCGTTCAGCGACCAGCTTCCGGTATGCGGAAACATCGCCTCCTTCGTGTATTTCGTGCTCGTGTACATCAGGCACAGGGCATCGAGCGCGCCGGGGCAGCGCGCGATCCAGTGCGGCGACCGGTTCGGAAGCAGGCTTGGGTCGATCCACGTCTCGGGCGCCGGCGTTTCGAAAGTGAAGACGCAGCTCCAGTACGAGCCCCATTGGGTTTCACCGAGCACGGTGTTCACCGATTGCGGATGATAGATGATGAAGGCGTCGCAGTCGTCGAAATAGCCCTTCGCGGCATGGACCGGCTTGGACGCGCACATCTTCTCGGCCGGCTCGCCGAACAATTTCAGCTTTCCGGGAATGTTGAACTTCTCCATCGTCGCCTTGGTGGCCAAGATGCCGGCAAGGCATGTCGTGCCGAGCATCGAATGCGGACAGGTGTGTCCCGGCGCCCAGGCATGAAAGCCCTCGCGCGGCGCGGGGTAGGGCGTCGCCTGCTGCGAATGGCCCGGCACGGCGTCGTATTCGGAGAAACTGCCAAGCACCGGCGCGCCTTCACCCCAACTCGCCATGAAGGCGGTCGGCATGCCGCCCGAAGCTTCCTCGACTGCAAAACCCGCGGCGCTGAGCAGATCGCGATAGGCTTTGGCCGACTTGTACTCGCGCCAGGCCGGCTCTGCGTAGTGCCAGATCTCCATGTCGAAGTCCGACATGCGTTGGCGGATACTATTCATATAGCCGCGGGCGAACTTCTTCTCTGGCGACAGCACGGTCATGGAATTGAACCTTCGAGACATTCGTCGGACGCGCCCCTTTTGACGGCTGGAGCGGAGCGACCTAGGATCAGGGAACAGTTTGGATAAATGGATGCACGGCACTGACACCGCGGGCAAGGGGCGAGCGGGCATGACGGCCCCGCTTTTGGTCGCAGGGCGCGACCTCTGGCGGCGCGGCGGGAGTCCACCGGCGCAATGGCCGCAGAGACGTTCACATGGCTGTTCGCTGGGCCGGCCCGGTCGTATAAGCGCTAGCGCCGCCACCATGAATGTCATCACAGAATCCAGCGCGATTATCGCGCAAAGCAAATCGCGCGCATGAGGAGACGGCGGCCATGAATGAATACAGTCTGCGCGGCGGTGCTGTGTCGCTTACGGCGCAACAGATGGCCTACATCCACATCCAGGACAAGATCGTGTCCGGCGTATTGGCCGGCGGCTCGCGCATCAAGTCGGACGACGTCGCCGCCGAGCTTGGCGTCAGCCGCATGCCGGTACGGGAGGCCATCCGCCAGCTCGATGCCGAAGGCTATGTCACGATCCGCCCGAACCGCGGCGCGGTAGTGACCACGCGCACGCGGGAGCAGGTCGTCGAACTGTTCGAAATCCGTGCCATTCTTGAAGGAACTGCGCTTCGCTTCGCCGCGGCCAAGGCTACGGCGTCTCATGTCGCCGACCTGCAACTGGAACTGCAGCGGCTGCGCAATGTCGAGTGCAACACGCTGGAATGGGTGGCGCGGCATGACGATTTCCACCACCGCCTATGCGTGCTCAGCGGGCGTCCGCAATTGATCGCCGAATGCCGCCGATATCGCCTTGCGGTCGGCCCTTATGTGCGGCTGTTCGTGACCAACAGCGACTACAACGAGCAGCCCGGCTTCGAGCACGACATCCTGATTTATGCGCTTCGCGACCGCGACGGCGAACGCGCCGAAATTCTGATGCGCTGCCACATCATGGCGAATGCCCGCGCTATATCGGAAGCGCTTCCGGTCTCCAGCACGACGCAGGCCGCGTAGAAGCAGCCTTCAAATTGTCTTTGGCGGCGAAACGCATCCGCGGATAGGACGCCGCGGTCGGCCTCCTAATGTTTGTTCGCCCTGCACAGGGCAAAGCTCAAAAACTGGGCAAGCTTAGGCTTGACCATATCCTTGTATCCAATTTTAATTCCTCGGGTTCGCAGACGGGGACCCGAGGCTGATGGCATGACGGCGAAAAACGGGCATAGGCGCGGCGCCGAGGGAAATGCGTTTTCCGGCTCCGGGCCGTGCATTGTCCGGTGGTTCCCCGTGCCCGTTGCGGGGTAGCTGCATGACCGTCGACGAAAGCGCCATCCTCGAACAGATCGACGACGCGGAGGTCATCGCCCTCTGTAAGGCGCTGGCGCGAATTCCCAGCTTCCCTGGTGACGAACGCGCCTGCGCGCTCGAACTGGAAAAGCAGCTCCGCGCGCTCGATTTCGACGAGGTTCACCTCCAAGAGGTCGTGCCCGGCCGACCCAATGTCATTGGCATCATGAAAGGCGACGGCTCCGGGCCGACCTTCATGCTCAACGGCCATCTCGATACCGATCCGCTGCCGGCCGACTACGGCGAGCCACATTGGGAGCCGGTCGAACGCGACGGCAAGATCGTCGGTGTCGGTGTCGGCAACATGAAGGCGGCCGACGCCTCAATGGTGATGGCCGCCGCCGCCGTCAAACGCAGCGGCGAGAAACTGCGCGGCGACATCGTGGTCGCTGGCGTTATCGGCGAGCTCCAGGGCGGTATCGGCACACGCTATCTGCTCGAGCAGGGGTTGGTGCCGGACATCGCCATCGTGCCGGAACCGACCGCCTGCAACGTGCGCACGATCCACGCGGGTGTCCTCGAGGCGCTGGTTCATATTCAAGGCAAGACGGCGTGGATCGGCAACTTCGATATCCTCGATAACGTCAACGCCATCGTGCAGGCCGCCAACGCCGTGGATGCGGTGAGGGCCGTTCAATTCCGCCACACCCCGCATGCCGGATTGCCCGGCCTGCCGGCCATCGTGGTCGGTGGCATCATCGGCGGTCTGACGCCGGAATACATGGTGTGGCGTCCGGCCATGGTGCCGGACTTCTGCACCATCGAGATCGACGTTCGCCTGGCGCCGGGCATGACACTCGAATCGACGGTTGAGGATCTCAAAACCGCGCTCGACGCCGTTGCTACGACCGACTCGGACTTCAAATACGAGATCGCGCTGCCGCCGGCGCCTTATGCCGCGCCGTTCCATGCCATGGGCCTGTTCATGCCGCCGAACGACCTCGCGGTCGATCATCCGCTGGCGCAATCCTGCAAGCGCTGGCATGAGCGCCTCACCGGAAAGACGCCGCAGGTCGGCGTCTTCATCCCCGGTTCTTACGCCGGCGCCGACAGCGGCCATCTCGCCAGCTACGGCGTCAAATGCCTCAACTACGGTCCTTCAGGCCACAGCCGCTTCTACGACGAATGCGATATCGACATGCTGGCGCTGTCGACCCGTGTGATGGCGCTGACAGCTGCGGAGTTTGTCCTGTGAGTGCCGCAGCGGAATATGTCGTGCTCGACGAAGTCACGGGCCTCGTTTGCGGTCTGGCCAACATTCCGAGCTTTTCCGGCGACGAGCGGGCCGCTGCGGAATTCGCCGCCGCGCGCATGAAGGCGCTCGGCTACGACGAGGTGTTTGTGCAGGACGTCGAGCCCGGCCGCCCCAACGCCATCGGCATCATCAGGGGCGACGGCGCCGGCCCGTCGCTGATGTTCAACGGCCATCTCGATGTCGATCCTATCCCGATGGGCTACGACCGGCCGCTTTGGCAGAGCGCCATCGAGGTCGATGAAGTCGTCGGCGTCGGCGTCGGCAACATGAAAGGCGCGGACGGCGCCATGATCATGGCCGGTGCTGCGTTGAAAAGAGCGGGCGTGCGCATGCGCGGCGACCTGATCGTCGCCTGTGTCATCGGCGAGTTGCAGGGCGGTATCGGCACCGTGCATCTTCTCGATAACAATCCGCTGCCCGATGTCGCCATTGTGCCGGAGCCGACCAACCTCCAGATCCGCACCATGCATGCCGGCGTACTCGAGCTTCTGGTCACGGTTCGCGGCAAATCGGTCTGGATCGGGCAGCTCACGCAGCGCAAGGGCGTCAATGCGGTCGAGAAGGCGATGCTGGCGGTGCGGGCCATCCAGTCGCTCAAGCTGACCCACGAGCCGCATCCGGCGCTGCCGGGTTTGCCGCGCATTCATGTCGGCGCCGTGCTTGGCGGTCTCACCGACGACTACCACCTGTGGCGCCCGGCCTTCATCGCCGATTGCTGCACGCTGGCAGTGGATGTGAGGCTGCATCCGCGCATGACCGTCGACGGCGTGATGCGCGACCTGCGCAGCTGTCTCGACGCCATCGCCGGCTCCGACCCCGACTTCCAGTACGACATCGAACTGCCGCCGGCGCCATACCGCAAGCCGTGGGGCGCCATGGCGCACTACATGCCGCCGCTTGAACTGCCGCTTGATCATCCGCTGATTGCCATGACGGCCAGGCACCACAAGGCGCTTTCAGGCGCCGCGCCGCAGATCGGCATGCACATACCCGGCTCCCATGCTGGCGCCGATTCTGGCCACCTCTTCAGCCGGGGCGTGCCCTGCTTCAACTACGGTCCGAGCCAGCACAGCCGTTTCTACAACAAGGTGCCGCTAGCCGAGCTCGATCTAGGAACCCGCGTGCTAGCGTCGGTCGCCGAAGAGATTTGCGGCCAGACATGGGACGAAATCGATTTTGACAGCAAGTGGCGTCTTGGCGTGCCAGAACTTCTGCTGGGAAAGGCGCACTGAGACGATGAACAAACGCACCCGCATCAAGGATCTGGCCTGGATCGTTGCTTTCGACGGCGAAAAACACGTTTACCGTCGCGGCGGCGACGTCGTGTTCGACGGCAATACACTGGTTCATGTCGGCGGCAAATACGACGGTGCGGTGGACCGCGACATCGACGGTACGTCGATGATGGCGATGCCGGGCCTGGTCAATGTCCATGGCCATCTCGGCACCGAGCCGCTCGGCAAGGGCTTCTTCGAGGAACTCGGCAGCCACAAGCTCAACATGTCTCGTATCTACGAGTACATCTACACCATCCGCCCCGACAAGGACGCCGTCGCCCCCGCAACGCACTATTCCGTCGCGGAGCTGATGAGGAGCGGCTGTACGACCGTGTCTGACATGGGCGTGCCCTATGCCGACTGGATCAACGTCCATGCCGCGACCGGCGCACGCACTTATTTCTCGCCCATGTTTCGCTCGGCCCGCTGGCATACGCCGAACGACTATAGCGTCGAATACATCTGGGACGAGGCCGCCGGCGTGCGCGGCATGGCCGAAGGATTGGCGGTGTGCGAAGCGGCGCGCAAGCATCCGAGCGGGCGCCTCGGCGGCATCGTCATGCCGGCGCAGGTCGACACCTGCACTCCCGAGCTGATCAAGGCCGCGTATGACGAGGCCTGCGCTCGCGATCTGCCGTTCCAGACCCATCTCGGCCAGGCCATCTTCGAATTTCAGGAGATGGTGCGCCGTCACGGCAAGTCGCCGGTCGGCTTCCTTGCCGATCTCGGCGTGCTGGGCCCACGCACAACGCTGGCGCATGGCATTTTCCTCGATGAACACCCGAACGTCGGCTGGTTCGAAAAGACGGACGTCGATATGGTCGTCGGCACCGGCACGCACATCGCCCATTCGCCGATGACTTTCGCCTATCGCGGCGTCTCGATGCGCAGCCTCGGCAGCTACAATGAACGCGGCGTCAGCCTCGCGCTCGGCACCGATACCTTCCCGCACGACATGCTCAACGAGATGCGGTTTGCGATCATGTTGTCGAAAGTGGCTTCGCAACATGTCGATCTCCTGACCGTCGAGGACCTGTTCCACATGGCGACCATCGGTGGGGCGACTACGGTGAACCGCGATGATATCGGCCGGCTGAGTGTCGGCGCAAAGGCCGACATCGTGCTGGTGAATTGCGATCATCCCGGCATGGCGCCTTTGCGCGACCCGTTGCGCAGTCTTATCTTCAGCGCGGGCAGCGCAGCTGTCCGCCATGTCTTTGTAGACGGCAATCAGACCGTCGAGGACGGTACCGTCGCCACGATCGATGTTCCGGCTGTGTCCCGCGCGCTGACGCAGGGTCAGATGCGGGCGCTCGCCGACACGCCCAACCGGGATTGGGCGAAACGCTCCGCAGACCAGATTTCGCCACTCGCACTGGAGATAAAGGTATGATTACAAGTCGCTTCGCCAAAACTTTTGCGGCAGGCGCCGCGCTTTCTGCTGTTCTTGCCGCCGCGCTCGCCGCTCCGGCCTTCGCTCTCGACAAGGTCGTCTACGGCACGGCCTCGCGCGTCGGGCTTGTCAATTCGGCGATGTATGCCGCGCAGGAACTGGGCTTCTTCAAGGAAGAAGGCATCGAGGTCGAGACGATCCAGTTCGAGGGAACGGGCGTCATCCTGCCGCAGATGGCCAACAAGTCGATTATGGTCGGCTATCCGATCCCCGACTTCCTCATTTCTTCGTACGATGTCGGCAAGGATCCGCTGCCGCTCAAGTTTTTCTACAACGTGACCCGTGCCTACAACTGGGAAATAATCGTTCTCGACGAAAGCCCGATCAAGACGCTCGCCGATCTCAAGGGCAAGAAGATCGGCGTCGTAACGCTGTCGACCGGCAACGTGCCGGTGACGCGCTCAATGCTCCGCGAGGTCGGGCTCAAGCCGGGCACCGATGTCGAACTTGTCGCCGTCGGGCAGGGACCGGCCGCCGTCAACGCCTTCAAGACCGGGCAGGTCGACGCTCTCAACCAGTTCGACGTCGTTCATTCGCAGATCGCCGCGTCGGGGATCAAGATTCGCCGCATCAAGCTGCCGGAAAAGTACATGGTGCTGTCAGGCAACAGCTTTGCGGCCCATGTCGATCTCATCAAGGAAAAGCCGGATCTGATGGTTCGCTTCGCTCGCGCCTACACTAAAGGCATGGTGGTGTGCGAGATTAATCCGGAAGGCTGCGTCCGATCGGCCTGGCGCCTGCATCCGACGATCAAGCCGAAGGACGGCGACGATCCGAAGGTTCTGGCCCGCGAAGCCGGCATCATGATGGATAATCTGCGCAACAAGCTGCCGGCCGGCGACCCGAAGTCGCGCAAGTACGGCGAGTTCATCCCGGCATCGTGGCAGACCAACATCGAAATCCTGGCCGAAAGTGGAGCGATCAAGCGCACGGACATCCCGTTGGACAAGCTCTTTACCAACGAGTTCGTGCCGGAATTCGGCAAGTTCGACTATGATAAGCTCGTCGCTGTCGCCAAGGCGCTGAAATGAGAGATGTGACGCACCAGACGAACAAGCCGGCGATTGCGACGTCGAATCTGAGCGTCGTCTATCGCATGGCCAAAGGGTTTCTCACCGCGGTCGATTCGCTGAATATCGCGATCGAGCGTGGCAGCTTTGTCTCGATCCTAGGTCCGTCCGGTTGCGGAAAGTCGACGCTTCTGAAGATCGTGGCCGGCATCATGCCGGCCACCGATGGCGTCGTCAAAGTTGACGGCGTGCCCGTTACTGGCCCGCGCAGCGACGTCGGCGTCGTGTTCCAGCAGGCCACCCTGCTGCCGTGGCGGAGCGTGCTCGACAATATTCTCGTGCCGGCGCGCACGCAGAAGCTCGACATGAAGGAGAGCCGGCGGCGGGCGTTGGAGCTCGTCAAGCTCGTCCGCCTGTCCGGATTCGAGAACAGCTATCCGCATGAGCTCTCGGGCGGCATGCAGCAGCGCGTCGGCATCGCCCGGGCCTTGCTGCACGAACCTGAAGTGCTGCTGATGGACGAGCCTTTCGCAGCGCTCGACGCGCTGAGCCGCGAGCGCATGGCGCTCGAGCTGCTCGAATTCTGGTCGGGATCGGGCCGCACGGTAATGTTCATCACCCATGGCATCCAGGAAGCGGTGTTCCTGTCGGACCGCGTCGTGCTGCTGTCGGCCCGGCCGGCGCATGTATTGGAAGACATCATCATCGATCTGCCCCGGCCGCGCACGCTGGAGACGATGGTCGATCCCAAATTTGTCGGCTATTGCGATCAGCTCCGCCGGGCGCTGTACGCGGCCTCGGGCGAGGAGGCGCATTGATGCCGTTCCACGAGCGCCTCAAGGATATCGTCTATCCGCTGACGACCTTCGCCGTCTTGCTGGCGGTGTGGCAGTTCAGCGTCATTGTCTTCGAAATACCGACCTATATCCTGCCGGATCTGCGCGATGTCGGCGGCGCGCTCTGGCGCGGCTATGTCGGTGGCGACTACTGGAAGCATTTTTTCTTTACGCTGACCTCGATGCTGAGCGGTTACACCGTCGGCTGCGGCCTTGCCATTATTCTCGGCGCCATCGTCGCGGAATCGCGCACGGTCGAGCGCTTCGTATTTCCGTTCGTGATTGGCCTGCAATCGGTGCCGAAGGTGGCGATCGCGCCCTTGGTGATCGTCTGGTTCGGCTTCGGCATCGAGTCCAAGATCGTTCTGGTGGCGTTGATCTGCTTCTTCCCGGTCTTCGTGAACACGATTGTCGGCATGCGCTCGGTTGACCCGGCGCTCATCCAGATGATGCGGGCCTTCAACGGTTCGCCCCTGCGCGTCCTTCTTGAGGTTCGTCTGCCGAACGCGGTCGGGCCGATATTCGCTGGCCTGCAGGTCAGTATCGTGCTCGGCTTGATCGGCGCCTTGGTCGGCGAATTCATCGCCTCGACCCGTGGCTTGGGCTACCTCATTCAGAATGCGGCGTCGAACCTCGACCTCGGCACATTGTTTGCGGCCGTGCTGACCTTGGCCGTGATGGGCATCAGCGGCACGCAGATTTTGCGCTACCTGCACAAGTCATTGGCGTTCTGGGATCGCGGGCGCAATGCCGTGACGGCGGAGCACTGACGGTGGCGGAGATCCAGCTCATCCGCGGCGGTCATATCGTTTGCCTGGACCAGGCCGGGACGGTCTATGCAGGCGGCGATATCCTGATCGAGGATGATATCATCGTTGCCGTCGGCGCCGTTCCCTCTGAGATGGCATCGCGGGCCACCCGTGTGGTTGATGCGCGCAACCGCATCGTTTTTCCGGGTCTCGTGAACGGGCATTCGCATTCGCCGCTGGCTTATGCCAAGGGTGCCTACGATCTGGCGAATCATCGCGCCGCGTTATGGATGTTCCAGGCTTTTACGGCCGGGCGCACCCGCGACGAGATTTACGCCAGCACGCTGCTCAACTGCATTGAAATGCTCCTGACCGGTACCACGGCCGTGATCGATCATTTTCCGGAGCAGGGTTTCATGCTCGACGATGTCGAGCCGGTGGTTGCGGCCTATCGGGACTGCGGTATGCGCGCCATTGTCGCGCTGCGCATATTCGATGAGCCGTACCGCGACATTTATCCGCCGGATGGAGAGTTCAGTCCTGAACTTACGCAGGCGTTGAAGGCCAACGATCCGCTCGCTGTTAAGCCTGCGAAGGAATTGCTTGCGCTCTGCGAAGCTGCGATTGACAGGCATCACGGCCGCGACGGCATGATCCAGATCGCGCCGGCGCCGTCCAACCCGATGCGTTGCACCGACGAGTTGTTGCGTGGCTGTCAGGATCTCGCCGTGCGCCGCGACACCATCGTGCACTGCCATCTTCTGGAAACGGCGGTTCAGGGAAGGATCGCCCAGCAGCGTTATGGGACAACGATGGTTCGCCATCTTGACGGGATCGGTGTGCTGACGGACCGCCTGTCCTGCGCGCATACGATCTGGATCGACCAGGACGACATCGAGCTGATGGCGGCACGCCGTTCCATCGTCGTGCACAATCCAGAAAGCAATGTGCGAGGCGGCAGCGGCATCGCCCCGATCGCCCGCATGATCAAGGCTGGCGTTCCGGTGGCGATCGGCGCTGACGGTTCGCCAAGCGGCGGCAATCAGGCGCTGCAGCATTCGATGCGGCTTGCCACCATTATCGGCCGGCCGCAGACCGCGGACCTCAAGCAATGGGTCCAGACCCGCGACGTCATGCGGATGGCGACCGAGGGCGGCGCCATTGCTATGGGCCTTCAGGGAAAGATCGGCGCACTTGCGTCGGGCTATCGCGCCGACCTGGCGCTATACGATCTGCGCTCGCCGTGGTGGACGCCGCTGAACGATCCCGTGCACCAATACGTCTATTGCGAGACCGGCTCGTCCGTCACCGACGTGATGATCGCCGGCCGCTGGGTGGTCGAAAGCCGCGCCATCAAGACTTTCGATGCCGGTGCCGTGCTGGCGGAAGCGGGTGCGATCTTCGCCCGCATTCAGGAGCGTAATGCCGGCCTAATGAAACTGTCATCGGCGCTGGCGGCGGCGGTGGTCTGAGCGATGGCGGGGCCTGTCGACAAGAGCAAGATGATTGGGCAACCGATGCCGCGCTTCGACGGCAAGCGGCTGGTCAGCGGCGGCGGCTGCTACCTCGACGACGTGAACCTGCCGCGCCAGCTTCATGCGGCGTTCCTGCGCAGCCCGTTCCCGCATGCGCGCATCGGTGCGATCGGCACCGCCGCCGCAAAGGCGCTGCCTGGTGTCGCGGCTGTGTTGTGCTGGCGGGATATTGAGGGTGTTTGCTCGCCGTTCCAGTGCGTCACCAAAGGCGCGCCGGGGTTGGTGTCGCCGCCGCAGTATCCGCTGGTCGCCTCGGAGGCAACGTACCAGGGCGAACCGGTGGTGCTGGTCGTGGCGTCAAGCCGCGCCATTGCCGAGGATGCGGTCGACTTGGTCGAGGTGGACTGGAGCGAACTGCCGGCGGTCGGCACGCTCGACACCGCGCTGGAAGTCGATGCCCGCGTCCACGCACATTTGCCGTCCAACCTGGCCTGGCACACCGACATCAACAGCGGATTTGTGGCCGCGCTAGACGATGCGCCGCTGACCATAGTGCGCAACTTCCGCTTCGGCCGCCACACTGGCGTCACCTTGGAGCCGCGCGGTGTGCTCGCGCACTGGGCGGACGATACGGGAGCGCTGCTAGTGCACTCCTCACATCAGATGCCGCATCAGCTTCAGCTTCATCTGGCCGAACTGATGTCGATCCCGCTGCACAATGTCCGAGTCGTCTGCAACGACGTCGGCGGCGGCTTCGGCATCAAGATGCACGTTTATCAGGACGACCTCGCCATCTGCGCCGCGACGAGGCTGCTCGGGCGGCCGGTCAAATACATCGCCGACCGCATCGAGGGCCTTGCCAGCGATATTCACGCGCGGGAGGCATTGGCGACGGCGAAGATTGCGGTAGATGACAAGGGCATGCTGGTCGGTTTCGACGTCGCGCACCGGCATGGCATAGGCGCGTGTTCGGTTTTTCCGCGCTCCAGCACTGCCGAAGCGTTGAGTGCCGTGCGCTCCATCGGGGGGCCTTATCGCTTCTCGGCGTTCCGCTGCGGCGTCGACGTGGTCATGCAAAACAAGACGATGACCGGGCAGTACCGCGCCGTCGGAGCGCCCATCGGCATCACGATTACCGAACGGCTGATTGATCTCGCCGCCCATGCCCGAAACGATGACCCGCTCGAATTCCGGTTGCGCAATATTCTGCCGCTTGACGAGATGCCGTGGACCAATCCGACAGGTGCGCGGATGTATGAACTGTCGCACCGCGCCTGCATAGAGAAGCTCAAGGGCATCATCGCCGCCGAAGGCATCGCGGCGCAGATTGCAGCGCGCCGCGCCAAAGGTGGTCTGGTCGGTCTCGGCTATGCCGCCTTTGTCGAGATGACGGCGACCGGTTCGGAAGGCTATGGCCGGGCCGACGTGCCCGTCGCCGCCGTCGATACGGTCACGCTGTCGCTCGGTGCGCAGGGCGAAGTGCGCGCCGCGGCCTCGATCAGCGAAATAGGGCAGGGCATCCGGCAGGGGCTGCGGCAGATAATCGCCGATGCCGTGGGCGTGCCGATCGACCGTGTGACAGTATCGTCGGGCGATACGTCGACCGCGCCGCATGGCGGAGGCGCCTGGGCTTCGCGCGGCGCGGCTATTGGCGGCGAAGCGGCTTGGCATGCCGGATTGTTACTTAAGGCGGAGATGCTGAAGATCGCCGCCGCGATGCTTCAGACCAAGGCCGACGACTTGGACATTAAGAACGGCGTGGTCTGCGACGGCGACGGCCGTGAGCGCATCGCGCTGTCCGACATCGCCCGCACGGTACTGTTCAAGGGACACGATCTGCCGGCCGGCATCAACGCGCAGCTCACCGTATCGCATCAGTATCGCCGTGAGCGCGACACGTTCATCCCAACCAACGGCATCCAGGCGTCGCTGATCGAGATCGACCGCGGCACCGGTTTGATAGCGGCGTTGCGGCACTGGGTGGTCGAGGATTGCGGCCGCGTCATAAATCCGCTGCTGGTCGACGAACAGATACGCGGCGGCGTGGTGCAGGGCATCGGCGAAGCTTTGTTCGAGCATTGCCGCTATGACGAAGCCGGACAGTTCGTCTCCGGTTCGCTGGCCGATTATCTGGTGCCGATGGCCTCCGAAATGCCGGATATAGTCATCGACCATGTGCAGACGCCGTATTCGGGTTCCGATGTCGGCGCCAAGGGCGCGGGAGAGGCCGGCACCTGCGCGGCGGCGGCGGCCGTCGTCGGGGCCATCAATGATGCGCTGCGTGGCCACGGCGGCGAGATTAACGCCATTCCGGTGACACCGGTCGATATTTTGACGGCGCTCGGCACTGTGAGGCCGTTATGAAACCGGCCCGTTTTTCCTATCGGCGTCCAGCCTCGTTGGCCGCGGCCCTTGCGCTGCTCGAGGAGCATGGGAGCGAGGCCGCTATTCTGGCGGGCGGACAGAGCCTGATGCCGATGCTGAACCTGCGGTTTGCGCGTCCGGCCGTTTTGGTCGACATCAAACGAATCCCCGGCCTTGGAGGCGTGACGCTCGATGGTGATTCCGTGGTCGTTGGCGCCATTACGCGTCATGTCGACGTGGCGGCTTCACCCGTCACATGCGATCATGCGCCGCTGATCCGCCAAGCCATGGCTTATGTGGCGCATGCTGCCGTTCGCAACCGCGGCACCTTTGGCGGCAGTCTGGCGCTGGCCGACCCGTCAGCGGAAATGCCGGCCTGCTGCGTTTGCGTCGATGCCTCTATCCACCTTGTTTCATCTGGCGGCGCGCGCGATGTGGCGGCGTCCGAGTTCTTCCGGGGCGTCTACGACACCGCTTTGGAGCCTGGCGAGATGATCGCTGCTGTGCGTATCCCCCGTTACGGCGCGGACTGGCGCTGGGCCTTCGATGAGGCCTCGCGCCGCCATGGCGACTTCGCCATTGCTGGCGTTGCGCTCGGCGTACGGCTGGACAAGGAGGTCATCGCCGATTGCCGGCTGGCCTTCTGCGGCGTCGAGACCTTTACGCGGCGCCTGACCTATATCGAGCAGGCGTTGGCTGGACTGAGTATTGCGGACGAGGCGGGCATTGCGACCGCGGTGAAGCGCCTTGCCGATATGATCGAGCCGATGGGGTCGGGCGAGTATCCTGCAGCCTATCGCATCGCCGTTGCCTCGGCGCTGTTGCGACGGGCGATCGCCAAGGTGTCGTGGTGAGCCAGATCGTGAGCAACGAGGAAACATTCGCCATTCAGTGCGTGGTTAACGGCGAGACGGTTCACGCGGTCGTGCCGGTGCGTAAGACTTTGGTCGACTGGGTGAGGCAGGATCTGCAGTTTACTGGCAGTCATGTCGGCTGCGAGCACGGCGTCTGCGGCGCTTGCGGCATCGTCGTCGATGGCCGTGTCGTGCGCGGCTGTCTGATGCTCGCGGCGGAAGCCGACGGCCTTGTTGTCGAAACCATCGAAGGCGCTACAAAGACCGGCCGCGTTGCCGCGCTTCAGGAGGCGTTTTTTGAACGCGCCGCGCTGCAATGCGGCTTCTGCACCTCGGCCATGATCCTTCAGGCCGCCGAATTCCTCGCCGCCAACCAGACGCCGACGCGGGCCGAAGTCCGCGAAGCGATATCCGGAAACTATTGCCGCTGCACTGGCTATGAGGCCATTGTCGATGCGATCATGACGGCGGCTTCTCGGCGGTGACGCCAGAGCGCGACCGGCGCCAGGGCAGCGTTAGCCGCGGCGCAATCCTTTTTGCTTGCGCCACGCGTCAGACAAGTCTGCAGCCAGAGCCCCGACGGCTGGTTCTGCTCGCGAATAAGTTATTGATATGAAACGAACATTTTCCGTAGGCCATGATGGAGAGGGACGGGAAGAACAAAGAGTTGTTGTTCAGCAATCATTTATTGCCGCTTAGCCTTTATCGGCATGAAGAAGTCGGTGGTCGCGATAATACAGGTGCAGTTGGCGTTGCCGGGATCGAGCTCCCAAACCGCCGCGTCGTCGCCGGTCTCAACACCGGCCACCAATTGCTTGTGCGTGGTCGTCGTCGGATGGCTGGACAGCTGCTGCGTCAGCACCGACGGCGCCAGTTTGCAGCCGTAGCCGCCGCCATGGGACAAGTGATCCTAGTCGGTCTATAGGATATCGTCGGACCTTGGTACCTGTTCCTCGTGCTGACAGGGGGCAAGAAAACATTTTGCACTTGCTCGCCGGGCGCCGAATGTCTTTGGACATGGAGGGTCCTATGTCAGCACAGTTTATTCGTATCGGTTGTTATGGCCGGGCGCCGCGTAAAGGCAGGCCGTCGTGGTCTTGCATAGAGGGCATCACAGCGGAAGGCGAACGGTTGCCCGCCGCGTGCGGTCATATCAAAAGTCCCGCGCCGCCATCGCTTCTGTTTGGTGTGCCGCCAACCACAGCGGGCGGGAGGCGGCACCTTGGCGGAAGCCGGGAAATATGCATTAAGACGGTGAGAAACGTCTAACAGCCGCCTCTCTATGAACCGCCGCTTCTCAATCGCTCCCATGATGGACTGGACGGACCGGCACTGCCGGTTCTTCCATCGCCTCATGACGCGCCGGGCGCTGCTTTATACCGAGATGGTGACGACCGGTGCCGTGATCCATGGTGACCGCGAGCGGCTGCTCGGTTTCGGCCCGGCGGAACATCCGATCGCGCTGCAACTCGGCGGTAGCGATCCGGCGGCGCTCGCGGAGAGCGCGCGGATCGGCGAGGGCTTCGGCTATGACGAGGTCAACCTCAATGTCGGCTGCCCGTCGGATCGCGTCCAGGAAGGCCGCTTCGGCGCCTGTCTGATGCTGGAGCCGCAAGTGGTGGGGGCCAGCGTCGCCGCCATGAAGGCGGCGGTGAAGGTGCCGGTCACGGTCAAGTGCCGCATTGGCGTCGACGATCAGGATCCGGAAGAGGTGCTGTTTGCCTTCGCCGCGCAGGTCAAGGCAGCGGGCGCCGATGCGCTGATCGTCCACGCCCGCAAGGCCTGGCTGAAAGGCCTGTCGCCGAAAGAGAACCGCGAAGTGCCGCCGCTCGATTACGCCATCGTGCACCGCCTCAAGGCGGCGCATCCGGACTGGCCCATCGTGCTCAATGGCGGGCTTGCCAGCCTCAAGCAGGCGCACGACAATTTGGGCAGCCTCGACGGCGTCATGCTCGGCCGCGCCGCCTATCAGGAGCCGTGGCGGCTGCGGACCGTTGATCCAATGTTCTACGGCGAGGCCGCGCCGTTTGCCTCCGCCAAGGAGGCGGCTGCGGCGCTCATTCCCTATATCGAGCGCGAAATGGCCAAGGGCGTGCGGCTCAACTCGATCACCCGCCATGTGCTCGGCCTGTTCCGCGCGGTGCCCGGGGCGCGCGCTTTCCGCCGCCATCTGGCGACCGAGGCGGTCAAGCCCGGCGCCTCTGCCGCGGTCATGGCTGATGCGCTGGCGCTGCTGGTGGACTCCGCCGACGATATGGCGCACATCGCCGCCTGACGCTTTCGCGATTCCGCCCCGCGTCCTGCGGCTGCTTCATGGTCCTCGGCTATCCCGTCAATGAACTGATCTGGCTGGCGCTGCTCATCCTCGCCGGCGGCGTCGTGACCGGTTTTCTCGCCGGCCTGTTCGGCGTCGGCGGCGGCGGCGTTATCGTGCCGATCCTCTACGAAGTCTTCCGCTTCATGGACGTGCCGGCCGATCTGCGCATGCAGCTCTGCGTCGGCACCTCGCTGGCGATCATCGTGCCGACCACCTTGCGGTCCTATTCGGTGCACAAGCAGAAAGGCGCGGTGATCGAGGGCCTGCTGCGTATCTGGACGCCCTTCGCGCTGGTCGGCATCGGCATTGGTTCGGTCGCGGCCGGCTTTGCGCCGGCCGAAGTGTTCAAGATCGCCTTCGTCACGTTCTGCGCGCTGATGGCCGCGAAGATGCTGTTCGGCACCCATCGCGGCAATCTCGGCACCGAGCTGCCCGGCCGTATCGTGCTGTCGCTTTATGGCTTCGCCATGGGCGTGCTGTCGTCGCTGGTCGGCGTGTCGGGCGGCGGCTTCTCCACCGCGATCCTCACTTTGTACGGCCAGCCGATTCACCGCGCGGTGGCGACCTCCGCCGGGCTCGGCGTGCCGATCACGGTGGCCGGTACCATCGGCTACATCATCGCCGGCTGGCCGCATATGGGCGAGCTGCCGCCCTTGTCGCTCGGCTTCGTGTCGCTGCCGGGCTTCGTGCTGATGGCGCCGGTCGCCAGCTTCATGACGACCTATGGCGTGCGGCTGGCCCACCGGCTGTCGCGCCGCAGCCTGGAAGTGGCCTTTGCCTGCTTCCTGCTGTTGGTCGGCACCCGGTTCCTGATTAGTTTGTTCTGATCATCCGTCATTCCGGACGACGCGCAGCGTCGATCCGGAATCCAGATGCGATCTCAGAGTTTATTGCGGGATTCCGGGTTCGGCCTTTCAGGCCGCCCCGGAATGACCGGAGTCTACGGCGTGCCGCGCATGCGCAGCTTGTTGCCGCGCACTTCCCAGCTGTCGAGCCGGTTGAGGAAGCTCATGCCGAGCAGCGATTGCTTGAGCTGGCCCTGCTGCGCCACCAGCGCCGGCACCGAGCGCTCGATCAGGCCGCCGACCACGATGCGCTCCAGGGTCACCGGCGCTGCCCGCGTGCGGCCGTTGGCGGTGTCGACATTGACCGAGTAATTGAGGATTTCGATCGGCAGTCCCGAGGCCTTGGCGGCTTCCTGCGTCAGCACCACCGACGTCGCGCCGGTGTCGAGGACCATCGGCACGCGCGCGCCGTTGACATGCGCCGTCAGCGAGAAGTCGCCGTCGCCGCCGCGCACGACTTCGGCATCCTGGCCGTGGCGCGCGACATAACCGGGAACGAGTTCGGCAATGACGCGGTCGGCGACATCGCGCAGTTCGAAACGATAAGTGTAGCCGACCACCAGCACCAGGCCGACCACCGCCCAGAACGCGATGGCCTCGAACGCCTTCATCAAGCGATCGCGGAACATGACGACGACGAGTCCGCCGACGAACACCAGCAGCACGAGCTTGACGCTCAGCGATGCCATGTCACGGCGCAGCAGGCCGGCAATCGGGTCGCTGTCCTGCATGGCGATCAGCGCCGCCAGCGACAGCACCACGCCGGCAACGAAGATCCAGGTGATGCGCCGGCTCATGGCCGGTCTATCCGGTGAATTCTTGCGAGGCATTGAATGCGGCGAGCCGTTCGGGAAGTGCGTTCATCACGCGCCGGCGATCGTCCGGCGTCATGCCGGCCCAGCGCGCGATTTCGTCCACGGTGCGGCCGCAGCCGAGGCACAGCCTGCGCTGCGCATCGAGCGTACATATTTTCACGCACGGTGTTTCGATCAAGGCGGTTTCGATCATCGCGGGTTCTGGCATCGGGCAGCTGCGTGCCGCTTCCGAAACATAGAGAGCGTTCGCCGGAACGCAATCGCGGATTTGCCGCGCCGGATTCTGTAACGCCATCAATCGTCACGTTCCGGCGCGGAACAGCGGCCGCTGGCGCAGGCGGCGGCGCTCGTCGTCGTTGAGGATGCGCTCGCCCGGCGCCGGCGCCTCCGGCACGATCGGCGGCGCCGTCTCGGCGATCGGCGCCATTGCCGCGACCACGCGCTCCGGCGGGAATGTGACAATGACTTCGGTGCCGATGCGCAGCTTGGAGCGCAGCGTGAAGGTGCCGCCATGCAGATCGACCAGGCTCTTGGCGATGGGCAGGCCGAGGCCGGCGCCCTGTTCGGCCGACTTGATCGAGTTCGAGCCCTGGCCGAACGATGCCAGCACCACCGGAATTTCCTCTTCCGGAATGCCGGCGCCGGTGTCGGTCACGCTCATGTACTGGCCGCCCGACGCGGTCCAGCCGACTTTAAGCCAGATGTCGCCGCCCTGCGGCGTGAACTTGATGGCGTTGGACAACAGATTGAGACAGATCTGGCGGATGGCGCGCTCGTCGGCCCACAGCCGCGGCAGGCCCTGCTCGTAGACCTCGTGCAGATTGATGCCGCGATTGGTGGCGCGCAGCTTCAACAGATGATGGCAATCCTCGACGATGCCGACCAGCGACACGCTCTCTTCGTTGAGTTCGTAGCGGCCGGCCTCGATACGCGACAGATCGAGGATCTCGTTGATCAGCCCGAGCAGATGCACGCCCGACGAATGAATGTCGGAGGAGTATTCCTTGTAGGCGGCGACCGAATGCTCGCCGAACACCTCGGTCTTCATCACCTCGGAGAAGCCGAGAATGGCGTTGAGCGGCGTGCGCAGTTCGTGGCTCATTTGCGCGAGGAAGCGCGACTTCGACACGTTGGCGGCTTCGGCGCGCTGGCGCGCCTCGTCGGAGATCATCTTGGCCTGCTCGAGTTCGCCGATCAGCGCGTCCTTCTCCGCGCGCGCTTCGAGCGTCGCCAGCGTCGTCGAATAAAGCCGGTAGGCGAGAATGGCGAAATAGCCCTGCGCGCTCACCGCCATGATGGCGAGAATGGAATCGCGCAAGGTGCCGAGCAGCGCGAAGTTGAGCGCCACCGCCGCCGTTACCGGGAACGTCGCGGCGAAGGCCGCGATCGGCAGGCTGGAGGCCAGCATGCTCGACACCGCGACGACCAGCAGCATCACGAACAGCATGAACGTGCCGGAGGATTCGTCGGCGCCGAGCGGGCTGATCAGTGCGAACATCCAGGCCAGCCCGTAGAACAGATCGAGCATGACGAAGCGGAAGCGCCAGGCGCGCGTGTCCACCGTCGATACCGGCAGCGCCAGCAACTGCCGGCACTTCGTGACGATCACGGCATGGATGACCAGCACCGAGGCGGTCCAGGCGCCGGCCGCGACCGCGCCGGTCCACAGGCTGGACAGGAAACCGATGGTGCCGACCAGCAGCAGGATGACCAGCGAGGCGGAGAGGCGGTTCTGGGCGTACTGGCGCAGCAGTTCGACGTCGAAAACCGGGCGCGTGCCCGATGTCGAGGTCAGCCGATCGCGGGCATCGCGCACATGCTGCGCGGCCAGGCGGCGCTTTGCCGGCGAGCTTTGCGGCGGCAGCGCGGTCAGATCGGGTTGCTCGCCAGGAACCATGGCACCAAAATCACGGACTAAATGACGCTACCGGAACGCAAATTGTGGAGCGCCACCGTGGCGCAAAATTCTTAAGACTGGCCTTAAAATGACGAAAGTCCCTTCGGGTTAACGGGTCTTAACCTTCGGCTTTTGACAGGCGTTGCGGCCTGTGTTCGGCTCGCGCCGCATAGGAAAACACCGATAGCCGTCCCATCCGCCGGAAACGCCCCCATGAAGCTTTACGACGCCAAAGGTGCGCCCAATCCGCGCCGAACCCGCATTTTTCTCGCCGAGAAAGGCATCGAAGTACCGACCGAACAGGTCGATATGATGAAGATGGAACACAAGACGCCGGAATACACGGCCATCAACCCGCTGCAGCGAATGCCGGCGCTGGTGCTGGACGACGGCACCGTCATTTGTGAATCGCTAGCCATCTGCCGCTATTTCGAGGCGCTGCAGCCCGAGCCGCCTTTGTTCGGGCAGGGGCCCAAGGACATCGGCCTCACCGAAATGTGGAGTCGGCGGGTCGAGAACAACCTGTTCGCGACGGTGGCGCAGGTGTTCCGCCATCTGCATCCGGCGATGAAGGAACTCGAGGTGCCGCAGGTGCCGGAATGGGCGGAGGCCAACCGCCCGCGCGTGTTCGACTTTCTCGTCATTCTCGACCGCCAGCTCGCCGAGCATGAATTCATCGCCGGCGAGCGCTATTCGATCGCCGATATCACCGCGCAGGTCACCATCGACTTCATGAAGGTGCCGAAGCTGGTGGTGCCGGACACCATGATCAACGTGAAGCGCTGGCACGCCGCGGTGTCGGCGCGCCCGAGCGCGAAGGCGTAACTCTTAATCCCTCCCCCGAAGGGGGAGGGTGGCCCGCCGAGCGAATAGCGAAGGCGGGTCGGGTGGGGTCTGGCTTACCCCACCCGGCTCGCTATCGCTCGCCACCCTCCCCGAAGACGGGGAGGGATAAGGAACAACCCATGCACCTCACCATTATCGGCTCGGGCGATGCCTTCGGCTCCGGCGGGCGGCTCAACACCTGCTTCGTGCTCAAGACCGCGAAGGCGACCTTTCTGGTCGATTGCGGCGCCTCCGCCATGCCAGCGCTGAACGCGCAGAACGTCGATCGCAACAGCATTGACGCGATTGTCTTGTCGCATCTGCATGGCGATCATTTCGGCGGCCTGCCATTCTTCCTGCTCGACGCGCAATTCCTGGCGCGGCGCGAGCGCCCTTTGCTGATCGCCGGGCCACCGGGCACCAAAGCGCGGCTCGATGCGGCGATGGAAGTGTTCTTCCCGAAATCGACCGGCTCGAAGTGGAAGTTTGCCTGGCAGGTGAAGGAAATCGAGGTCGGCGAAGCGGACGATGTGCTCGGCCACTCCATCGTCACGGCCGAGGTGATCCATCAGTCCGGCGCGCCATCGACTGCGCTGCGCCTGTCCGATGGCGAGAAGACCTTCGCCTATTCGGGCGACACCGAATGGACCGATGCGCTGATCCCGATCGCGCGCGGCGCCGATCTGTTCATCTGCGAGTGCTACGCCTTTGCCGGCAAGCTCACCGGCCACCTGACCTGGGAAGTGCTGCAGCCGCGCCTATCCGATCTCGGCGCGAAGCAGACCATGGTCACGCACATGAATCCGACCATGCTCGCGCGGCTCGACGATGTGAGGGCGGGCGGCGTGCTGATCGCGGACGACGGGCTGAGGATGGAATTCTAGTAGCCCGGATGAAGCGCAGCGCAATCCGGGCGACGGCCTTCAATGAGGTTTCTACTGCCCGGCGCGCTTGAGATGGCGCAGGTCTTCCGGCTTCGGCGGCGGCAGTTTCGGCTCGGTGAACGAGCGAATGATCGAACGCACGATATAGATGACGAGCGCCGTGACTGACGCGAACAGCGCGGCAATCTCGACAAACGCCATGGTGGAGTAGATGAAGGCCATGGCCGTCCCCTAACGGCTGCAGCGCGGGGTGACAAGCGCGCCGGGCGCAGGGCAGGACTTTCCTGTCCCGGGCGCAGCGCAGGGCGAAGCCGTGCGCTAGTGAACCGGGACCGTCCCGTATTGGGCGTTTGGAACGGTCCCGGCTCTGCGGCGCGGCACCACAGTGCCGCACCGCGTCCGGGACAGGAAAAGGGTATTGACTTAAAATCCTACTAGGACTATATACGCCAATGTCCGGTCCAGTCGGGGGCGTCATCTAGAGGCGTCTTGGTGATGGGATCGGATGCGGCGCCCGCGGGCGTGGTTCGCAGCCACGCACCCGGGAGGTCGCGGGTAGCCGTCCGGGCCCACTACGGGGCTCTGCCTTCAATGGCTGGACGGGGGTTCGGTGAAGGCGGGCGAAAGCCTGCCGGAGGTCGTTTCCCGGACAACCGAGAGCGATCGTTGACCGGCCGCCGGAAGCACGGCCCCGCGAACAGAAAAGCCGCGTGGCGCGCCGGAAGGCGCCGTGCATCGCAAATGATGCACGCACGAAGACCACGGTCGCGCCGCCCGGCGCGCCACTCCCCGAGCTTTTCGGGGAGACGGAAGGGGAAGCCGGCGTGACCCGCGCCGTAAAGAACAGGGGCGATCAATCACGTCTGCTGTTTGAAAATTGAATCTGGAAAAGGTGGTGCGTGATCCGCGCTTCTTATCCCTCCCCCGCAGGGGGAGGGTGGCGCCGCGCGATGGCGCGGCGACGGGTGGGGTTTTGCATGCGGCGAACTCGACCCCACCCGGCTCGCTATCGCCCGCTACCCTCCCCGAAAGACGGGGAGGGATAACAGAGCCTACTTTTTCTCCAGCCGCGCCAAGAGGCTCGACGTATCCCAGCGGCTGCCGCCCATTTTCTGCACGTCGGCGTAGAACTGATCGACCAGCGCGGTGACGGGCAAAGTGGCGCCGTTCTTGCGCGCTTCGGCAAGACAGATGCTCAGGTCCTTGCGCATCCAGTCGACCGCGAAGCCGAAGTCGAACTTTCCGGCGTCCATGGTCTTGTAGCGGTTCTCCATCTGCCACGACTGCGCCGCGCCCTTGGAGATGGTGGCGATCAGCTTTTCGATGTCGAGGTTGGACTTCTTGGCGAAGTGTACGGCTTCGGCGAGGCCCTGCACGACGCCGGCGATGCAGATCTGGTTGCACATCTTGGCAAGCTGGCCCGCGCCCGGTTCGCCCATCAGGTTGCAGGCGCGCGCATAGGCGTCGATCACGGGCTTGGCCTTGTTGAAGATGGCTTCGTCGCCGCCGCACATCACGGTGAGCACGCCGTTCTCGGCACCGGCCTGGCCGCCCGACACCGGCGCGTCGAGGAAATCGAAGCCGGACTTCTTGGCCGCGGCGTAAAGTTCGCGCGCGATATCGGCGGAGGCGGTGGTGTGATCGACGAAGATCGTGCCCTTGCCCATGGCTGCAAAGGCGCCGTCCTTGCCGAGCGTCACTTCGTGGAGGTCGTTGTCATTGCCGACGCAGCACATGACGAGGTCCTGGCCCTTGGCAGCCTCGGCCGGGGTCTTGCCGACCTTGCCGCCGAACGCGGCGGCCCATTTCTCGGCCTTGGCGGTGGTGCGGTTATAGACGGTGACGTCATGGCCACCCTTGTTCTTCAGGTGTCCCGCCATCGGGTAGCCCATGACCCCAAGGCCCAGAAACGCAACCTTCGCCATCGAGAAATCCTCCCACGTAAAGTCCGGTCATCCGGTTCGAGAAAGTCGCGGCCCGACCGGCGGTGCCGCCTGCGAGGCCCCATAGGTCATTGTCGGAGCGGGCCCGTCAACCGTCCAGGTCCGCCGGCCGTGCGGCGGCGGGGTCTCTTGCATCGGCCGCGGCAAACGGCCAAATGGCGAGCAGACGAGACCCTGGAATGGGTCCAGCCGGCGAAAAAGGGAACGATCATGGCGGTGAGCAAGGACGAGGTCTTGAGCGCTCTGGCGAAGGTTCGTTCGCCCAATGGCGCGCCGCTCACCGGCGAAAAGGTGCTGTCCGACATCGTCGCCGGCGACGGCAAGGTGTTCTTCTCGATCACGGTGGACGCCGCGGCCGTGAAGGCCTGGGAGCCGGTGCGGGCGCAGGCCGAAGCGGCGGTGCGGGCGCTGCCGGGGGTGACCTCGGCGCTCGTTGCGCTCACGGCCGAGAAGGCCGGGAAGGGCCCCGCGCCGGCCCATCAGGCGCAAGGTCATAATCACGGTCATAGCCACGGCCATTCGCACGGCCCCGCCAAGGCGGCCTCGGGCGCGGCGACCGGCATTCCCGGCGTCGATGCGGTCATTGCGGTGGCTTCGGGCAAAGGCGGCGTCGGCAAGTCCACCACCTCCGTCAACATCGCGCTGGGCTTGGCCGCCCTCGGCCTCAAGGTCGGTCTGCTCGATGCCGATATCTACGGGCCGTCGATTCCGAAGCTGCTCGACATCAAGCAGAAGCCGGAGACCCTCGGCGGCACCCGGCTCAAGCCGATCGAGAAATACGGCCTCAAGGTCATGTCGATCGGGTTTCTGATCGACGAAGAGACGCCGATGATCTGGCGCGGGCCGATGGTGATGTCGGCGATCACGCAAATGCTGCGCGAAGTCGAGTGGGGCCGGCTCGACGTCATGGTGGTCGACATGCCCCCCGGCACCGGCGACGCCCAGCTCACCATGGCGCAGCAGGTGCCGCTCAAGGGCGCGGTCATCGTCTCGACGCCGCAGGATCTGGCGCTGATCGATGCGCGGCGCGGCGTCGCCATGTTCAAGCGTGTCAACGTGCCGGTGCTCGGCGTCGTCGAGAACATGAGCTATTTCCTGTGCCCGGAATGCGGCACGCGCTCCGATCTGTTCGGCCACGGCGGCGCCCGCCACGAGGCGGAGCGGCAAGGTGTGCCGTTCCTCGGCGAGGTGCCGCTGCACATGACCATCCGCGAGAAATCCGACGCCGGCCTCCCGGTGGTCGCCACCGAGCCGGATGGCGTTCACGCCAAAATCTACCGCGACATCGCCGCCAAGGTTCTCGAACAGATCAAGGGCGGGCCCTCGCGCAGCGCGCCGAAGATCGTCATCGAGGCGTGAGCGCAAAGCGAAGTAGACCAAAGTCGGATTTGCCGCACTGCAATATTTCTATCGATCTGGCGGTTTGTTAAGGCCGCTCGGTTAGACAGGGCGCGCGTAAGACGCTGACATTGCAACTGCGACCCTGTAGCATGCTGGCAATGCAGCCATGTCGCTTTCCACCGTGAAAGAGACCGGCTAGCAAGCGCGCAAGTAACCGCCATTCCGGCCGGTGAAAGCTCACAAAAAATGTTCATAAATAGTGGAGAATACGGAATGAAACGCCGACAATTCCTGGGGGCGGCAGGCGTGGGCCTCGCCGCGAGCGCGGTCGCCGCGCCGGCCATCGCCCAGTCGAGCCCTGAAGTGAAGTGGCGCTTGACCTCGAGCTTCCCCAAGTCGCTCGACACGCTCTACGGCGCTGCCGAAGTGTTCGCCAAGGTCGTGGCCGAAGCGACCGACAACAAGTTCCAGGTCCAGCCCTTCGCCGCCGGCGAAATCGTGCCCGGCCTGCAAGCCGCGGACGCCGTGCAGAACGGCACCGTCGAAATGGCGCACACCGCCTCTTACTACTATGTCGGCAAAGACCCGACCTTCTCGCTGTTCACGGCGCAGCCCTTCGGCCTGAACACCCGCATGCAGGCGGCGTGGATGAACTTCGGCGGCGGCCAACAGCTCGTCGACGACTTCATGAAGAAGTACAATATCCTCGCCATTCCGTGCGGCAACACCACCTGTCAGATGGGCGGCTGGTTCCGCAAGGAGATCAAGTCGGTTGAAGATCTCAACGGTCTGAAATTCCGCATCGCCGGTTATGCCGGCAACATCTTCGCCAAGATGGGTGCGGTGCCGCAGCAGCTTGCCGGCGGCGACATCTATCCGGCGCTCGAGAAGGGCACCATCGACGCGGCGGAGTGGGTCGGTCCCTACGACGACGAGAAGCTCGGCTTCGTCAAGGTTGCGCCGTTCTATTACTATCCGGGTTGGTGGGAAGGCGGCGCGATGCTGCACAACTTCATCAACATCGAGAAGTTCAACGCGCTGCCGAAGAACTACCAGGCCATCGTTCGCGCCGCGTCGGCGCAGGCGAATGACTGGATGATCGCCAAGTACGACAATGCCAACCCGCAGGCGATCAAGCGTCTCGCCGCCAGCGGCGCGCAGCTCCGTCCGTTCCCGCAGCCGGTGATGGAAGCCAGCTACAAGGCGACGATGGACATGTACGCCGAGACCTCGGGCAAGAACCCCGAGTTCAAGAAGGTTGTCGACGCCGTCATCGCCTACCGTGGCGACGCCTATCAGTGGTGGCAGGTGGCCGAGCTCGGCTTCGATGCCTTCATGGTTCGCGCCCGCCAGCGCGGTTAAGGCTGTTTATTAGCCTTTAGGTTAAGGCCGCCGCCGGATCGTCCGGCGGCGGCCTGTTTTTTTGAGGATTCGCCTCTCGTCGCCGTCCCGGCAAGCCCGGAGGCAGCGTGAATTACAAATTCTGTGCTGGATTTAAAACACGGTCCGCGCCATGTTCGGCTTAAGCCCCCGGTTAAGTGGGTGCATTTGCGGGTAGTCCGGGGGCTCCCGCAATCAAGCGACATTGGGAGGATACCAGTAATGAAACGTCGTCAGTTTATTCAGGCGGCCGGCCTGGGTGTGGCCGGCGCAGCGATCGCGGCTCCCGCGATTGCTCAGTCGAGCCCTGAAGTTAAATGGCGTATGCCGTCCAGCTGGCCGAAGTCTCTGGACACCATCTACGGCGGCGGCGTCGAAACCATGTGCAAGGCGGTTTCGGACGCAACCGACGGTAAATTCCAGATCCAGCCTTTCGCCGCTGGCGAAATCGTGCCGGGCCTGGCGATCGTCGATGCCGTGCAGAACGGCACCGTCGAGATCGGCCATACCGCTTCCTACTATTACTTCGGCAAGGACCCGACCTTCGGCTTCGGCACGTCGGTGCCGTTCGGCCCGAACGCCCGCATCAATCAGGCCTGGTGGACGGAAGGCGGCGGCTCGGACGTCCTCAACGAGTTCTACAAGAAGTACAACATTCGCGGCATCCTCGCCGGCAACACCGGCTGTCAGATGGGTGGCTGGTTCCGCAAGGAGATCAACACCGTCGACGACCTCAAGGGCGTCAAGATGCGCATCGGCGGCTGGGCCGGCAAGATCATGCAGAAGCTCGGCGCCGTGCCGCAGCAGATCGCCGGTGGCGATATCTATCCGGCGCTGGAGAAGGGCACCATCGACGCGGCCGAGTGGATCGGGCCGTATGACGATGAAAAGCTCGGCTTCTACAAGGTCGCGCCGCACTACTACGCGCCGGGCTGGTGGGAAGGCGGCTCGATGCTGTTCGCCTTCGTCAACCTCGACAAGTGGAACGCGTTGCCCAAGCACTACCAGTCGATCCTCGAGCAGGCCGGTCACTTCGCCAACACCACGATGATGGCGCGGTACGACAAGCTCAACCCGCAGGCGCTGCGCCGTCTCATCGCCGGCGGCACCAAGCTGCACGTGTTCTCGACTGCGATCATGGATGCCTCGTACAAGGCCACCATGGAGCTGCACGCCGAAACCGCGGCCGGCAACGAGAGCTTCAAGAAGGTCAACGAGTCGTTGATGGCCTTCACGAAGAACACCTACCAGTGGCACCGCCTCGCGGAAAACACCTACGACCAGTTCATGATGCGCGCGATGTCGAGCTGATCGCTCGCGCCATCACGAAAAGAGAAACCCCGGAGCGTGGCTCCGGGGTTTTTTTATTGCGTTCGCTTTTGTTGCCGCCGCTACTTGAAGGTCGGTGGCGACGAATTGAAGTCGAGCGGCGGCAGGTTGTCGAAAGCCGGCACCTCGATCTTCACACTGTTCGGATCGACGGTGGACATGCCCTTTTTGTAGTGCATCACCATCTGCGGGAAGATGATCACCAGCGCCACCATGATGCACTGGATGACGACGAACGGCACTGCGCCCCAGTAGATCTGGCCTGTGGTCACCGGCTCCATCCGCTGCTGTGTCACGCGATCGGTGTAGGCGATCTTCGGCGCCACCGATCGCAGATAGAACAGGGCGAAGCCGAACGGCGGATGCATGAACGAGGTCTGCATGTTGACGCCGAGAATGACGCCGAACCAGATCAGGTCGATGCCCAGCTTGTCCGCCGCCGGCCCGAGCAGCGGGATGACGATGAAGGCCAGTTCGAAGAAGTCGAGGAAGAAGGCGAGGATGAAGACTAGCACGTTGACGAAGATCAGGAAGCCGGTCGCGCCGCCCGGGAGCGAGGTCAGGAGATGTTCGACCCAGATGTGGCCGCTGACGCCGTAGAAGGTCAGCGAGAACACGCGGGCGCCGAGCAGGATGAACACGACAAAGGCCGACAGCTTGGCGGTCGATTCCACGGCCTGACGGATCAGGTCGAAGGTGAGTCGGCGCTTCATGGCGCCAAGGATGAGCGCGCCAACGGCGCCCATGGCGCCGCCTTCGGTCGGCGTCGCGACGCCGATGAAGATGGTGCCGAGCACGAGGAAGATCAGGAACAGCGGTGGCACCATGACGAAGGTGGTCTGCTCTGCCATCAGAGTCATGAGGCGGAAGCCGGTCGCCTTCTCGATCAGTGCGGCGATGACGGCATACAGCGCGCCGGCCGACAGCGCCGCCAGCAGCAGCGCCCAGTTCTCGTGGTTGTGGTGGTTGAAGTAGTACCAAGCCGCCGCCAGCGCCACGAAGAGAAGGAAGCTGATGTAGAAGTAACGGGTGCCGAACACGCGATTGAACACCGCGCAGAGGAACGACACGATGACGCCGACCGACATGGTCAGGATGACGAAGTCGGCGCCGCCCCGCACATTGGTCTGGGTCATCAGGAAGTAGGCAACGAGGCCCGAGAACACGACCAGCACGCCGAGCTGCCAGACGCCTCGGGCGCCGCTGGGCTCGCGATAGCCGATGGCTTCCTGCGGCAGGCCCGGCGCCGATTTCGGCGAAGCCATTGTGACGAGGAAGATGTAGAACGCGTAGAGGCCGGACAGGACGAGGCCGGGAATGAAGGCGCCTTCGTACATGTCGCCGACCGAGCGGCCGAGCTGGTCGGCCATCACGATCAGCACCAGCGACGGCGGAATGATCTGCGCCAGCGTGCCGGAGGCGGCGATGACGCCGGAAGCGACGCGGCGGTCATAGCCGTAGCGCAGCATGATCGGCAGCGAGATCAGGCCCATCGAAATGACGGAGGCCGCGACCACGCCGGTGGTGGCGGCGAGCAGGGCGCCGACGAAGATCACCGCATAAGCGAGACCGCCGCGCACTGTACCGAACAACTGCCCGATCGTGTCGAGCAGATCTTCGGCCATGCCGGATCTCTCGAGGATCAGGCCCATGAAGGTGAAGAACGGAATGGCGAGCAACGTGTCGTTGTTCATCACGCCGTAGACGCGCTCGGGCATCGCCTGCAGGAAGTCGGGATGGAACTGCCCGAGCTCAATTCCGATCAATGCGTACAGCAAACCGACAGCGGCCAGTGAGAATGCCGCCGGATAACCCAGCAGCAGAAACACGACCAGCGATACGAACATGATCGGCGCCATGTTCTCGATAATGAAGGCAATCATTGTGGTGCTCCCCAGACCCGCAGGCGGCGCTTAGCGCTTTTCAATCGCTTCGACAGTACGTTCGACCTCGGCTTCGAGGGCGCTGACCGAGTTGTCGAGCGGGTCAGGAATGAAGCCGCGCATGACGGCGAGGCGTTTGACCAATTCCGAAAGGCCTTGGATCAGGAGCAGCGTAAAGCCCAGCAGCACCAGCGACTTCGACGGCCATTGCGGCAGGCCGCCGGCATTACCGGATTGCTCGTTGATCATGAACGAACGCCAGAAGAAGGGCGCGCCGGTGATGATCATGATGACGCACCAAGGTGCGAGGAAGAGACTGTGGCCGACGACGTCGATCCAGTTGCGCACCCGCTTCGGCATCATCGCGTTCACGATGTCGATGCGGATGTGCTCGTTGGCGAGCAGGGTCCACGGCGAGCACAGCAGAAACACGATCCCGAACAGCACCCATTGCAGCTCGAGCCAGGAGTTCGAAGAGACGTCGAACAGCTTGCGGATGATGGCGTTGATCGCGGAAACCAGCACCGCGGCGAGGATGAGCCAGGCGAGATTGCGCCCTATCCAGGTCGTAAAGGCATCGACCGCGCGGCTGACGGGTAGCAGCGCCTTAAGGCATGCGTCGAGAGCGCTCACGTTTGAATTCCCCCTCTAGCGGGCCGCTTTCGACCCTCGTAACGGCGTTTTTACTTCAGTTTTATGCGCCCCACACGCATGCGATCGATAGACCGCGCACCTGTTAAGCCGATGGAATTGCCGGCCGTCAATGGTGAAAATGGCGGCAACGAGCCGCGCCATTGGGACTTTCGGCTAAGGGGAGCTGGTGGCAAAGTGAGCCTGTTCGGCATTCCTTTGCCTTGTCGCTGGCTCGCCGGCCTCAGCCGCCGGTCACGCTCATGTGCCGGGCCAGCGCCGGGCGGTGCTGGCGGCGATCGATAACGAAGTCGTGGCCCTTGGGCTTGCGCAGGATGGCGGCGTCGATAGCCCGGTGCAGGGCTTCGTCACTTTCCGAGGCTCGCAGCGGCGAGCGCAGGTCGGCGGCGTCATCCTGGCCCAGACACATGAACAAAGTGCCAGTACAAGTGATGCGAACGCGGTTGCAGGATTCACAGAAATTGTGGGTCAGCGGCGTGATGAAGCCGAGCCGGCCGCCGGTCTCCAAAACCCGCGCATAGCGGGCCGGGCCGCCGGTCTGATAGTCGATGTCCTCGAGCGTGAAGCGCTCGGCCAGCCGCGCGCGCAGCATGGACAGCGGCAGATACTGATCCAGCCGGTCTTCGCCGACCTCGCCGAGCGGCATGACTTCGATGACCGTCAGGTCCATGCCGCGGCCATGCGCCCAGGCAATCATGTCACCGATTTCGTCTTCGTTGACGCCCTTGAGCGCCACCGCGTTGATTTTGACCTTGAGCCCGGCCGCCTGCGCAGCGTCGATGCCGGCCAGCACCTTGTTCAGATCGCCCCAACGGGTAATGGCGCGGAACTTATCGGCATCGAGCGTGTCGAGCGATACGTTGATGCGCTCGACGCCATAGCTCTTGAGTTCCTTGGCGTATTTCTCGAGCTGCGAGCCATTGGTGGTCAGCGTCAGTTCCTTGAGCGCGCCGCTTTCCAGATGACGCGACAGCGAGGCGAACAAGGTCATGATGCCGCGGCGGACGAGGGGCTCGCCGCCGGTCAGTCGCAGCTTGTTGACACCCTTGGCGACGAAGGCGCCGCACAGGCGGTCGAGCTCTTCGAGGCTGAGCAGGTCGGCCTTCGGCAGGAAGCTCATGTGCTCCGACATGCAGTAAACGCAGCGGAAATCACAGCGGTCGGTTACCGAGACGCGCAAATAGGTAATGGCGCGTGCGAACGGGTCAATCAGCGCGCGGGGCTTTCCGAAGTCGCCGGATGCGGCATCGAAGGCCAATGTCATATCCCGTTTCCACCGAAACTCGTCGGCACACGCAAGCCTCCTTGCTGTGCCAAGCACAACGGCGCTTCGTCGCGAAGCTCGCCGACTATTTCACATATAGGCAGTTCGGTCAGGCATGGCCATAGCGCCCGGCAACAGCCTTTTTTGCGATGCAGCGGAGAGAGCGGAGCGCGCCAAATAAAACGGCGCGCCAATCTGGCGCGCCGGGGAAGTCAGTCTTCTGGAACTTTACTGCTGGCGCGGAGCCGGCCAGGGCGAGGCGCTGCTGTTGGGCTGCGCCGCCGGGGCAGGGGCGGGTGCAGGAGTTGCCGCGGCTGCTGGCGCAGCCGGCTTGGCAGCTGCGGGCTTGGCAGCCGGCTTGCGGGTCGCGCGCGGCTTGGCGGCCGGCTTGGCCGGGGGAGCCGCGGTCAGTTCGACCATGACCGGATTCGGCCGCAACTGGGGCAGGCTGCCGGCCTGATCAACCGGCTCGAGGGTTTCCTGCTCGGGCTGATAGCCTTGCAGGGTGAACGTCACGGTCAGCGGCGCATCAACCGGCAGCGCCAAGGCGCAAGGCGTCTTACAGGTCTGGCCGTTCGAAGCTTTTGCTTCGGCGCCCGGCGGCTCGGATTCAAAACGGACGGTGTCGAGCGTTGGGCCCGGCTTCAGGCCGTCGAGAAACTCCGACGACGACGAACAACCGGCGAGGATGAGCCCACCAACAGCAACAGCAATGACTCGGTACATTGATCTAACCCCGGTCGACGCGAGCTAATCCGCTCGGCCTTCGTTAAGCACATTAAGAGCCACATATAGTCGTGGCAACAAGTTGGGTTCTGTTAACCTTACCGCATTAACCATAACTATGGCGAATTTGCCTTATTTGGCTGCCGATAGGCTAGCAATTGCCTCCGATAACTGAGCGAAATGGCTGATCAAGCGGTCTGGGCCATAATCTGAGACCGGCGCCGCGCTGTAGCCGAAATCGACCGCAATTACGGGCAGTTCGGCCGCGCGGGCGGTGAGGATGTCGGTTTCGGAATCGCCGATCATGATAGCGTGCGCCGGATCGCCGCCCGCAGCAAGGATCGTGCGCCTCAGTACTTCCGGATCAGGCTTGGCGATCTTGTAGGTGTCCTGGCCGACAATCGCGGCGAAACGGCTCGTCATCTTGAGCGCGTCCAACAGCAACAGCGATTGCTTTTCAAACTTATTGGTGCAGACGGCGAGGCGGTGGCCGCTTTCGCTCAAAGCATCGAGCGCCTCGATCACTCCGGGAAAGGGGTAGGAGCGGTCGGCGACATGCGCGGTGTAGTAATCGACGAAGTCGTTGAACAGTCTGTCGAGGACTTCCGGTGTGACCGTACGTCCTTCGGCGTCGAGCCCGCGCGTGATCATGGCGCGCGCGCCGTGACCGACGAAGGTTCGCGCTTCTTCGAACGGGACCAACGGGATGCCCTCGCGCTCGAAAACGAAATTGAGCGTATCGACGAGGTCTGGCGCGGTTTCGACGAGGGTGCCGTCGAGATCGAAAACGATGGTCGGGCGTGACATGGATGTGTCGCTAGCTGCCGGCGGGGCGCGATGCAAGGCCGAAATCCGCTTGTGATATCGGCATTTTCGGCTATCCAGCCTCCGCGTTAAACGCTAGAAAACCTCCAAATTTTCAGCGCCGCCGGCTCCCGGCGGCTTCGACCCGGGATATTCGAGAACCGCCCGAATGGACGCCGACGCTCAAAAGCGAGCCGCCGCAGCGCGCGCGGTTGAATATGTGCAGCCGGGGATGCGCCTTGGCCTCGGCACCGGCTCGACGGCGAAGCATTTCGTCGATCTGCTGGGCGAGCGCGTACGCGCCGGCCTCCAGGTCGTCGGCGTGCCGACCTCGGAGGCCACTCACGCCCAGGCCAAGGCCTGCGGTATCTCGCTGACGACGCTGGATGAAACGCCCGAACTCGATCTGACCATCGATGGCGCCGACGAGGTCGCCCCCGATTTCAGCCTGATCAAGGGCGGCGGCGGCGCGCTGTTGCGCGAGAAGATCGTGGCTGCGGCATCCAAGCGCATGATCGTCATCGTCGATGGCGGTAAGTGGGTGAATAAACTCGGCGCCTTTGCGCTGCCCATCGAAGTGCTGCCGTTCGGCTACGGCGCGACATTGCGGGCGGTCGAAAAGGCCATATCCGGCGTGCAAAAATCGGGGCCGATGAAGCTCCGGCAGGGTAGGGAAGGCCATCCTTTCGTCACGGATGGCGGCCACTGGATTGTCGACGCGGCTCTGGGCCGGATCGACGATCCCAGGGCGCTCGCGCACGCACTCTCGGCGGTACCGGGCGTGATGGAGCACGGACTGTTTATCGATCTTGCGTCGATTGTGATTATCGGCGGCCCGGACGGTGCTAAGACCGTCGAGCGGCCCGCTTCTCGTTAAACGGAGTTCATGAATGTTTCTTTCGGTTCAGTCCTGGCGTGGCGTCCGCTCGGTTTTCGTCGCGGCCTCACTCCTTCTCGCCGGTCCCGCGCTGGCGCAGCAGCCTACGCCGGCCGCGTTGAAGACCGCGGGCGAAATCGTGAAGGTCACCGGTGCGCTTGAACTGTTCAATCCGATCGTGCCCGGCGTTGTCGAGCAGTCGCGGCAGTTCTTTGTTCAGCAGAACCCGATCATCACCAACGACATCAACGATGTCGCGGCGCAAGTCCGCAAGGACTATGAGGCGCGGATTTCAGAGGTCTACACCAAGGTCACCGAAATCTACGCGTCGAATCTCTCCGAGCAGGAGCTCAAGGATATTCTTGCTTTCTATTCCTCTCCGGCTGGCAAGAAGTTTCTGGTGGCGCAGCCCAAGATCGTCGATGAGAGCCTGAAGTTCGCCCAGGAGTGGGCCAACTCGCTGTCGGACGAGGTTATCGGCAAGATGCGCGAGGCCTTGAAGAGCAAGGGCCACAAGCTTTAATGAGCAGCAGCGCTTTCGCGCGGAGGGGTGCTCCCGCCGCATGAGGAAAGCGCATCGAAGCTAAGGTCGCCCGCGCGCCCGCGCCGACGCCGAGGCGGTGGAGCTGAGGCGGTCATGGCAGCATCTTCCAGTTCTTCTTACGACGTCGACCTTTTCGTCATAGGCGCGGGTTCGGGCGGCGTGCGCGCCGCCCGAATCGCCGCTAGCTACGGTGCGCGGGTCATGGTTGCGGAGGAGTTCCGCGTCGGCGGCACCTGCGTAATCCGCGGCTGTGTGCCGAAGAAGCTGCTGGTCTACGCCTCGCGTTTTTCGCACGACTTCGAGGATGCCGCCGGCTTCGGCTGGACCGTGCCGGAGCCGACATTCTCCTGGCCGACTCTGATTGCCAACAAGGATCGCGAGATCGACCGGCTCGAGGCGGCCTATGTCGCCACGCTGGAGCGCTGGAAGATCAAGATCGTGCGCAGCCGTGCGACGATCGAGGACGCGCACACCGTTCGTCTCGCCAATGGCGACAAGATCACCACCGGCAACATTCTCATCGCGACCGGCGGCTGGCCGCATATGGGGCCGAACATTCCCGGCCTAGAGCACGCGATCTCGTCGAACGAGGCGCTGCATCTGCCCGAATTGCCCAAGCGTGTCGTCGTACAGGGCGGCGGCTATATCGCGGTCGAGTTCGCCTGCATCTTCGCGGGCATGGGCAGCGAGGTGACACTGGTCTATCGCGGCGAGAACATCCTGCGCGGCTTCGACGACGACATTCGCGAACATCTGCGCAACGAGATGCAAACGCGCGGCATCAAGGTGCTGTGCGGCGAGACGGTGAGGGCCATCGACAGGTCGGGCGGCGAATACGTCACCCACCTGTCGAACGGGCAGAAGGTCGCGAGCGACAAGGTTCTATTCGCCATCGGCCGCCGGCCGAATTGTATGAACATCGGCATGGAGAACATCGGCATCCGCTGCCACGAGCATGGCGGCATCGAGGTCGATGAATACTCGCGCACGGTGGTGCCGAACGTCTATGCCGTCGGCGACGTCACCAACCGCGTCAACCTCACGCCGGTGGCGATCCGCGAGGGCCATGCCTTCGCCGACACAGTGTTCGGCGGCAAGCCGACGCGGGTCGATCATGCCGACGTGCCGACCGCGGTATTCTCCGAGCCGGAACTTGGCGTCATCGGTCTCACCGAGGCTCAGGCCCGCGAGCGGCTCGACAAGGTCGATGTCTACAAGACCACCTTCCGGCCGATGAAGGCGACCTTGTCCGGTCGGGCGACGCGGGTCTTCATGAAGCTGCTGGTGGACGGCACCACGGGCAAGGTGGTCGGCTGCCACATTGCCGGCCCGGATGCTGGCGAACTGATCCAGCTCATCGGCATCGCTGTCAAAATGGGGGCCACCAAGGCCGATTTCGACGCCACCATGGCGGTTCACCCGACCATGGCCGAGGAATTGGTCACGATGCGGGAAAAGGCCGCCAGCTACAGCCGCCAGAGCGGCGACAGGGCCGCGGAGTAGGGCGTCGGCAGGGATACGTCTGCCCGCTCTATTGGCTGGCGCAGCGTCAACTAAATTGTGTATAACCCCGCAAAATTGCTGGAGTAACTGCGATGCCCGAGCGTTGGGCGCCCGATAGCTGGCGCAATAAGCCCATTATGCAGGTGCCGGAATACCCGGACCGGCAGCTTTTGGCCGACACCGAGAAGCAGCTTGCGACCTTCCCGCCGCTGGTTTTTGCCGGTGAGGCGCGCAACCTGAAGAAGTCGCTCGCGCGGGTTGCGGCCGGTGAGGCATTCCTGCTCCAGGGCGGCGACTGCGCCGAGAGCTTCGCCGAGCACGGCGCCAACAACATCCGCGACTTCTTCCGCGTTTTCCTGCAGATGGCGATCGTGCTGACCTATGCCGGCGCCTCGCCGGTGGTGAAGGTCGGCCGCATTGCCGGCCAGTTCGCCAAGCCGCGCTCGTCGCCGACCGAGAAGAAGGACGGCATCGAGCTGCCGAGCTATCGCGGCGACATCATCAACGACATCGCCTTCACGCCGGAATCTCGCACGCCCGATCCGCGCCGGCAGATGGACGCCTATCGCCAGTCGGCGGCGACGCTCAACCTTCTGCGCGCTTTCGCCAAGGGCGGCTACGCCAGCGTCGAGAACGTGCACCGCTGGATGATGCAGTCGGTCACCGACAGCCCGCAGTCGAAAGCTTATGCCGATCTTGCCGATCGCGTCTCCGGCGCGCTTGATTTCATGCGCGCCTGCGGCCTGACCTTCGCGGTCGACAGCGCGCTCGGTACCACCGATTTCTATACCAGCCACGAAGCGCTGCTGCTCGGCTACGAGCAGTCGCTGACCCGCATCGACTCGACGACGGGCGACTGGTACGCGACCTCGGGCCACATGATCTGGATCGGCGACCGCACTCGCCAGCACGATCACGCGCACATCGAATATGCGCGCGGCATCAAGAACCCGCTCGGCCTCAAGTGTGGCCCCTCGCTCAAGGCCGACGACCTCTTGCGCCTCATCGACATCCTCAACCCGGACAACGAGCCGGGCCGCCTGACGCTGATCGGCCGCTTCGGTGCCGAGAAGGTCGGCGAACATCTGCCGGCGCTGGTCCGCGCCGTGCAGCGTGAGGGCAGGTCGGTGATCTGGTCGTGCGATCCGATGCACGGCAACACCATCACCTCGGCGTCGGGCTACAAGACGCGGCCGTTCGATCTCATCCTCAAGGAAGTGCGCTCGTTCTTCGACGTGCATGCCGCCGAAGGCTCGCATGCCGGCGGCGTGCATCTGGAGATGACCGGGCAGAACGTCACCGAATGCACCGGCGGCGCACGCGCGATTTCCGACTCGGATCTCAACGACCGCTATCACACGGTGTGCGACCCGCGGCTCAACGCCGAGCAGGCGATCGATCTCGCCTTCCTGCTGGCCGACCGGCTGCGCAAGGAGCGTTCGGCGCATCCGCTGCCGGCCGTGGCGGGACTCTAAGCTTATTCTTCCCGCTGCGGCCAAATGTCCTCGGTGGGAGGGGAGCTATGCGAGCGCCTCGATTGTGATCGGCAAAAGCAGGCGATAGATCACTCACATGAATTCTCGTCCGGCTGACCGATTGGCGATTGCCTGCGCGCAGTTGAATGCGACTGTCGGCGATATCGTCGGCAACGCGGGGAAGGTGCGCCGCGCGCGCGATGAGGCGGCCGGGCAGGGCGCCGATATCGTCGTCTTTCCCGAGCTCTTCATTGCCGGCTACCCGCCGGAGGATCTGGTGCTCAAGCCGGCCTTCCAGGCCGCCTGCCGCGCCGAGATCGAGAAGCTGGCGCGCGAGACCGCCGCGGGCGGCCCGGCGCTTCTGGTCGGCACGCCCTGGGCCGAGGACGGCAAGCTCTACAACGCGGTGGCGCTGCTCGAGGCCGGCCGCATTGCCGCGCTGCGCTTCAAGGTCAATCTGCCGAACTACGGCGTGTTCGACGAAGCCCGCGTCTTCGCGCCCGGTCCGGTGCCCGGTCCGGTGAATTTCCGCGGCGTGCGGCTCGGCGTGCCGATCTGCGAGGACATCTGGACCGAGTCCGGCGATTACGAAGACGTCGCCGAATGCCTCGCCGAGACCGGCGCCGAAATTCTCGTGGTGCCCAACGGCTCGCCCTATGACCGCGCCAAGAGCGAAGTGCGGCTCAACATCGCCGTGTCGCGCGTCACCGAACAGAACCTGCCGCTGCTTTACGTCAATCAGGTCGGCGGCCAGGACGAACTCATTTTCGATGGCGCTTCGTTCGGCCTCAATGCCGATCGTTCGCTGGCCTTCCAGTTGGCGGCGTTCGAGGAGGCGATCGTCACGACGCAATGGGTGCGCCAAGGCAGCGGCTGGGTCTGCGAGCAGGGGCCGTTCGTGCCGGCGCTCGAGGACGACCGCGCCGATTACGCGGCCTGCGTGCTGGGCCTGCGCGACTATGTCGGCAAGAACGGTTTTCCCGGCGTCGTCATCGGTCTGTCGGGCGGCATCGACTCCGCGCTGGTCGCGGCCATGGCGGTCGATGCGCTGGGTGCCGCGCGCGTGCGCTGCGTGATGCTGCCGTATAAATACACGGCGCAGGAATCGCTCACGGATGCGGCGGCCTGCGCCAAGGCGCTCGGCGTTCACTACGAGATCATGCCGATCGCGCCGGCGGTGGATGGCCTCGAACAGGCGCTGGCCGCGACCTTCGCGCAAACGCAGCGCGACGTCACCGAAGAAAACCTGCAGTCGCGCGCGCGCGGCACCATCCTCATGGCCATCTCCAACAAGTTCAACCTGATGGTCGTGACCACGGGCAACAAGTCGGAGATGTCGGTCGGCTATGCCACGCTTTATGGCGACATGAACGGCGGCTTCAATCCGATCAAGGACCTCTACAAAACCGAGGTGTTCAGGCTGTCGCGTCTGCGCAATGCGTGGAAGCCCGAGGGCGCGCTCGGCCCCGACGGCGAAGTGATTCCGCCGCAGATCATCACCCGCGCGCCGAGCGCGGAATTGCGGGAAGACCAGAAA
>DATMEX010000078.1:0-24605 GCA_035556455.1 Pseudolabrys sp.
ATCTCGGTGGTGGCACCAATATCATCAATGTTCTCGCCAGCGGCGACGATATCTCTGCAGCTGGCGTGCCGCTGGTGGCCCACGTCGATACCGGCAATCTTGTCGGCACCTGTGGCGACGATTCGATCACGCTGACGGGGCTGCAGCTCGATCACATCATTGCCGGCAACGGCACCATCGATCTCGGTGCAGGCAACAATGACACGATCAATCTGAAGTCGACCTCGGCCGCCCTCAATACGCTCGGAGCGACGGACGGGGCGATCGCGGGCGTCGAGATCGTTTCGGCCGCGGCCGCCACTGAAGCCGTCACGATCGACCTGCATGGCCAATCGGAAGCCTTCACGATCGTCGGCGGTGCTCACTCCGACAAGCTGGCCGGTGGCTCCGGCAACGACACGCTGACCGGGGGCGGCGGGGCGGATACATTCGTCTTTCACGCGAACTTCGGTAACGACACGATTACGGATTTTACGGCTGGCGTGGATTTCCTGCAGTTCGACAGCGACGTGTTTGCGACCGCACAGGACGTTCTCGCCCACATCAGCGGCGGCGCCAATGCCGTGATTGAAGATGCCGCGGGCAACACGGTCACGCTCGCCGGGGTCGATCACGCGTCGCTCACGCTCGCCGATATCCGGATCTATGACGTGGTCAATCACGTCATCATCTCGTAGCGGGAGGGTGTTGCCGCAAAGTCCTGTCGAAGGGGCAAAGCGTTCACGGCGTTAACTTTTTCGACATTGTCCGGCGACAGGAGCGTCTTTCTGTCCTATAAGTTTTCCATGGACGGGAACGCGTCTCGAACGCGAACATCCATGGGAACCAAGCCAGAGTGATGCCGACCAGCGCGCCCCATCGCACGTCGACGCCCATTCGCTCCGAGCTCTCGGCCGCGCTCGCGGCCTGCCGTGGCGCGTTCATCGGCACCGGGCTGATTTCGGGCATGAGCAACATCCTCATGCTGACCGGCGCCATTTTCATGCTCGAGGTCTATGACCGCGTGCTGCCCAGCCGCAGCGTGCCGACGCTGGTCGGTTTGCTCATCCTCGTGGTCGTGCTGTTCGCCGCGCTCGGCGTGCTCGACGCGATCCGCGGCCGCATTCTGGCGCGCGTGGGTGCCGCGCTGGACGAAACCCTGAGCGGCCGCGTCTATGACACGCTGGTGCGGCTGCCCTTGCGCATCGGCACGCGGGGCGACGGCAATCAGCCGCTGCGCGATCTCGACGCGGTGCGCTCCTATCTGTCCGGACTCGGCCCGGTGGCGCTGTTCGACCTGCCGTGGATTCCGCTCTATCTGGCCATCTGTTTCATCTTCCATCCGTTGATCGGCCTCACGGCGCTGGTCGGCGCCGTCATCCTCATCGTGTTGACGGTAGCCACCGAGATGCTGACCCAGTTGCCGGCGAAAGCGGCGATGGAGGCGGCGGCCGCGCGCAGCAACATCGCCGAGTCGAGCCGGCGCAATGCCGAGGTCCTGATCGCCATGGGCATGCTGCCGCGCATCGCGTCGCGGTGGGCCAAGGCCAACCGCGCCTATCTGGCGAACCAGCAGCAGACCAGCGACATTGGCGGTGGCCTCAGCTCGGCCTCGAAGGTGCTGCGCATGCTGCTGCAGTCCGGCGTGCTCGCGGTCGGCGCCTGGCTGGTCATCAACCAGCAGGCGACCGCCGGTATCATCATTGCCGGGTCCATCCTGAGCGCGCGGGCTTTGGCGCCGGTCGATCTGGCCATCGCCAACTGGAAAGGCTTCGTTGCCGCACGGCAGAGCTGGAAGCGGCTCAACGCTCTGCTCGAGTCGATGCCGGCGCCGCAGCAGCCGATGGCGCTGCCGGCGCCGTCGCACCGGCTCACGGCGGAAGGCATTGCCGCCACCGCGCCTGGCACCAACAAGGTGCTGGTGCAGGAGATCGCCTTCAAGCTGGAGGCCGGGCAGGGCCTCGGCATCATCGGGCCGAGCGGCTCGGGCAAGTCGTCGCTGGCGCGCGTTCTTGTCGGCGTCTGGGCCGCGGCGCGCGGCAAGGTGCGGCTCGACGGCGCCGCGCTCGACCAGTGGTCGCCGGAGCAACTGGGGCCGCATATCGGCTATCTGCCGCAGGACGTCGAGTTGCTCGCCGGAACGGTGGCGGAGAACATCGCCCGCTTCGAGGACAAGCCCGACGCCGAAGCCGTCATTGCTGCCGCCACAGCCGTCGGTGTCCACGACATGATCGTTGCGCTGCCGCAAGGTTACGAGACGCCGGTCGGTGAACACGGCGCGTCCTTGTCGGCGGGGCAGGCGCAGCGCGTTGCGCTCGCCCGCGCGGTCTATCGCAATCCGTTCCTGGTGGTGCTTGACGAACCCAATTCGCACCTCGACTCGGAGGGCGATACGGCGTTGACGCGCGCCATCCTCGGCGTTCGCGAGCGCAGGGGCATCGTCATTGTCATCGCCCATCGACCGAGTGCGATTGCCGGCGTCGACCAGATCCTTGTTCTCAGCCAGGGTCGCGTCCAGGCGTTCGGGCCCAAGGATGAAGTGCTGGCGAAGGTGTTGCAGCGCCCGCAAGGCGTCAGCACGCCGACGCCGCTGAACGCGGTCACCAAGGGGCAGGTGTCATGAACGACACCCCCAGGACTTTCGGGGCATCTTCGGCGGCGCGCGCATCGATCCGGCGCCATCTCATTGTCGGCCTGATGATCGTCATTCTGCTAGGCGGCGGCGTCGGCGGCTGGGCGGCGACGGTGAAGCTGTCGGGTGCGCTGATCGCGCAGGGCTCGGTGGTGGTCGATCAGAACGTGCAGAAAGTGCAGCATCCGACCGGCGGCATCGTCGGCGAACTGCGCGTGCGCGACGGCGACCTCGTCAGGGCCGGCGACGTCCTGGTGCGGCTCGACGAAACCGTGATGCGCGCCAATCTCGCCATCGTCGCCAAGGGCCTCGACCAGCAGCTGGCGCGCAAGGCGCGGCTCGAGGCCGAGCGCGATGGCGCAGAGGCGATCGCGTTCCCGCCCGATCTCGTCGCGCGCGCCAAGGATGCGGAAACCGCGGCCACGCTGGCGAGCGAGGAAAAGCTCTTCGAACTGCGGCGCACCGAGCGCGCCGGCCAGAAGGCCCAGCTCGGCCAGCGCGTCGCCCAGCTCGAACAGGAGATCGGCGGCATCGAGGCGCAGCAGGCCGCCAAGACGCAGGAGCTCGACCTCATCGGCCGCGAGCTCGCGGGCGTGCGCGATCTCTACAACAAGAATCTGGTGCAGCTCTCGCGCCTCACCCAGCTCGAGCGCGAAATGGCGCGGCTCGGCGGCGAGCGTGCGCAACTGCTCGCGGTGGCGGCGCAGTCGCGCGGCCGTATCGCCGAAATCCGCCTGCAGATCATCCAGATCGATCAGAATCTGTCGAGCGAAGTCGCCAAGGAGCTGCGCGAGACCGACGGCAAGATCGGCGAATTCGTCGAGCGCAAGGTGACCGCCGAAGATCAGTTGCGCCGCGTCGATATCCGTGCGCCGCAGACCGGCTTTGTGTTTCAGTCGGCGGTGCACACGATCGGCGGCGTCATCACCGCATCCGATCCGATCATGTATATCGTGCCGGACAACGACCGGCTGCAGGTCGAGGCCAAGGTGCAGCCGCAGGACATCGCCCAGGTCAAGGTCGGCCAGTACGCTGTGTTACGCTTCTCGGCCTTCGATACCCGCACCACGCCGGAGATCGACGGCGAGGTGACGCGGGTGTCTGCCGACATCTCGACCGATCAGCGTTCCGGCATGAGCTACTACACCATCCGCATCGGCTTGCCGGCGGAGGAGCTCAAGAAGCTCGGCGAACTGAAGCTTTTGCCCGGCATGCCGGTCGAGGCTTTCGTGCAGACCGGGGAGCGCACAGTCATCTCCTATCTGATGAAGCCGCTTTACGATCAATTCATGCGCGCTTTCCGCGGGAGATAGCATGAAGCTGGTCGGGCGCATCTGGCGCTGGTTCGGCGTCGGCCGGGCAGTCAGCCTCGTCCTGCTGGCGGCGCTTGTCTTGCTGCGCATTGCCGATCCCGCGCCGCTTGAGGCGCTGCGCAGCCGCACCTTCGATCTCTATCAGCGCATAAAGCCGCGCGAGGCGCCGCTGCGTCCGGCGGTGATCGTCGATATCGACGAGGCCAGCCTTAAGGCGCTCGGGCAATGGCCATGGCCGCGCACGCTGCTTGCCGATCTCAACACCCGGCTGACGCGCCTCGGCGCGGCCGTGATTGCCTACGACATCATCTTCGCCGAGCCCGACCGCATGTCGCCGGCGATCGCGGCCGACAGTTTTCGCGACCTCGACGCCGCGACGCGCGAGGCGCTG
The DNA here is from genome assembly GCA_035556455.1 of Pseudolabrys sp. GTDB lineage: Bacteria > Pseudomonadota > Alphaproteobacteria > Rhizobiales > Xanthobacteraceae > Pseudolabrys. The sequence continues at coordinate 4,316 of DATMEX010000078.1, forward strand.
CGCAAGCTGCCGGACAATGACGCCGTGTTCGCCGGGGCCATAGGCGCCTCGCGCGTTGTGCTCGGCGAATCCGGCCATCACTTGCCGGACGGCGCCGCCAAGCCGCCGCCGGTCGGCTTCGCCATGATCGGCCCCGATCCGCGCCGCGTGTTGCTGAATTATCCCGGCCTCATCGGCAACCTGCCCGTGCTAGAGCAGGCTGCGGCCGGACGCGGCATGCTGACAATGCAGCCCGAGCCCGACGGCATCGTGCGGCGCGTGCCGATGCTGATGATCGCGCAGGATACGTTGATGCCGGCGCTGACGCTCGACATGCTGCGCGTGGTGACGCGGGCGACCGCCTTCCGCGTCAACAGCGATCCGGCCGGTGTGCGCAGCGTCGCCATCCCGGCGCTCGACATCCCGACCGACGGCCAGGGCCAGCTCTGGATTCACTTCGCGCCCTACGACACCAACCGCTATGTCTCGGCAAAGGACGTGCTCGAAGGCCGCGTGCCGCCGGAGCGCATCGCGCGCAAGCTGGTGCTGGTCGGCACCTCGGCCGTCGGTCTGCGTGATATCAAGGCGACGCCGATCGACCCGGCCATGTCCGGTGTCGAGGTCCATGCCCAGGTCCTGGAAAGCATTCTGTCGAAATCGGTGCTGATGCGGCCCAGCTACGCCATCGGCGCGGAGCTGGTGACGGCCACCGTGTTCGCGCTCACCATCATCGCGCTGGGGCCGATCCTTGGCGCGGCGATGATGGTCGGCCTCGGCGTGCTGGTGTCGGCCGCGATCGTCGGCGGCTCGTGGTATTTCTTCGCGCAGCAGCGCATGATGCTCGATGCGACCTTTCCGCTGCTCGCAACATTCCTCATTTATCTGACGCTGATCTTCACCAATTACTTTCGCGAACAGTGGCAGCGCCGCCGCATCCGCACCGCCTTCGGTCAATATCTGTCGCCGGAGCTGGTGTCGCAGCTCGCCCATTCGCACGACGCGCTGACGCTGGGCGGTGAAGACCGCAACATGTCGATCATGTTCTCGGATGTGCGTGGCTTCACTACCATTTCCGAGTTGTATAAGGACGATCCGCAGGGTCTCACCACCCTGATGAACAATTTTTTGACGCCGCTGACCAATGCCATCATCGAGAACCAGGGCACCATCGATAAATATATCGGCGACGCCGTCATGGCATTCTGGAATGCGCCGCTGACAGACAAGGACCACGAGAGCCACGCCTGCCAAGCCGCTTTGGAAATGTTGCGCCGGGTCGAGGTGCTCAATGAACAGCGCGAGAAGGATGCGGCGGCGAGCGGTCAGCGTTTCATCCCGATCAAGATCGGCATTGGCATCAATACCGGCCGCTGCGTCGTCGGCAATATGGGTTCGGATCTGCGCTTCAACTATTCGGTGCTCGGCGATGCCGTGAACCTTGCCTCGCGCCTTGAAGGCCAGTCCAAGAATTACGGCGTCGGCATCGTCATCGGCAGCGCCACGGCGAAAGCGATCGGCGATAATTTCGCCACGCTGGAGCTCGACAAGATCACCGTGAAAGGCAAGACCGAGCCGGAGACCGTCTACACCGTGCTAGGCGCCGCCGATGTCGCGCGCAGCCAAGCCTATCGGCACCTGCGTGATGTGTTCGGCGAGATGCTGAAGGCCTATCGGAGTCAGGACTTCGACGCCGCCGAGCAGATGATCCTGCGCTGCCGCGAGGCGGTGCAGCCCTTCGGCCTCGACCGGCTGGTCGATATCTACACCTTGCGCATTGCCGGCTTTCAGAAGGAAGCGCCGCCGGCGGACTGGAACGGGGTGTTCGCGCTCGAGACGAAGTAACCGCCGGTTGCTTCGTTGCGTTCATCGTCATGGCCGGGTCAAGCCCGGCCATGACAGGGATGCCGGATCAGCCCCCAATCTCCCCGACCTCCACCTTCGGCAGTATCTGCTCGACCTCGCCGGCGCGGCACAATTCGGTGCCGGGGCTCATCACCGCGGCGGTGCCGGCGGCGACGGCGACCCGGAACGCTTCTTCCTCGGATTGGCCCTGCGCCAGCGCCCAGACGAGGCCGCCCAGAAAGCTGTCGCCCGCGCCGACCGCGCTGACCACCTCGATCTCCAGCGGCTTCGATTTAAGCGCGCGGTCCTTCGTCACCAGCATGGCGCCGTCGCCGCCGAGGGTCAGCGCCACCATCTTCACACGGCCGTCGTCGATCAGCGTGCGGCAGGCGGCAACGCAGGCGGCGTCGCTGTCGAGCTTGTGCCCGGTGAATTCGCTGAGCTCATTGAGGTTCGGCTTGATGATATCGACGCCGTCGGCGATCGACGCCCTCAGCGCGTCGCCGGACGTATCGACGACGGTGCGGGCGCCGAGCTTGCGCGCCTCGCGGTTGACGCGGGCGAAGAAATCGTCAGGCACGCCCGGCGGAATACTGCCGCTCGAGACGACGAAAGATGGCTTGCGCTCCAGCGCGGTCAGCCGGTGAAGGCACGCCTCCCATTCGGCGCGGTGCAGCGACGAGCCCGGCAGCACGAAGCGGTACTGCTCGCCGCTCGTCGTTTCATAGGCCGTGAAATTCTCGCGCGTCTCGACATGCGACGGCGTCGCCACGCTCGGGATGCCTTCGCGGTCGAGCAGCTTCTGCAGCAATTTGCCGATGGCCCCGCCGGCCGGATAGATCGCGGTCACGTCGCCGCCGAGACGACAGGCGACGCGCGCGACATTGATGCCGCCGCCGCCGGGGTCGCGCTTGGGTGACGAGCAGCGCAACTTTCTGATCGGTTCGACGCGCTCGACATCGACGAAGATATCGACGGCGGGATTGATGGTGATCGTCACGATGTCGGGCATGACGAGGCCTTATGCTGGCGGGACAGCGACGAACCACCGGGCGCGATTCGTCATGCGATGCAGATAGGCGCTGCTTCGCCTTTCGCCAATCGCAATGTCACGGCGGGCGCGCGGCTCTCTGCCACGCTTCAACGTCAATCGGCGGCGTTGCGTTCCGCGGCGCGGCCGCGGATCACAGCGCCGGCCATCAGTCGAGGCTGGCCTGGGTGCTTTGCTCGGCGTCGTAGATAGACACCTGGACGACCGGAAACGACTTCTTGATCGCCTGTCCGGCGCGCTGCGCATCCTCGAGCGAAGCGAAGGTCGCCTTGGTCTGGCGATCGACCTGGAGCCGATAGCGCGCCATCGCGGGCCGCGCCTGGCCTGCGCGCGGCACGTCGGGCTCAGGCGCCTTTTCCTTCTTGGGCATGTTGATCGTGGCTGGCCGCGTCACGTCTTTCGTGGCCCGGAGCGGTTTCCGGACTTCTGCTTCCATCGGGTAACCCCTGTTGATCGGAGGAGGCCTCGCGGGACGATTCGATCTGGAGGCCTGAACGAAGTCTGCGCTCAATCGGTGGTCCAAGGCAAGCGCCGCCGGTCCGGCTATCCAAAGGGGCCTCGCCCCGCCTTGCCTGTGCCAAAAAGAAACCGGCCGCGCCGTGGCAGGCGCAGCCGGTCACATCAATCGTTACCGATCCCTCCCCAAGGGAGGATCAGTTTTCCTTGATGGTCTTGATGACGCTGGAAATCGGGCGCGCGTCTTCGATGCCGCCGCCGATTTCCTTCATGACCATGTCGACATATTCCTTCTTCGGCTCGATCGGGGTCTTGCCGGTGATTTGCACGACCTTGTAGCCACCGTCCTTAAGACGCCTGAGCAGCTCGGGTGTCGCCGCAGCGGTCGCGGGCTGGAAGTCGTGCATCAGGATGATGCCCTTGCCGTTCTTTTCGAGCTTCTTCATCACATTGGCGATGACCTGCTCGGGCTTGCGCGTCTTGAAGTCGAACGAGTCGAGGTCGGTCGAGAAGATGCCGACATTGCGCTCGGCCAGGTACTTCATCATTTCCGGCGGATGACGCAGCGCCGGGAAGCGGAAGAAGGGATCAACCGGCTTGTTGCCGAGCGCGATGCTGACGGCGGCAAGGCCCTTTTCGTATTCCGCCACGGCTTCTTCCGGGGTCAGGCGCGACAGGTCCTTGTGCGACCAGGTGTGCGAACCGATGGTGTGGCCCTCGGCGGCGACGCGCTTGAGGATTTCAGGATGCCAGCCAGCGTGCTTGCCGATGGCGAAGAACAGCGCCTTGGTGCACTGATCGGCCAGCGCCTTCAGCACCGCCGGCGTGTGGCCCGGCCACGGACCGTCGTCGAAGGTCAGCACGACTTCCTTGTCGCGTAGGAAGTCATAGGCCTTGAAGTGCTCGAAGCCGAAGCCCGGCGCACCGGTGGTGTCGATCTCAACGACACGCGCGACGCCCAGCGCGTTCGGATTTTCGCATTTCGCCGGAGTTGCGGCGGGTGCCGGGGCGTTCTGGGCCCAGGCCGCCGTGCCCGCGGCGGACAAAGAGGCGGCGACGAGAAGGGCCAAAGCGGTACGCATAGACAGCTCCATAGGGAGAAAAATTCTTAACTGATGCCGAAGGGCATTCATTGCCACTTTAACCTTTTGAGTCAACGCGGCTGCTCAAAACGCACGGTTTTTAGGGCTTCCGAGCATAATATGGTTAACGTCGGCGCGGTCCGCCGCAGTCATTGCAGGGCGCGGCGATCCGCCCTATGTCAAATAGGTACCGCTAATGGCCTGTTCCAGCCGCAAAAGCGATTTCGATAAGCGGGTGGTGTTCCGATAGGGGGACGACATGACGGTTTCAGCGCCAAGCTCGACGATTCCCTGGCCTGCGCTGGTGCTGTCGCTGGCGGTCGGGATTCTGGTCGCTGCCACCATCGGCCTGTGGGCCTATTTTGGCAGCGCCGTTTTCTTCGAAATGGTGCGCACCGGACTGGCCGCGTGCTTCTGACCGCGGCCGAAGCCAACTTCTGAACGGAATATCCTCGCCGATGACGACGTCCCGCTCCACTCACCTGATGCTTGTTCTCGCCGCGTTTCTGACCGGCCTCGGCGTGTTCCTCGGTGCGCTGTGGTACGCGACCGGCAATTTCGGCAACAACGCGGTTTCGAGCGCGTCGGCGGTCGGCGGGCCGTTCAAGCTGACCAACCAGAACGGCCAGCCGATCACCGACCAGGATTTCAAGGGCAAGCCGCTGCTGGTGTTCTTCGGCTTCACGCATTGTCCCGACGTCTGCCCGACCACGCTGTTCGAAGTGTCGGAGATGTTCCGCGCCCTCGGCAAGGATGCCGACCGCGCCAATGCGCTGTTCATCTCGGTCGATCCCGAGCGCGATACCCCGGCGATCATGAAGGACTATCTGTCGAGCTTCGATCCACGTCTGACGGCCGCGACCGGCGATCGTGCATCGATCGAAGCCGCGGAAAAGGCCTATCGCGTCTATTCGAAGAAAATCCCGACCAAGGGCGACGACTACACGATGGACCACACCGCCATCGTCTATCTGATGGACAAGCAGGGCCGCTTCGTCGCGCCGTTCAATCTCAAGCGCTCGCCTGAAGAGGCGGCCGCCGATCTACGGAAGTTCTTGTAGTCTTCGCGTTGATCGTCGGCAGGTGGCCGCTGTCCCTTGCGATGGCGAGATTGCGGTCGAGCTCGGCGAGCGCCTTTGCGAGGCGCGTGGCGCGCCGCGACGAGCGCGCAAGGCCGTGCTCGGTCTTCTCCCAGACGAACGGCGCCGCGAACAATTGATAAAGCGCGCGCCATGCCGCGGTCGAGAGAAACATCCAGTGCAGCGGCGTCAGCAGCAGGACCCAGGCTGACGACGTCAGGCCGCGCCGCCAAAGTCCGAGCCAACCGATCGCCGCCGAACTGAGATAGCCGATCATCGCCGTCACGGCGTACCAGGTCGCAAAGTCGGCCGGGCGATCGCCGCTCCAGAGGCCGGCATTCTGGACCGCCAGGCCGATCAGCGCCGCGGCGAATAAAGGATGCACCAGCGCCGCCAGCACATTGCCGCCGACCATGAGGTGAAAGGCGGCGAAACCGGCCGGCCCCAGTTGGCGCAGCAGCACGACGGGTTCGCGCGTATGGACAAGCCAGGTCTGCATCCAGCCTTTGAACCAGCGGGTGCGCTGACGCAGCCAGGCCCCAGGCCGCGCCGGTGCTTCCTCGTAGGTCGTCGAGCGGATCATCCCGGTGCGGTAGCCGAACCGCGCCAGCCGCATGCCGAGATCGGCATCTTCCGTGACGTTGAAAGGGTCCCAGGCGCCCGCCTTGCGCAGGGTTTCGGTGTGGAAGTGATTGGACGAGCCGCCGAGCGGCAATGGCAGGCCGAGCCCCGCCAGACCCGGCATGAAGACGTCGAACTGGCCGGCATATTCGGCGGTGTAATAGCCGGCGAGCCAGCTGTCGTCAGTGTTGTCGATTGAGAGCCGCGCCTGCACGCAAGCCAGATTGGCGGGGCCGGCGAGAAAAGCCTGCAACGCGCAGCGCAATTGTCCGGGTTCGGGCCGGTCTTCGGCGTCATAGATGACGGTGTAGGTGCCGCGCGCGAAAGGCAGCGCGACGTTGAGCGCCTTTGGCTTGGTGCGCGGCCCTTGCGGCGGCACCGGGATGACGGTGATCGGGAATCTGGGACGGATAGAGGCGAGCGCGGCGCGGGTGTCGCTGTCGTCGGCTTCCACCGCGATGATGACGTCCAGCTTTTCCGGTGAATAGTCGAGCCGTTCGATGGCCGCGAGCAGCCCGGCGACGGACTTCGCCTCCCGGTAGACCGCGGCGATCACGCTGTAGACCGGCAACGCGCTGTCCGGCAGGGCCCGATCCGGCGGCGGTGGCCGCTCGCCGACGATCGCCCCCATCAGGCGCAGGCCGAGCCAGGCCAGAAACAGCATCGATAGCAGGAGTTCGATGGTTGTTTGTGTGGCCGCGGGCGCGGTAATCGCCGAGGCCGGAACGAGCGCGATGATGATGGTGAGCACCGCGAGGTTACTCCGGCTGCATCGCCCCTTGGCTGAAAGCGCCGGCCAGCGCTTGGCCAGGCCGTCGGTCGCGGCCTTGATCAGGGCCGGGCCGCTGGTGCGCAGCACGAAGCCGGCGATCCGTTCGCCTGTGGTGAGACGAAGGCGTGCGGCGATCGCTGGGTCGCGGCGCACAAGCCGGGCCAGGCCGGGAATGGCGAGACCGCTGGGGGCGATGGCAACCAGCGGCGTGCCATCGCGGTCGCGCAGCGGCAGGAGACCGCTGGCTGCTTTGGCGATGAGGGTCCGGTCGTCGAGCGGGCAGTCGGCGCGGGCAGTGCTGTCGAGGAGCTCGAAGGCGATGCCGAGTTCGGCCCCCAGTGCGCGAGCACGCGCCTCCTCATCCCGGCCACCGGCGGTATCGCTTGCAGGCCCAGGGCGCGGCCTACCTGCAAAGGCGGGGCGGGACACCGGATCAGCCGGTTTGGCGCGAAGCGGCGTCGTCGGCCCGGGTGCCCATTTTCCCAAACCCGGCACCATTCAACGCCCCCGACCACCCTGCACGCCACAATCGGATTTATCATAAATACAACCATGTGGCGAGGGCGGGTTGTGCCCACCATCTCGACGGCTCTGGCTCGGGCCGGGCCGGGGTGGTAAGAGCCCGCACCATGTCCGATTTCCTCTCCCATTTCGCCGTTCCCGCAGCGATCATCGCCGTGGGTGCTGTGCTCGTGCTCGGCCTCATCAACATGATGCGCGGCGGCTCGCCGAACCGCTCCCAGAAGCTGATGCGGCTGCGCGTCCTGCTGCAATTCGTCGCCATCGTTGTCATCATGGCGACGATCTGGGTGATGCGCGGCTGACGCGCGCCCCTGTCGCCCGGGCATTCTAAGAGGGCTCCGTATGGTCGTTCTGAACCGCATCTACACCCGGACCGGCGACGACGGCACGACGGCGCTCGGCTCCGGCGACCGGCGCAAGAAGTACGATTTGCGGGTCGAGGCTTACGGCACGCTGGACGAGGTCAATTCCGTCATCGGGCTGGTGCGATTGCATACTGCCGCCGACCAGACCCTCGATGCCGCGCTGGGCCACATCCAGAACGACCTGTTCGATGTCGAAGCCGATCTGTGTCTCGCCGAGAAAGGGCCGGGCGGTGCGCGACTGACCGTCACCGATGCGCAAGTGGAATGGCTCGAGAGCGAAATCGACCGGCTCAACGCCGATCTGGCGCCGCTCAAATCCTTCATCCTGCCCGGCGGCAGTCCGGCTTCCGCTTACCTGCATCTCGCGCGCACGGTGTGCCGGCGCGCCGAGCGCATCATGGTCAGGCTGCGCGACACCGACCACGACGGCGTTTCGGAACCTTCGCTCAAATACGTCAACCGGCTGTCGGATTATCTGTTCGTCGCCGGCCGCTATGCCAACGACCAGGGCGCCAGCGACGTGCTGTGGGCGCCGGGAAAGAACCGCTAGCGCGGATCGATAATGGCCCCTCGCTCAGCCATAACCGCTGAGGCGTTGACAGGCCGATATTGCGGCCATTAGCTAGCGCCCGCATTTCAAGAGATGGCGCCGACCGGGAAAGACAATATGAAAATTCTCGTGCCCGTAAAACGGGTTGTCGATTACAACGTCAAAATTCGCGTCAAGGCGGACGGCTCGGGCGTCGAGCTCGCCAACATCAAGATGTCGATGAACCCCTTCGACGAGATCGCCGTCGAGGAAGCGATCCGGCTCAAGGAAGCCGGCAAGGCCACCGAAATCGTCGTGGTGTCGATCGGGCCGCAGCAGGCTTCCGAGACCATCCGCACCGGTCTCGCCATGGGCGCCGACCGCGGCATCCTGGTGAAGGCCGACGGCGTGGTCGAGCCGCTGGCCGTTGCCAAGATCCTCAAGAGCATCGTCGAAGCCGAACAGCCGGGCCTTGTCATCATGGGCAAGCAGGCGATCGACGACGACTCCAACCAGACCGGCCAGATGCTCGCCGCCTTGCTCGGCTGGGCGCAGGGCACCTTCGCCTCCAAGCTCGCCATCGACGGCGACAGCATCTCCGTGACGCGCGAAGTCGACGGCGGCCTGCAGACCGTGAAGCTCAAGGGTCCGGCCATCGTCACCACCGATCTGCGTCTCAATGAGCCGCGCTACGCTTCGCTGCCGAACATCATGAAGGCGAAGAAGAAGCCGATCGAGGAAAAGACCGCCGCCGATTACGGCGTCGATGTGAAGCCGCGCCTCGAGATTCTGAAAACAACGGAGCCGTCGGGCCGCAAGGCCGGCGTCAAGGTCGGCTCGGTCGCCGAACTCGTCTCCAAGCTCAAGAACGAAGCGGGAGTGCTTTGATCATGACGACGCTTCTTCTCGCCGAGCACGACAACAAGTCGCTCAAGGATGCCACCCACAAGGCGCTGACGGCGGCCAAGGCGCTGGGCGGCGACGTCCACGTTCTCGTCGCCGGCAAGGACGCCAAGGCAGCCGCGGATGCCGCCGCCAAGCTCGACGGCGTCGCCAAGGTGCTGCTCGCGGACGGCGCGGCCTACGAGCATGCGCTCGCTGAGCCGCTCGCGGCGCTGCTCGTGTCGCTTGCCGGCTCCTACGACGCTCTCGTCGCGCCGGCCACGACCTCGGGCAAGAACGTGATGCCCCGCGTCGCGGCATTGCTCGACGTCATGCAGATCTCGGAAATCACCAAGGTGATCGCGCCCGACACCTTCGAGCGTCCGATCTATGCCGGCAACGCCATCCAGACGGTGAAATCGACGGACGCCAAGAAGGTCATCACCGTGCGCACCTCGACCTTCCAGGCCGCGGGCGAGGGTGGTTCGGCTTCGGTGGAGAACGCCACCGCCGCGGCTGATCCGGCGGTGTCGTCTTTCGTTGGCGAAGAGCTGTCGAAGTCGGATCGTCCCGAACTCACCTCGGCCAAGATCATCATCTCCGGCGGCCGCGCGATGCAGAACCGCGAGAACTTCACCAAGTACATCGAGCCGGTCGCCGACAAGCTCGGTGCGGCGATGGGCGCCTCGCGCGCCGCGGTCGATGCCGGTTATGCGCCGAACGACTGGCAGGTCGGGCAGACCGGCAAGGTCGTGGCGCCGGAACTGTACATCGCGGTCGGTATCTCCGGCGCGATCCAGCATCTGGCCGGCATGAAGGACTCCAAGGTGATCGTCGCCATCAACAAGGACGAGGAAGCGCCGATCTTCCAGGTCGCCGATTATGGCCTGGTCGCCGATCTCTATACGGCGTTGCCGGAATTGGCCGAGGAACTGGGCAAAGCCGGAAAGTAACTGGCCGGACGGTAATTGGCCGGACGTTTCACCGGTCGGCGCTCCGTTTTTCGGATGGCGTGTTCAACCGCCGGTTCACGACGACCATGGCTCCTTGGGGGCTGTGGCGTCTTGTTCCGGTGGCGCAGCGCCCCGGTTCGGCGTAAATACGGGACAGGAGCGGGTTTGCCCCGCCAGAAACAAGAACAAATCGGATCAGAAATGGCCGTCACTATCAAGACAGTCGGGGTAATTGGCGCGGGTCAGATGGGCAATGGCATCGCCCATGTCTGTGCGCTTGCCGGCTTCGACGTGAAGCTCAACGATATCTCGCCCGATCGCATCAAGGCCGGCATGGCCACGATCAACGGCAACATGGCCCGTCAGGTTTCCAAGAAGACCATCTCGGAAGACGACCGCAAGGCCGCGCTCGGGCGCATCGGCGCCGCCGAGAAGTTCGAGGATCTCGCCGCCTGCGACCTCGTCATCGAGTCGGCGATCGAGAAGGAAGAAGCCAAGCGCAAGATCTTCGCCGATCTGTGTCCGGCGCTGAAGCCGGAAGCCATCGTCGCCTCCAACACCTCGTCGATTTCGATCACGCGGCTCGCCGCCTCGACCGACCGCCCCGAACGCTTCATCGGCATCCACTTCATGAACCCGGTGCCGCTGATGGAGCTCGTCGAGCTGATCCGCGGCATCGCCACCGATGACTCGACGTTCGAGGCGAGCAAGATCTTCGTCTCCAAGCTGCACAAGACCATCGCGGTGTCGGAAGACTTCCCGGCCTTCATCGTCAACCGCATCCTGCTGCCGATGATCAACGAGGCGATCTACACGCTGTATGAGGGCGTCGGTAACGTCGAGGCGATCGACACCGCCATGCGTCTGGGCGCGCATCATCCGATGGGGCCGCTCGAGCTCGCCGATTTCATCGGCCTCGACACCTGCCTGTCGGTCATGCAGGTGCTGCACGAAGGCTTGGCAGATTCCAAGTATCGTCCGTGCCCGCTGCTGGTGAAATACGTCGAAGCCGGCTGGCTGGGCCGCAAGACGCAGCGCGGCTTCTACGACTATCGCGGCGACAAGCCGGTCCCGACGCGCTGAGCGCCCTTGTCCCGGGCGCAGCGCAGCACGTTAAGTGATGCGCTGCAGATCCGGGACCGTCACGAGTTCAATCAACTGTTGTCATCGTCCGCGAATGCGGACGATCCAGTATTCGCTGGAATTCGGTGGTTACTGGATCGCCCGCTTTCGCGGGCGATGACGCTGAGAGAGCCGTCGGCTCACATCGGCTTCGGCGTCAGCCACGCCACCATCGCGCCGCCCGGCTGCAGCAGCACGGCCATGCGGCCGACGCCGGGAATGTCCTGCGGCGGCCGGCCCTCCGTGGCGCCGGCGGCCAGCGCTGCCTTGAGCCGCGCATCGACGTCATCGACGGCGATGTAAGTGAGCCAGTGCTCCGGCACGTCCTTGCATTGCGGATCGGAATCCAGGTCGAAGATCCCGCCGATGCGCTCGTCGCCCTTCTTGATGATCCAGTAGGTGAAGGTCGGCATCGGGCTGGCCTCGAAAGTCCAGCCGAGCGTCGTGCCGAGGAAGCGCCTGGCGCCTTCGACATCGTGGGTGTTGAGTTCGTTCCAGACGATCTTGCCATGAGGCGCCGGCATGCCGTCGGTGTGCAGGAAGGTCTCCAGCCGCAGCAGCGTGCCGGTCCAGCCCTGATTGTGGCGGTCGCGCGCGGCCTCGTCGAAGAACTGCTCGTGCAGCAGCGTCATCAGCGAGCCGTCGCCGTCCGCCTTGATGGTGACGGTGACGAGCGACTCGCGCTCCGGCGTCGAATGCCAGGCCCAGGTGAAGACGAGTTTCTCGTCCCGCACGATCGTGCGATAGACGCCACCGACATTGTGCTCCTCGCCATCGCTGATCATGCGAATGTCGTAGCGGCCGCCTTCACGCAAATCGCTGCTGGCTTCGCATCGGGTCACGTTGGCCGGCCCCATCCAGCGCATCATTTTCTGGGGGTCGGTCCAGGCGGCGAAGACTTTCGCCGGGGCGACGTTGAAGCGGCGCTTGATGGTGAGGCTTGGCGCGACGTTTGTTCTGACGGCGATGTCCATGCGTCATTCTCCAGTAAGGCTTCGAGTTGATCGAGGCGCTCGGTCCAGAACCGCTGGTAGCGGTTCAACCATTCATTGGCTTCCTGCATCGGCCCCGCATTGAGGCGGCACGAGACGATGCGGCCGTTCTTCTCGCGGCTGACGAGGCCGGCGTCCCTGAGCACGTCGAGATGCTTCATGATCGCCGGCAGCGACATGTCGAAGGGCTTTGCGAGGTCGCTGACGCTGACCGCCTCGCTTTCGCTGAGCCGCGCCAGCAGCGCGCGCCGGGTGGGGTCGGCGAGGGCGGCGAAGGTGCGGTCGAGCGCGGCGGGTGAATACTGAACCATTTGGTTAAGTATAGGGCCGCGCGAAGGTGCGTCAAGAGGGCGCGGCGGCGTGGGCCCGCATAAAATTCACGTTAACGAATCGTTCCCTAAGGTCGGGCCATGCAGATCGCGAAGCGACAGATTGGTATTCAATTCGGCTGGAACGGAAGTCAGTCGGCTCAACAGAACCTTCAGACGCAGCGCGCGCGAGTCAGCAAGTATCTGGGCAACACGCAATCGGCGCTGAGTTCGATCGGCTCGGCCCTTGCCGGCGCCGCCACCAACAAGATTTCCGGTCTGGCGACGATCGCCGCTCAGCGCGCGGCCGACCGCATCCAGGCGCAAGCCAAAACGGCCTGGGCGGCGCGCGAACAGGAACTCGCGAACGCCCAGGCGCTGCTCGATACGACGCGCCAAAACTATAATGCCGCGACGGCCGCCAGCTCCGCGGTGTCGAGCACGACCGGCAACGTCCTGAATACCTCGGCGTAAGGGCGCGCTCGACCGGCGTTAGCCGCCGCGCTTGGCGCCGGCGATCGCGGCATCGATCATCTTGATCGCATCATCGCTCGACCAGTGCGCCGGCCCGGCCAAAGTGCCGATTTCGCAGCCTTTGTTGTCGATCAGCATGGTCGTCGGCATGCCGAAGGCGCGGCCTGCTGCCTTCAATTCCTGGAACGCCCGCGCTTCCGGATCGGCGTAATAGGCGAGGCCGTTAATGCCGACATCCTTGAGCCAGGCCTTCGGCTTCTCGGGATCGCGGGTGTCGATATTGATCGCCACCACCTGGAAATCGTCGCCGCCCTTCTTCTGCTCCAGCGCCTCGAGCGTCGGCATTTCCTCGCGGCACGGCGTGCACCAGGTGGCCCACAGGTTCAGCAGAATGGTCTTGCCGCGGAAATCGTCGATGCTCTTCTTGGCGCCCGAAGCATCCTGGAATGCGAAGCCCGGCACCTTGAGCGGCGTCTTGGCCATGCTGACGGCGGCCACTTCGCCCCGCACCAGCGGCGCGATCTCTTTGGCGAGATCGACGGCGCCCTGACAGGCGGCATTGGCGCCGGTGGCCGCGGCGGGCCCTTTGTTGCCTATCAGGGTGCTGATCCCGTATATCCCGCCCAGCCCGACGGCCACGCCGGCAATGCCTCCCGCCAGGACCATGGCGACGCGTTTCTTGGCGAGGGTGCGGGCGGCTTCTGTCATGATCGGCTTCGCATTCGGCAGGTTGGTTATGACGTCACAGCGCAGAATTTAGAGCGACACAGTTTAGAGCGGCACAGGTTAAGGGCGACATGATGAGCAACAAAATGTGGGGCGGGCGTTTTGCCACGGGTCCCGACGCCATCATGGAGGAAATCAACGCCTCCATCGACTTCGACCGGCATCTCTACCGCCAGGACATTGCCGCCTCCAAGGCCCATGCGGACATGCTGGCCAAGCAAGGCATCATTGCGGCGGACGATGCGAAAAAGATCGCTCACGGTCTAGACACGATCCTGTCAGAAATCGAGGGCGGCAAATTCGCCTTCAAGCGTGCGCTCGAAGACATCCACATGAACGTCGAGAGCCGGCTCACCGACATGATCGGCGCGCCGGCCGGCCGCCTGCATACCGCGCGCTCGCGCAACGACCAGGTGGCGACCGATTTCAAACTGTGGGTGCGCGATACCATCGACACGCTCGATGCGGCGCTCAAGGCCTATCAGCACGCGCTCGCCGACAAGGCGCTCGAACACGCCGCCACCGTGATGCCGGGCTTCACGCATTTGCAAACCGCGCAGCCCGTGACGTTCGGCCATCATCTGCTCGCTTATGTCGAGATGGCGGGCCGCGATCGTGGCCGCTTCGCCGATGCGCGCAAGCGTCTCAATGAATCGCCGCTCGGCTCCGGCGCGCTTGCCGGCACCTCATTCGATCTCGATCGCGACATGACCGCGGCCTCGCTCGGTTTCGACCGGCCGACCGCCAACTCGCTTGATGCCGTGTCGGACCGCGACTTCGCGCTGGAGACGCTCGCGGCCGCCTCGATCACGGCGATGCATCTGTCGCGCTTCGCCGAAGAGATCATCATCTGGACCTCGCCGCTCACCGGCCTCGTCAAGCTGTCGGATAAATTCACGACCGGCTCGTCGATCATGCCGCAGAAGCGCAATCCGGACGCCGCCGAACTGGTGCGCGCCAAGACCGGCCGCATCATCGGCGCGCTCAACGGCCTGCTCATCGTCATGAAGGGCCTGCCGCTGGCTTATGCCAAGGACATGCAGGAGGACAAGGAAGGCGTGATGGACGCGCTGTCCGCGCTCTCCCTCGCCATCGCCGCCATGACCGGCATGGTGGTCGATCTCGTGCCCGACGCGCCGAAGATGAAGAAGGCGGCCGGCGACGGCTATGCCACCGCCACGGATCTCGCCGACTGGCTGGTGCGCACGTTCAACATTCCATTCCGCGAGGCGCATCACATCACGGGACGAATCGTCGCAGCTGCCTCGGCCAAGGGCGTGCCGCTGCACCGTTTGTCGCTTGAGGAGATGAAAACGGTCGAGCCGAAGATCACCGATGACGTGTTCAGCGTGCTGTCGGTGGATCGTTCGGTGAAGAGCCGCGTTAGCTATGGCGGCACGGCGCCGAAGAACGTCAAGGCGCAGGCCAAGAAGTGGCTGAAGAAGCTCGCCAAGGAATAAGCGCTTAATGCCGAACCCCGTGCAGGGCAGGGCCCGGTTGATTGGATTTGCCGTCGGGCTGGCCGCCTTTGCCGCCAGCCTTCTCGTGCCGACTCCAGAGGGGCTGACGCCGGAAGCGATGCGGGTCGCCGGGGTCGCCGCCTTGATGGCGGCGTGGTGGATCGTCGAGGTCATTCCGGTTTCGGCCACGGCCTTGCTGCCGGTGGTGCTGTTTCCGCTGCTCGGCATCGCGTCGGTGGGCGGGACAACCGCACCTTACGCCGATCCCATCGTGTTTCTGTTTCTCGGCGGCTTCATTCTCGGCATCGCCACCCAGCGCTGGGAGCTGCACCGGCGCATCGGCTTCGGCATCATCGCATCGGTCGGTACGTCGCCGGCGCGGATTTCCGCCGGCCTCATGCTGGCGACCGGCTTTCTCAGCATGTGGGTCAGCAACACCGCGACGGCGCTGATGATGCTGCCGATCGCCACCTCGGTGCTGGCGCTGTTCGATCGCAACATCGACGATGCGCGCTCCAAGGAAAATCTCGGCGTCCTGTTGATGCTGTCGGTCGCCTATGGCGCCAGCATCGGCGGCATCGCGACGCTGATCGGCACGCCGCCGAACGCGTTGCTCGCCGGCCTGATGGCGCGCGAATACGACATCCAGATCGGTTTTGCGCAGTGGATGGTGCTGGGTGTGCCGGTGTCCGCGGGAATGCTGGTGGCCGCGTGGCTGGTATTGACGCGGTTGCACCCGGTGGCGCTGACCAATGCCGTCGACATGGACGAGGTCATTGGCCGCGGCCGCCGCGAACTCGGAACGTTGTCCCCGGCCGAGATCCGCGTCATCTGCGTGCTGGTCGCCGCCGCGATCGGCTGGATTTTCCGTCCGTTGCTGACGCCCTATGTGCCGGCCCTCAATGACACCACCGTCGCGGTGGCGGCGGCGCTGGCCCTGTTTCTGTTGCCGTCCGGCATGCCGAAAGGCGGCCGCCTGCTGACCTGGGACGATCTGAAGGAGCTGCCCTGGGGCGTGCTGTTGCTGTTCGGCGGCGGCCTGACGCTTGCGGCCGCGATCGAATCCTCGGGGCTCGCCGCCTGGCTGGCATCGACGATGTCGGGCCTCGGCTCCTGGCCGGTAATCCTGATCGTTGCCGCCGTGACCGTGGGCATGATCTTTCTCACCGAGCTCACCAGCAACACGGCGAGCGCGGCCACCTTCCTGCCATTCGCCGCCGCCGTTGCGATCAGCCTCGGCCTGCCGCCGCTGGTGCTGGCGGTGCCGTTGGCGATTGCCGCCAGCTGCGCCTTCATGCTGCCGGTTGCGACGCCGCCCAACGCCATTATCTTCGCCAGCGGGCGAGTGACGATCGCGCAAATGGCGCGGGCCGGCGTCTGGCTCAACCTCATCGCCACCGCCATCATCGTCCTGGGCGGCTACCCGCTCATCGGCTTTCTGTTCGCAAAATAGCCGCGCGGTCTGCTAAGCTGGGCCGAACGTGGAGTTACCTGTGACCCGACTGAATCGTGCTCTTCCCCGCCTTGCCCTCGTCGGCGCGCTGGTCGCGTCGCTGGGTCTTGCCGCCTGCGGCCGCAAGGGCCCGCTCGATCCGCCGCCGAGCGCCTCCGCCGCGGACGCGGCGGTCGAGCAGCCCAAGCCGTCGCCGCTCAATCCCATCGCCGTGTCGCCGATGGGCAGCCCCAACCAGGGTGGCGGCAACATGCTGGAGACGCCGAAAGGGGAGAAGAAACGCATTTTCCTCGACGGTCTTCTGAACTAATCCCCGCGCGCTCTTATCGGTCAGCCCGATGCATCATTTCGATTATCGCGATGGCGTCCTCCACGCCGAGGACGTCAACCTTGTAACGCTGGCCGAGGAAGTCGGCACGCCGTTCTATTGCTATTCGTCGGCGACGCTGGAGCGTCACTACAAGGTATTCGCTGCCGCCTTCGCCGATACCGACGCGCTGATCTGCTACGCGATGAAGGCCAATTCCAACCAGGCCGTCATCAAGACCTTGGCCAAGCTGGGCGCTGGCGCCGATGTCGTCTCCGGCGGCGAATTGAAGCGCGCCCGCGCCGCCGGCATTCCGGCGGACAAGATCATGTTCTCCGGCGTCGGCAAGACCGCGCAGGAGCTGGCGCTGGCGCTCGATGAAGGCATCTTCTGCATCAACGTCGAGTCCGAGCCCGAGCTCGATCTGTTGTCGCAGGTCGCGGCGTCGAAGGGCCGCACCGCGCATGTCTCGGTGCGCGTCAATCCCGACGTCGATGCCAAGACGCACCACAAGATCGCCACCGGCAAGTCCGAGAACAAGTTCGGCATTCCGATCAGCCGCGCGCGCGATGTCTATACGCATGCCGCGAAGCTCAAGGGCATCCAGGTGTCCGGCGTCGACATGCATATCGGCAGCCAGATCACCGACCTCGATCCGTTCGGCAATGCCTTCGCGCTGATGGCCGAGTTCGTGCGCGATCTGCGCGCCGACGGCCACACCATCTCGCATGTCGATTTCGGCGGCGGGCTGGGCATTCCCTATCGCGACGACAACGAGCCGCCGCCGCTGCCCGACGCTTATGCCGACGTCGTCAAGCGCGCGGTGAAGGATCTCGGCTGCCGGCTGATCTTCGAGCCAGGCCGGCTGCTGGTCGGCAATGCCGGCATTCTCGTCACCCGCGTCCTGTTCGTGAAGCACGGCGAGGCCAAGCACTTCGTCATCGTCGATGCGGCGATGAACGACCTGATCCGCCCGACTTTGTATGAGGCCTATCACGCCATCCGCCCGGTCACCTTGCCGGCGGCCTCGGCCAGCCGCATTCGCGCCGATATCGTCGGTCCGGTCTGCGAGAGCGGCGATTTCCTCGGCCTCGACCGCGAAATGGCGGAACCGAGGAGCGGCGACCTCATGGCAGTCATGACCGCCGGGGCCTACGGCGCCGTACAGGCCGGAACCTACAATACCCGGGCCTTGGTGCCCGAAGTGCTGGTCAAGGGCGCCGATTGGGCCGTGGTCCGCCCCCGCCTTGAAGTTGACCAATTAATCGCGCTCGATCGCATACCGGGCTGGCTCTGAAGCGTTTTTGAACCCGCATAGCGCCTGACATTCTTGTTACGTGGCGCGGGGCTTGCTTGCTGGTAGGCTCCGGTAACGTGTTAGCCTCGTCGATGACGAGATTCTCCGGCCCCGGTAGCGACGCGGAGTGCCTTTGGACGAACAAGACCTTGCGCAGGAGAGCAACAGGCCGCACCCGGCGCGGCTGATGCTGGCGCGCGCCGTCAAGCGCGCCCGCGGCAGCCTGTTGTGGGAGCGGCTGTGGCCGGCGCTGGCGGCGCTCGCCACCGCGCTCGGCCTGTTCCTCGCTTTGTCATGGGCCGGTCTGTGGCTCGCGCTGCCGCCGCTCGGCCGCATCATCGGTCTTGTCGTCTTCGCCCTGGTATTCATCGCCGCCGCCATTCCGCTGTTGCGCCTGCGGGTGCCGAGCGACCGCGATGGCCTGCGCCGTCTCGATGCCGGCAGCGGCGCCGTGCATCGCCCGGCCACCTCCATCGCCGATCAGATCTCCGCCAACCGCAACGATCCCGTCGCGCAGGCTTTGTGGCAGGCGCATCTCGAACGCGCGCTGATGTCGGCCAAATCGCTGAAGGCCGGCTGGCCGCAGCCGAAATTGTCGCTGCGCGATCCGATGGCGCTGCGCGCGCTGGTGCTGCTGCTGGTCGCCGCGACGTTTGTCTCGGCCGGCGGCGAGCGCATCAAGCGCGTCACCGCCGCCTTCGACTGGAAGGGCGTGGTGGCGCCGGCCAATTTCCGCATCGATGCGTGGGTCACGCCGCCGAACTACACCGGCCGGCCGCCGGTAATGCTGCCGGGCGTGCGTCCGGGCGATGCGAACCCGCCGGTCGATCTGGCCAATGCGCCGATCTCGGTGCCGACGGGGAGCCAGCTCGTCGTGCGTTCGACCGGCAATGTGACGTTCGATATCGAACGTGCCGGCGGCATCGAAGACGTGCCGCTCGATCCGAAGACCGCGCTGCCCGCCGGTACCGAAGAGCGCCGCTTTGTCATCAAGACCGACGGCAAGGTGACCTTGCGCGGCGCTTCCTCGACCGATCCGGTGTGGAGCTTCGCCGCCATTCCCGATCGCGCGCCGACCGTGGAATTGACCAAGGATCCGGAGCGGCAGGCGCGCGGCGCCCTGCGGCTCGATTACAAGATGGAAGACGATTACGGCATCGTCGAAGGCAAGGCGATCTTCGCGCTGAAGGACGACAAGCCCGCGGGCGGCGACAAGACCGATAGCAAGCGCCGTCCCTTGTTCGATGCGCCGCAATTTCCGCTGACGCTGCCGCAGGCGCGCACCCGCGCCGGCGCCGCGCAGACCACGCAGGACCTCACCGAAAATCCCTGGGCCGGCAGCGCCGTCACCGTGACGCTCACCGTGCGCGACGAAGCCGGCAATATCGGCGAAAGCGCGCCGCGCGAACTCACGCTGCCGCAGCGTATCTTCGTCAAGCCTCTGGCGCGCGCGCTCGTCGAGCAGCGCCGCATCCTCGCGCTCGACGCCAATGAGAAGCCGGTGGTTCTGGAAGCGCTCGATGCGCTGGCCATCGCGCCGGAACGCTTCACGCCGGAGGCCGGCGTCTATCTCGGCTTGCGCTCGGTGTTCTTCGACCTGCGCAATGCCAAGGCCGACGATCAGCTTCGCGATGTCGTCGCCCGGCTGTGGCAGATGGCGCTGCAGATCGAGGACGGCAATGTCAGCCAGGCCGAGCAGCAACTGCGTCAGGCGCAGGATGCGCTGCGCGAGGCGCTGGAGCGCGGCGCCAGCGACGAAGAACTCAAGAAGCTGATGGATAATCTGCGCGCCGCGATGGACAAGTTCCTGCAGGCGCTGGCCGAGGAGATGCGGAAGAATCCGCAGCAGCTCGCCCGTCCGCTCGACCGCAACACGCGCACGCTCAGCCAGCAGGACCTCAAGAGCATGCTCGATCGGCTGGAGCAGATGGCGCGCTCCGGCAACAAGGACGCCGCGCGCCGGCTGCTCGAGGAATTGCAGTCGATGCTGGAAAATCTCCAGACCGCGCGTCCCGGCC
>DATMEX010000079.1:0-1694 GCA_035556455.1 Pseudolabrys sp.
CGCGCCGCCTGCAATTTCGCGAAGTCATCGCCCGCATGGTAGGACGAGCGCGTCAGGGGACTTGCTGCGACGAGCAAGAAGCCCTTGGCGACGGCTATCTGGCGCAGCGCATCGAACTCCGAGGGCGGCACGAAGCGCTCAACCGGCGCATGGCGCGGGCTCGGCTGCAGGTACTGGCCGATGGTGAGGAAGTCAACGCCGGCCGAGCGCATGTCATCCATCACCTGCATGATCTCTTCGCGCGTCTCGCCAAGGCCGACCATGATCCCGGACTTGGTGAAGAGATTGCGATCGAACTCCTTCGCGCGCTGCAACAGGCGGAGCGAGTGGAAGTAGCGCGCGCCGGGACGGATCGACAGGTAAAGGCGTGGAACCGTTTCAAGGTTATGATTGAAGACGTCCGGGCCGGCCGCCAGCACAGTCTCGAGCGCCGCAGACTTGCGCAAAAAGTCGGGGGTGAGGATTTCGACGGTCGTTGAGGGCACTGCTGCGCGCAACGCGGCGATGACGCCGGCAAAATGCGCCGCGCCGCCGTCGGCGAGATCGTCGCGGTCGACCGACGTGATGACGATGTGGGTCAGACCGAGGGCCCGGGCCGCTTCCGCAACCCGCGCCGGCTCACTCGGATCGAGCGGCCGCGGCATGCCGGTGCGTACGTTGCAGAACGCGCAGGCGCGCGTGCATGTGTCGCCCATGATCATGAAGGTGGCGTGGCGCTTGGCCCAGCACTCGCCGATGTTCGGGCAGCCCGCTTCCTCGCAGACCGTCGTGAGACCGTGGCGGCGCACGATGCCGGCGGTTTCCGCGTGGGCGGCCGATCCTGGAGCGCGTACGCGGATCCACGAAGGCTTGGCAAGGCGTGGAGCCGCTGGCGCCGGCTCCGGCGTGGCGGTGGTGGACGAAGCACTCGATTTGGCCGGCATGCTCAAGGTCAAGGGCAAGCTCCGCTGCTGTATCGGATCATTTTAGGGCACCTTGAACCCGTGGCAAATCCCCATCGAAGCCGCCGCTAGAGCACGATCGCTTTTCTTCGAATCGCGATGCGGCTCTAGTCTTTTGATTAGACCGATGATTCACGCTTCGGACTGATAGGGTCCGAAGCGATCATGGTCTAGCGTCCGATGATCCGGGCCAGGATGATGACAAGGATGGCGCCGATGGTCGAGACGAGCACGAGGTGCGCCCATGGCCAGTCGGTAAGGACCGGAACATTCAATAGCCCGGCGTGGACCAGAGCGCCGCCGACGAACGCGCCGATGATACCGACGAAGATGTCGCGGATGATGCCGCCGCGGCCGCCCAGTAGGGCGGAGGCAACCCAGCCGGCGACGAGACCGTTCAGCGCCATCACGATCCATGGCGCATAGGGTTCAAGGTTTTCCAGCGGCCACCCTCCCCATCGTTCCCCAGCCCGCTTCTCGATCTACGCGATAAGGCGCGCCAGCAGCACGACGATGACGGCACCGGCCGTCGCCGTGATGATCTCCGAGACGAACTTGTTGCCGATGCCGAGATCGATCCTCAGCGCATCGAACAGATAGCCGCCGACGAACGCGCCGATAATGCCCGTGATAAGGTAGCGCAGGATGCCGCCGCCGCCTCCAATCAGCAGCGACGCCAGGAAGCCGGCGATAACGCCGATGGCAACGAAAACCAAAAGCGCACGCGTTTCGATATTCATGGCTTCTCCCCTC
>DATMEX010000080.1:0-125996 GCA_035556455.1 Pseudolabrys sp.
CCGCCGATCATGCCGACGAGGCCGCCGACCGAGCCGACATTCTTCGGATAATAGACGGGGATGTGCTTGTAGACGGCGGCCTTGCCCAGCGCCATGAAGAAGCCGAGCACGAACACCGTGACGATGAAGAGCGGAAGCCCCATCTCCATGTGGAAGGCGATCGGCCCGTTGATGCCACGCACCACATAGTCGGTCGGCGGATAGGCGAGCACGAAGGTGCAGACGACGCTGACCAGGAAGGTCCAGTACATCACCCGCCGCGCGCCGTAGCGGTCGGACAGGTGGCCGCCATAGATGCGGAAGATGCTGGCCGGCAGCGAGAACATCGCGGCGGCCATGCCGGCGGTCTTGATGTCGACGCCATAGACGCTGATCAGGTAGCGCGGCAGCCACAGCGACAGCGCGACGAAGGCGCCGAAGACGAAGAAGTAATAGAGGCCGAAGCGCCAGACCTGGATGTTCTTGAGCGGCTCGAGTTCGAGCCAGGCGCTGGTTGCCTTCTCGCCGCGGGCGCGGCGCGCGCGCAGCACCGGATCGTCGGTGGTGGTGAACCAGAACACGATCGCCATGATGGCGATGCCGGCGGCCCAGACCTGCGCCGTGACCTGCCAGCCATAGGCGACCAGCACGAAGGGCGCGAGGAATTTGGTGACGGCGGCGCCGGCATTGCCCGCGCCGAAGATGCCGAGCGCGGTGCCTTGCTTCTCGGTCGGGTACCAGCGCGACACATAGGCGATGCCGACCGCGAAAGAGCCGCCGGCGATACCGACGCCGAGCGCGGCGAGCAGCATCTGCGGATAAGTCTGCGCGTAAGAGAGCAGGAAGGTCGCGACCGCCGCGGCCAGCATGGTCACGGTGTAGACGACGCGGCCGCCGTACTGGTCGGTCCAGATGCCGAGCGCGAGGCGGATCAGCGAGCCGGTCAAAATCGGCGTGCCGACCAGAAGACCGAACTGCGTTTCCGTCAGATTGAGTTGTTGTTTGATCTGGACGCCGATGATGGCGAAGATGGTCCAGACCGCGAAACACACCGTGAAGGCGATGGTCGACATCCACAAGGCCTGGCTTTGGCCCGGTGTAGTTTTCGCAATGTCCGTCGGCATGACGATCTCCGTTCGCGAATAAAAATCTCGCAAACAGGAATCCTCACCGAGCACGATGATACTTTGAGGTTGATCAACTCGACTGGTAATAGTGTCGAATTGTCTCAGTATTGATCAAGGCATGATAGTAGTTTGACAGGAATTGTTTTTGCGCTTGATACTAGTCAAGCGGCAAACCCTCGCAGACGCAAATCCAAACCTGTAATGCATCATGTGTCGTGCGTGATGACTCGGGAGAACTAGAAAATGCCGGTTCGGCCATCCGATGTGCAATCGATTCGGGTCTTGCCGCTGTTTCAGCAGATGTCGGAGCAGGCCTTCGCCGATCTGATGGCGCAGTCGATGCTGCAACGCTTTCCCGCGCGCACCGAACTCATCAGGGAAGGGGAACTGCCCGACTTCCTCTATATCGTCGTTGAAGGCGCGGTCGATCTCTATGCCACGCGGGATGCTGAAGAGACGACGATTGATATCGTCTATCCGTCATCAAGCTTCATTCTGGCGGCCGTCATGCGCGACGAGCCGTGGCTCAAATCGGCGCGGACCTTGGCGCCATCGCAGATTCTGATGATCCCCTCGCAGGTCGTTCGCGACACCTTCAGCCGCGATCCCGCCTTCGCGCGCGGCATCGTCGATGAACTGGCGGCGCGCTACCGCGCCGTAACGCGGATCCTCAAGAACGACCGCATGCGCTCCTCGACCGAGCGGGTGGCCAATTGGCTGCTCGCCATGGCCCAGCGGACGGGCAGCAACGAGTTCGAACTGCCGCTCGAGAAGCGCAAGCTGGCGTCATTTCTCGGCATGACGCCGGAAAGCTATTCGCGCAGCATTGCCGCGCTGGAAAAACACGGTGTGCGCAGCCACGGCGCGCTGATCGTCATCAGCGATCCGGCCGTGCTCGCCGAGTTCGCCAGGCCATCGGCGGTCGAGGCCGACTGATTGCCGCCTCTGACATTTATCAACGCATCGTCCCGGGCGCGGCGTCACGGTGCCGGCGCATCGCAATCCGGGACCATGCTCATGTCGAACGCCTCAAATCCATCGCTCGATCGCCGCCGCCGCTATGCCGGCCCGGCCTTGTTCTCTTACGGCTTCCGGGTCTTCTTTCTTTGTGCGTCGCTATGGGCGGCCTTCGGCGTTCTCATCTGGTTGCCGATCTATCTGGGCTATGTGCCTTTCGTCACCGCCTTCGGTCCGCAGGACTGGCATGTGCACGAGATGATTTTCGGCTACGCGGCGGCGGCCATCGCCGGCTTCCTGCTCACCGCCATTCCGAACTGGACCGGACGCTTGCCGGTCAATGGCTGGCCGCTCGCCGGCCTCGCGGCGTTATGGCTCGCCGGCCGTATCGCCATTCTGGCGTCGGCGAGCCTCGGTCCGCTGCTCACCGCAGCAATCGATGTGTCGTTTCTGACGACACTCGCCTTCGTCTGCGCCCGTGAGATCGTCGCGGGGAAGAACTGGCGTAACCTGCGCGTGCTCGGCGTCATTGCGGCGCTGACCGCGGCGAATGTGTTCTTCCACGCCGAGGTCTATGGGCTCGGCGCCGCCGACTACAGTTTGCGTCTGGCGTTCTCGGCGGTGATCGTTCTCATCTGCCTGATTGGCGGCCGCATCGTGCCGAGCTTCACCAACAACTGGCTGGCGCGGAATAATCCCGGGCGGCTGCCGGTGCCGTTCTCGCGCTATGACGCGGTAACGCTCGCGGCATCGATCGTCGCGCTGGCCGGGTGGATCGTCGCGCCGACCGCTGAATGGGCCGGCGCCGCGCTGCTCGCCGCCGGGGCGATGCAGGCATTCCGGCTGTGGCGCTGGGTCGGCTACCGGGCGGCCGGCGACCCGCTGGTCCTGGTGCTGCACGTCGCCTACGCCTTCGTGCCGCTCGGCTTTGTCCTGACCGGGCTGTCGCTGGTGACAGACCTGCCGGGGAGTGCGGGCATCCACGCCTTCGGGGCGGGGGCGGTCGGACTCATGACTCTGGCGGTCATGACTCGGGCGTCACTGGGTCACACCGGCCACGCCCTCCGCGCCGGGCCGGCGACGCTACTCATTTATATAATGGTGTTTGCGGGCGCGATTTTGCGGGTGGGGGCGGCCCTGACGGGCCACGTCGTGGTGCTGGAGGCGGCCGGCCTGCTGTGGATCGGCGGCTTCGCGCTGTTCGCCGCGGCCTATGGACCGATCCTCGTCCGCGCGCGTCCAGCCTGGGCGGAGGCCCGCTGCTGACGAAAAGCGGTGGCCTATCAATGCGTTGAGGGGTTTCCGGTTGACAGCGCGCCACCAATACGGTTCATCTGTCCACCTCGGCGCGGGTGTAGCTCAATGGTAGAGCAGCAGCCTTCCAAGCTGAATACGAGGGTTCGATTCCCTTCACCCGCTCCAATGGCCTCTGTGCGCCCAGCTCCGGGAAGCGACAACTTCGGCGGCGAAGCCGCCGGAACTGGGCCTTTTCGCCCGGAATTTGCCCGGATCGGGGTGCCTCTTAAGGCCTTGCAAAGCCGCGCACTATCATGCATGAAGTCGCGGCGGCGGACCCTTCTATGGTCCGCCGCTTCCGCTTCCGGAGGGGTGTAGCTCAGCTGGTAGAGCACCGGTCTCCAAAACCGGGGGTCGCGGGTTCGAACCCTGCCGCCCCTGCCAAGGCGGCTGGCTTGTCGTTCTGGCTTTCGCGGTCAGACATGAGCCGGTTGCTTGCAGGTCCAGACGGAAGCGGTCTTCGGACGACTGAAATTCGAGCGACGGATTTGAGCGGCAATTTCGCTCCTGCGTAACTAGATACTCGGCGTCCCTGGCTGAAACAGGCCGCCTCGACTTGATGTTAGGATCGAATTGAATGGCAACGTCTCCGTTCAAGTTTCTTCAGGAAGTGCGTGAGGAAACGCGCAA
Source organism: Pseudolabrys sp. (assembly GCA_035556455.1). Taxonomy (GTDB): domain Bacteria; phylum Pseudomonadota; class Alphaproteobacteria; order Rhizobiales; family Xanthobacteraceae; genus Pseudolabrys. The sequence continues at coordinate 3,990 of DATMEX010000080.1, forward strand.
GGTCACCTGGCCTTCGCGCAAGGAAACCATGATCACGACGGCGATGGTTTTCGTCATGGTTCTGATCGCCTCGATCTTCTTTCTGGTCGCCGATCAGGTGATCCGGCTCGGCGTGAGCTTCGTGCTCGGCCTTGCTGGTTGAGATTTGACGGCTGATAGCTGAAGGCCCATTGCAGCGATGACAGATACCGCCACCTCCACGACGACCCGGCCGAAGCGCTGGTACATCGTGCATGCCTATTCGAACTTCGAGAAGAAGGTCGCCGAGTCGATCCGCGAGCAGGCCAAGCAGCGCGGCCTCGAAGACTTCGTCGATGAAGTGCTGGTGCCGACCGAGACCGTCACCGAGGTTCGCCGTGGCCGCAAGGTCAATTCGGAGCGCAAGTTCTATCCCGGCTACGTGCTGGTGAAGATGGCGCTGACCGACGAAATCTTCCATCTCATCAAGAACACGCCAAAGGTCACCGGCTTCCTCGGCGCGACCGACAAGCCGCAGCCGATCTCGGACGCCGAAGCCTCGCGCCTGCTGCAGCAGGTGCAGGAAGGCATCGAGCGGCCCAAGCCCTCGGTATCCTTCGAGGTCGGCGAGAACGTCCGCGTGTCGGACGGCCCGTTCGCCTCGTTCAACGGTGTCGTCGAGGAAGTCGACGAAGCGCGTTCGCGCGTCAAGGTCGCGGTGTCGATCTTCGGTCGCGCGACGCCGGTCGAACTGGAATTCGGTCAGGTCGAAAAGGTCTGATCGTAATCTTTACCTCTCCCCGCGTGCGGGGAGAGGTCGCCATTCAAGCGTAAGCGAGGATGGCGGGTGAGGGGGCCTTGCTTGGTCAAGGAAGCGCCCCTCATCCCGGCCTTCTCCCCGCAAGAGCGGGGAGAAGGAGAAGCAGCGTGGGAGGTGAGGCGGCTTAGCCAGCTGTCAAAATCCGCACCACTAAAGGAGTAGAAAGATGGCTAAGAAAGTAACTGGATTCCTCAAACTGCAAGTGCCTGCCGGCGCTGCCAACCCGTCGCCGCCGATCGGCCCGGCGCTCGGTCAGCGCGGCCTCAACATCATGGAGTTCTGCAAGGCGTTCAACGCGCAGACCCAGAAGATGGAAAAGAACATGCCGATCCCGGTCGTGATCACGACCTATCAGGATCGCTCGTTCACTTTCGAACTGAAGACTCCCCCGGTGTCCTACTTCCTCAAGAAGGCGGCCAAGATTGAATCCGCGTCGAAGAATCCCGGCCGCGATTTCGCCGGTTCGGTGACCAAGGCGCAGATCAAGGAAATCGCCGAACAGAAGATGAAGGACCTCAACGCCAACGACATCGACGCAGCGATGAAGATGATCGAAGGCTCGGCCCGTTCGATGGGCCTCAAGGTGGCGGAGTAAGGGTCATGGCAGGCAAGCGTACGACTGAAATCAAGAAGGGCGTCGACCCGACCAAGGCTTATCCGATCGCCGAAGCGATCAAGCTGGTGAAGGAACGCGCCAAGGCGAAGTTCGACGAGACCATCGAGATCGCGATGAATCTCGGCGTCGATCCCAAGCATGCCGACCAGATGGTGCGCGGCGTGTGCAATCTGCCGAACGGCTCGGGCCGCACGGTGCGCGTCGGCGTGTTCGCGCGCGGCGCCAAGGCGGAAGAAGCGAAGGCGGCCGGTGCCGACGTCGTCGGTGCGGAAGATCTCTTCGAGATCGTCAACGGCGGCAAGATCGACTTCGACCGCTGCATCGCCACCCCGGACATGATGCCGCTGGTCGGCCGTCTCGGTAAGGTGCTCGGCCCGCGCGGCATGATGCCGAACCCGAAGGTCGGCACCGTGACCATGGACGTGGCCGGTGCGGTGAAGGCATCGAAGGGCGGCTCGGTCGAGTTCCGCGTCGAGAAGGCCGGCATCGTTCAAGCCGGCGTCGGCAAGGCCTCGTTCGGCGAGGAGCAACTCGTCCAGAACATCATCGCCTTCGTCGATGCGGTGAACAAGGCCAAGCCCGCGGGCGCCAAGGGCACCTACATCAACCGCGTGTCGGTGTCCTCGAGCATGGGCCCGGGCGTGAAGGTCGATACCTCGACCTTGGCTGCGCCGAAGTAACGTTCGGCGGCTGCAAGGCCGACGCCGACAAATCAAGAAGGCCGGGCAGTTTGTCCGGCCTTTTTATTTGCCGGCCCGGAACACTGGCGGCGCTCCGCCTCAATTGACCGAATCACCGGCGTTGAATTTCATGCGCCTCCATGCGTTTGCCGGAAGTCTTCAAGCGACAGTTCAAGGACGTTGAGCTCGTGCGGATGTCGAACGGGGACTATTGCCTCGTGCGGCCGCTCGGCCTCGTGCCCGGCGGCAAGGGCATGCGTCATCAGGAAAACCTGTTGCGCCTGACGGCCTCCGGCATCGCTTCGAAACTATGGGCGGTGATGCGGCATCGCTTCAGCGCCGCGGTCGTGGCCGAGGCGACACGGGAGCTCGCGCGTCAGCAGGTCGCGGCGCGGCGGCCGGATCGTCCTGCCGGTCAGTAGCCGAGGCGTGGATACATCCGCGCGGCGATGGCGGTCAACACGGCCGTCGTTGCGATCAGCACGGCGAAATCGACGGCCATGCCGTATTCGGATGTTGCCGCTTTGAGCATCAGGCTGCGCAGCGCATCCACCTGGTAGGTGAGCGGGTTGACGTGGGCGGCGGCCTTGAGCCAGTCCGGCATCAGCGACACCGGATAGATGGCGTTGCTGGCGAAGAAGATCGGCATGGTCATGACCTGGCCGATGCCCATGAATCGCTCGCGGGTTTTCACGATGCAGGCGATGATCAGCGACAAGGTCGAGAACAACGCCGAGCCGATCACGATGACGGCGGCGACGCCGAGCATGTCGAGCGGATTGAAGCTCAGGCCGACGCCGAGCAGGATCGCCAGCGCATAGACGATGACGGCCTGCGACAGCGCGCGCACGCCGGCCGATACGGCCTTGCCCAGCACCAGCGCCGAACGCGGCGCCGGGCTCGACAGATAGCGCTGCAGCACGCCGAGGTCGCGCTCCCAGATCGCGGCGATGCCGTAGAAGATGGCGACGAACAGCGCGCTCTGCGCCAGGATGCCAGCGGCAAGATAATCGATATAGGGCAGGTTGCCCGGCGCGATGCCGTGAACGCGCGCCATCACCTCGCCGAACAGCATGAGCCACAGCACCGGCTGTACTGCGCGTGTGACGAGTTCGAGCGGATCGTGGATCAGCTTCTGCACCTCGGCGGCGGCCACCGCCCAGCTCTGCAGCAGATATTCGCCGGCGCGGTCGGTGAGCGAGCGCTCAGCCGTGTTCGCGAAGGGCCTGCCGGTTGCGTCTGACATCGCGGTAGCTTCCTTCTTTCTCGCTTTCACGGCCGGTGACCAGCCCGATGAAGACATCGTCGAGCGTCGCGTCCGGCCCCAGCCCGGCCTTCAACTCGGCAGCGGTGCCGAGCGCGACGATGCGGCCGCGGTCGATCAGGGCGATGCGGTCGCAGAATTTCTCGATCTCCTGCATCAGATGCGAGGTGACGATCATGGTGCGCTGGAAGCGGTCGCGCAGCTCCAGCACGCGCTCCCACACCGTATCGCGCGCGGTCGGATCGAGGCCGACCGTCGGCTCGTCGAGGATCAGCACTTCCGGGCGGTGCAGCAGGCTCTGCGCGATCTCCAGCCGCCGCAGCATGCCGCCGGAGTACTGCCCGGCGAGATGATGCGCGGAGTCGGCGAGGCCCATGCGCGCGAGCGCCGAGGTGATGCGCTCGCGGCGCTCGGCGCGCGGCACGCCGTAGAGCCGCGCCGACAGCAGCATGTTCTCGAAGCCGGTGAGGGCGGCGTCCGCCGACAGAAGTTGCGGCACGTAGCCGATATGGCGCCGCACCGCCGCCGGCGCCTTGACGATGTCGAAGCCGGCGACCGAGGCCGTGCCCGATGTCGGCGGCAGCAAGGTCGCCAGCATGCGGATCAGCGTGCTCTTGCCGGCGCCGTTCGGACCGATCAGTCCGAAGATCTCGCCGACGCCGATATCGAGGCTGACATGGTCGACCGCGGTAAGGTCGCCGAAGACGCGCGTCAGATCCTTGATGACGACCGCCGGCGTCGTGCTCACGGCGCGATCCACGCGATCTCGGCCGGCTTGCGCGCGACCGCGGGCGGGAAGGAAACGGGATGGCCGACGATGATCGGCGCCACCGGCACGTAAGCCGCGGGCAGGTTGAGCGCGGCCTTGCCGTCCGGCGTGCCAAGCCAGGATTGGGCAAAGCCGATCCAGCACGAACCGAGGCCGCGACCGCGCGCCGCCAGCATCAGGTTCTGCGCCGCCAGCGCGCAGTCGATCGCCGCCCAGGGGCCGTCGCTGCGGCTCGAGATCACGATCAAAACCGGTGCGTGATAGAAGATGTGAAACGTCTTGTCGGCGAGCATGCCGCCGTGATGCGACAGCAGCCCGGCCGGCGTCGTGCGCAGCATATGCGCCTTGGCGTCCTGCGAGATGCGGTCGAGCAGCGCCTTATCGCGCACCACCGTGAACGACCACGGTTGCTCGTTCATGGCGCTCGGCGCCTGGATCGCGGCGTCGATCAGCGCTCGAATAACCTTGTCGTCAACAGCATCGGGCTTGTACGCGCGCACGGCGCGGCGGCTGACAATTGCCTCGCTGAGGTCCATGGAACGCCTCCACACGTCTGCCGACAGGGTAGGCTTGTCGGTAGCAGGATCGGCGGGCGGCGTTCTTGAGCAACATCAAACCGCGGTCTGCCGCAGCGGCGCGCGGCTGAGCTCGTTGCCGGCGTCGATGGCCTTGCCGAGCAGGCGGATCAGTTCTTTCGACTCCGAAGCAGTGAGGCCGCGCAGCATGCTCTTCTGCGCCGCCTCGACGGCCGGCTCGATGCCGCGCAAGGTCTTCTTGCCGGCGGCGGTGATCTGCAATTCGTGGGCGCGGCGGTCGCGCGCGCTCGGCTGCCGCACGACGAGACCCTTCTGCACCAGCCGATCGACTACCCCGGTTATGGTGGTGCGGTCATAGGCAATGAGCCCGGCGAGGGTGGCCTGATCGAGCCCGGCATTGGTCGAGATCGCCGCCAGCGCGGCGTATTGCACCGGCGTCAGGTCGTAACCTGCGGCTTCCACCTCGGCATGAAACACGGCGACCGCGATCTGCTGGAAGCGCCGCACCAGATGTCCTGGTTTTACGTAGAGTTCGCTCACAGCCGTTCCTCCGCCGATTTGACACGTATACTGATAATCAGCATACTGAGCAATATCCAAAACGGCGCCGCGGTGAAAAGGCGCGTCAGGGAAGAGAACCGGTTCGGGAGGCGTCATGCAGTTTCATCTCAACGGCTTCGAGCCGGGCGATCCATCCATCGCCGATCCCGAGCAGCGTCTGCCGCCGGCCGGCTCGTTCGGCGCGCTGCCGAAGGAGGTCGATGTGCTGATCGTCGGCTGCGGCCCGGCCGGGCTGACGCTCGCCGCCCAGCTCTCCGCCTTTCCCGACATCAAGACCTGCATCGTCGAGCAGAAGTCCGGACCGCTGCTGCGCGGCCAGGCTGACGGCATTGCCTGCCGCACTGTCGAGATGTTCGAGGCATTCGGCTTTTCGGAGCGCGTGCTGAAAGAAGCGTGCTGGATCAACGAGACGACGTTCTGGCGCCCGGACGACAAGCAGCCGGCGAACATCGTGCGTTCGGGCCGCATTCAGGATGTCGAGGACGGCCTCTCCGAATTCCCTCACGTCGTGCTCAACCAGGCGCGCGTTCACGACTTCTATCTGGACGTCATGCGCCGGTCGGCGACGCCGCTCGAGCCGTATTACTCACGCCGCTTCGTCGATCTTCAGGTTCGCGGCGGCAATGATCCGCACGAACACCGCGTCACGGCGCGCTTCGAGCATCTCAAGGAAGGCCAGTATCCGGAGATCGAGACCGTCAAAGCGCGGTTCGTCGTCGGCTGCGACGGCGCGCGCAGCGCCGTGCGCCGCTCCATCGGCCGCAACCTGCACGGCGATTCCGCCAATCACGCCTGGGGCGTGATGGATGTCCTCGCGGTCACCGACTATCCCGACATCCGCATGAAGTGCCTGATCCAGTCGGCCAAGGACGGCTCGGTCATCATCATCCCGCGCGAGGGCGGTTATCTGTTCCGCATCTATGTCGAGATGGACAAGCTCGCCGAGCATGAGCGCGTGTCCGATCGCAAGATCACGGCTGACGACGTGATCGCGGCGGCAAAGCGCGTGTTTCATCCCTATACGCTCGACGTCAAGGAAGTGCCGTGGTGGTCGGTCTATGAGATCGGTCAGCGCCTGTGCGACAAGTTCGACGATGTCGATGAAGGCGATGGCAAGCTGCCGAGCGTGTTCATCGCCGGCGATGCCTGCCACACCCATTCGCCGAAAGCCGGGCAGGGCATGAATGTGTCGATGCAGGACGGCTTCAATCTCGGCTGGAAGCTCGTCGCCGTGCTGCGTAAGCGCGCGGTGCCGGACTTGCTCAAAACCTATTCCGCCGAGCGGCAGGCCGTGGCCAAGGAGTTGATCGACTTCGATCGCGAATGGACGCAGGTCATTTCGTCGTCAAAGGGCGCCGATCCGGCCGAGACCCAACGTTATTTCGTGCAGCATGGCCGTTACACCGCCGGCACGGCGACGCGTTACCGCCCGGCGCTGCTCACCGGGGAGCCCACGCATCAGGATCTCGCCAAGGGGCTGACCATCGGCATGCGTTTCCACTCGGCGCCGGTCATTCGTGTCGCCGATGCCATGGCGATGGAACTGGGGCACACAGTGAAGGCGGACGGCCGCTGGCGGTTGTTTGCCTTCGCGCCGAAGGGCGATGCCGGGCAGGCGGGTGGCCGAATTCATGCGCTCTGTGAGTTTCTCGCCGGCGCGCCGGACTCGCCGGTCCGCAAATACACGCCGGCCGGCGCCGATATCGACGCGATCATCGACCTGCGGGCTGTATTCCAGCAGGGCCATCGGGACCTGGATATTGGCGGCCTGCCGGCGCTGCTCAGGCCGGCCAAGGGCAGGTTCGGCCTGACCGACTACGAGAAGGCCTTCGCCCCGGACCTCAAGGGCGGCCGGGACATCTTCACTTTGCGGGACATTGACCGGGGCAAGGGGGGGCTGGTTGTTGTCCGTCCGGATCAGTACGTGGCTCAGATCCTGCCGCTGGACGGCTTTGCGGAACTTTCGGCCTATTTTGGCGGCTTCCTGCTGCCTGAGGCCTGATCCGGCGGGGGAATTTCCGAAAATTCCCCCTTGGCAAGCGCGGAAGAAGGCACTAAACCGTTCCCCGAGGGCGTGCCGGCCCACTTGTCGGCACGCCTTTGCGCGTCTCTCAATCTCAGTGGTGATCGGAAAACAGTCCTTTTAGAACGCCTGATGGTCTTCTGGAAGGGGTTTTTCGGCGTCATTTAGCTTTGGCAGCGCGGACCTGTCCAAGACTGCCGGTGCCGACGGCTCGTTCGCGAGCTCGACGCTTAATCCCCGCGATGGGACCAGCACAGACGGGGATGAGACACCGATTTTGCGTTCTCTTGCAGGGCGCCGGATTGGTTCGAACCTCGGATACCGATGGATGCCGCCGGTCGGATTCATGACCGAAGGGCATGTGTCGGGGGCAGGCTTCATGGTTGTCCTGCCCACCGCGTCCACTTGTGGCGCCGATGGCGGGACGGCTGGTGCAACCGGCGGCCCGAGCATCGTGCGAACGGCCGCCAAACCGGAAAGAGCTTGCAGTGGATCGAGCGGCTAAAAAAGAGTCCATCGCCGAGCTGACCGAAGTCTTCAAGACTTCGTCGGTCGTCGTCGTGGCTCACTATGCCGGCCTCACCGTCGCCCAGATGCAGCAGCTGCGTCAGCAGATGCGGCAAGCGGGCGGCCACGTGAAGGTCGCGAAAAACCGTCTCGCCCAAATCGCTCTCAAGGACACCGACGTCGCTTCGATCGCGTCCCTTCTCAAGGGACCGACGGTTCTTGCTTATTCCAAGGACCCGATCGCCGCGCCGAAGGTTGCAAGCGATTTCGCCAAGGCGAACGAACAGTTCGTCATTCTCGGCGGATCGATGGGCAAGACTGCCCTGGACCAGAACGGCGTGAAGGCGCTCGCCTCGCTGCCGTCGCTGGACGAACTGCGTGCCAAGATCCTCGGCCTCCTCGTGGCGCCGGCGACCAAGATCGCGCAGCTCACCAACGCTCCCGCGGCCAAGGTCGCGCGCGTGGTCCAGGCTTATGCCTCCAAGGGCGAAGCGGCCTGACGGCCACCTCAAACAACCAACTGGTTCGAACCTTAAGGAATTGAAAAATGGCTGACCTGCAGAAGATCGTCGACGACCTGTCGAGCCTGACCGTCCTCGAAGCGGCGGATCTGGCGAAGATGCTGGAAGAGAAGTGGGGCGTTTCGGCTGCTGCCGCGGTTGCGGTTGCTGGCCCGGCGGCCGGTGGCGCCGGCGGCGCTGCCGCTGAAGAGAAGACCGAGTTCACCGTCGTTCTCGCCAACTCCGGCGACAAGAAGATCGAGGTGATCAAGGAAGTGCGTGCGCTCACCGGTCTCGGCCTCAAGGAAGCCAAGGACCTGGTCGAAGGCGCGCCGAAGACCGTCAAGGAAGGCGTTCCGAAGGACGAAGCCGAGAAGATCAAGGCCACCCTCGAGAAGGCCGGCGCGAAGGTGGAGCTCAAGTAACCAAAGGTTACTTGAGCGAAATCCCCGGGCGAGCGTCAGCGAGACCCGGGGATCGCCAGAGACTGCAGATTCCCGGACCGGCTCAAACCGGTCCGGGGGTCGCAAAAGCCGGAAGGCTGACTATCTACGGGAAGTGCCGGGTTACCAAGGGCCCGCCATTTCCGACAAAATGCTCGATATTTCGGGGAGTTACGCCCGAAGGTGTCGAATTTAAGAGAGCTGGGCCAGCCTCGACCGCAGGTCGATCCGGGCTCCGCCGCCGCGAAATCGCCCCAAAGAGCGGTCCCGGCTCCTGACTTCGTGAATGAGTGCGGTTCGGACGCTCGTGCCGAATCGAATATGAGAACCGGGTAGCCCCCGACGCCTGTCCTGATTGCCGCGATGGAATGCGGCTTTTCGGAGAGGCGCCCGCGCTTACCCCGAAAACATTTGAGAGAAAGAAACGATGGCGCAGACGTTCACCGGTCGCAAGCGCGTACGGAAGTTTTTCGGGTCCATTAAAGAAGTCGCGGAGATGCCGAACCTCATCGAGGTTCAGAAGGCGTCCTATGACCAATTCTTGATGGTCAACGAACCGGAAGGCGGCCGCCTCGATGAAGGCCTGCAGGCCGTGTTCCGTTCGGTATTTCCGATCTCCGATTTCTCCGGCTCGTCGATGCTGGAATTCGTCAAGTACGAGTTCGAACAGCCCAAGTACGACGTCGACGAGTGCCGCCAGCGCGGCATGACCTTCGCTGCGCCGCTCAAGGTGACCCTGCGCCTCATCGTGTTCGATATCGACGAAGAGACGGGCGCCAAGTCGGTCAAGGACATCAAGGAGCAGGACGTCTACATGGGCGACATTCCGCTCATGACGTCGAACGGCACCTTCATCGTCAACGGCACCGAGCGCGTCATCGTTTCGCAGATGCACCGTTCGCCGGGCGTGTTCTTCGATCACGACAAGGGCAAGACCCACTCGTCGGGCAAGCTCCTGTTCGCCGCCCGCATCATTCCGTATCGCGGTTCCTGGCTCGACGTCGAATTCGACGCCAAGGATATCGTCTATGCGCGTATCGACCGTCGCCGCAAGATTCCGGTGACGTCGCTGCTTTACGCGCTCGGGCTCGACGGCGAGGAAATCCTCCGCACGTTCTACAAGCACGTCACTTACAAGCGCACCAAGGACGGCTGGCGCGTGCCCTTCGATGCCAACCGCATGAAGGGCTACAAGGCGATCAACGACCTCGTTGACGCCGACACCGGCAAGGTCGTGGTCGAAGCCGGCAAGAAGCTGTCGGTGCGTCAGGCCCGCCAGCTCGCCGAGAAGGGCCTCAAGGCCCTGCGCATGACCGACGAGGAGCTGATCGGCAATTACGTCGCCGAAGACCTCGTCAACGTGAAGACCGGCGAGATTTATCTCGAGGCCGGTGCCGAACTCGACGAGAAAAACATCAAGGTTCTCACCGAGGCCGGCTACAAGGAACTGCCGCTGCTCGACATCGACCACGTCAATGTCGGCGCTTACATCCGCAACACGCTGACGGTCGACAAGAACATGACGCGTGAAGACGCGCTGTTCGACATCTACCGCGTCATGCGTCCGGGCGAGCCGCCGACCGTGGACACCGCCGAGGCGATGTTCCGTTCGCTGTTCTTCGACTCGGAGCGCTACGATCTCTCGGCCGTCGGCCGCGTGAAGATGAACATGCGCCTCGAACTCGATGCGCCGGACACCATGCGCGTGCTGCGCAAGGAAGACATCCTGTCCGTCATCAAGACGCTGGTCGACCTGCGCGACGGTCGCGGCGAGATCGACGACATCGACAATCTCGGCAATCGCCGCGTGCGTTCGGTCGGCGAACTCATGGAGAACCAGTACCGCATCGGTCTGCTGCGCATGGAGCGCGCGATCAAGGAGCGCATGTCGTCGGTCGATATCGACACCGTCATGCCGCAGGACCTGATCAACGCCAAGCCGGCGGCCGCCGCTGTGCGCGAGTTCTTCGGCTCGTCGCAGCTCTCGCAGTTCATGGACCAGACCAACCCGCTGTCGGAGATCACCCACAAGCGCCGCCTCTCGGCGCTTGGCCCGGGCGGTCTGACCCGCGAGCGCGCCGGCTTCGAAGTGCGCGACGTGCACCCGACGCATTACGGCCGCATCTGCCCGATCGAAACGCCGGAAGGCCCGAACATCGGTCTCATCAACTCGCTGGCGACCTTCGCGCGCGTCAACAAGTACGGCTTCGTCGAGACGCCGTACCGCAAGGTCAAGGACGGCCGCGTCACCGACGAAGTCGTCTATCTGTCGGCGGTGGAAGAGGGCCGTTACTCGGTCGCTCAGGCCAACGCTTCGGTCGACGCCAAGGGCAAGTTCACCGACGAGATGATCATCTGCCGCGACGGCTCGAACCGCGACGTTCACCCCATCCCGCGGGAGAAGGTGGATTTCATGGACGTGTCGCCCAAGCAGCTCGTTTCGGTCGCCGCGGCGCTCATTCCGTTCCTCGAGAACGACGACGCCAACCGCGCGCTGATGGGCTCGAACATGCAGCGCCAGGCGGTGCCGCTGGTTCGCGCCGAAGCGCCGTTCGTCGGCACCGGCATGGAGAGCGTGGTCGCCCGTGACTCGGGCGCTGCGATCGCCGCGCGCCGCGCCGGCATCATCGACCAGGTGGACGCCACCCGTATCGTCGTGCGCGCCACCGGCGAGATGGATCCGACCAAGCCGGGCGTCGATATCTACCGGCTGATGAAGTACCAGCGCTCGAACCAGTCGACCTGCATCAACCAGCGTCCGCTGGTGAAGGTGGGCGACCGCGTCGAGAAGGGCGACATCATCGCGGACGGTCCCTCGACCGACCTCGGCGAACTCGCGCTCGGCCGCAACGTGCTCGTCGCGTTCATGCCGTGGAATGGCTACAACTTCGAAGACTCGATCCTGCTCTCCGAGCGGATCGTGAAGGAAGACGTGTTCACTTCCATCCACATCGAAGAGTTCGAAGTGATGGCGCGTGACACCAAACTCGGCCCCGAGGAAATCACTCGCGATATTCCGAACGTGTCGGAAGAAGCGCTGAAGAACCTCGACGAAGCCGGCATCGTCTACATCGGCGCCGAAGTGCACGCCGGCGACATTCTCTGCGGCAAGATCACGCCGAAGGGCGAAAGCCCGATGACGCCGGAAGAAAAGCTTCTGCGCGCCATCTTCGGCGAGAAGGCCTCCGACGTTCGCGACACCTCGCTCCGCGTGCCTCCGGGCGTGCAGGGCACCGTCGTCGAAGTCCGCGTCTTCAACCGCCACGGCGTCGAGAAGGACGAGCGCGCGCTCGCCATCGAGCGTGAGGAAATCGAGCGTCTCGCCAAGGACCGTGACGACGAGCAGGCGATCCTCGACCGTAACGTTTACGGCCGTCTTGCCGAGCTGCTCGAAGGCCGCCAGGGCGTTGCGGGCCCGAAGGGCTTCAAGAAGGACTCCAAGATCACCCGCGCGGTGCTCGACGAGTATCCGCGCTCGCAGTGGTGGCTGTTCGCTTCGCCGAACGACAAGCTGATGGCCGAGATCGAAGCGATCCGGAAGCAGTACGACGAGTCCAAGAAGCTGCTCGAGCAGCGCTTCCTCGACAAGGTCGAGAAGCTGCAGCGTGGCGACGAACTTCCGCCCGGCGTGATGAAGATGGTCAAGGTCTTCGTCGCGGTGAAGCGCAAGATCCAGCCCGGCGACAAGATGGCCGGCCGCCACGGCAACAAGGGCGTGGTGTCGCGCATCGTGCCGATCGAGGACATGCCGTTCCTCGCCGACGGTACGCATGCCGATATCGTGCTCAACCCGCTCGGCGTGCCTTCGCGCATGAACGTCGGTCAGATCCTCGAGACGCATCTTGGCTGGGCTTGCGCCGGCCTCGGTCTCAAGATCGGTCAGGCGGTCGATGCTTACAACCAGAAGCACGACGCCAAGCCGCTCAAGGAGATGCTCAAGAAGGTCTATGGCGACGACGAGACCATCAAGTCGCTCGACGAAGATGGCCTCATCGAGCTCGGCACCAACCTGCGTCACGGCGTTCCGATTGCGACGCCCGTGTTCGACGGCGCCAAGGAGACCGATATCGAGAGCATGCTCGATCTCGCGGGCCAGAACCCGTCGGGTCAGTCGACCGTCTATGACGGCCGTACCGGCGAGCCGTTCGATCGCAACGTCACGGTCGGCTACATCTACATGCTGAAGCTGCACCATCTCGTGGACGACAAGATCCACGCCCGTTCGATCGGTCCGTACTCGCTGGTCACCCAGCAGCCGCTCGGTGGCAAGGCGCAGTTCGGCGGCCAGCGTTTCGGCGAAATGGAGGTCTGGGCGCTCGAGGCTTACGGCGCCGCCTACACGCTGCAGGAAATGCTGACGGTGAAGTCGGACGACGTCGCCGGCCGCACCAAGGTGTACGAGGCGATCGTGCGCGGCGACGACACGTTCGAGGCGGGTATCCCCGAGTCGTTCAACGTGCTCGTCAAGGAAATGCGCTCGCTCGGCCTCAACGTCGACCTGCACAACTCCAAGGCGCCTGGCGCAGGCCAGGGCCCGACGGCGGAAGCCGCCGAATAACAAGAGCGATTGCCGGGCCCGTCACGGACGCGGCCCGGCGTTCACGCCTTTGTTTTGAATTTGCGGCCGGCGGCATGCCGGCATAGCGGAGAAGAATATGAACCAAGAGATCATGAATCTTTTCAGCCCGACGACGCCGGCTCAGGTCTTCGACCAGATCCGCATCTCGATCGCGAGCCCTGAGAAGATTTTGTCGTGGTCCTACGGCGAAATCAAAAAGCCCGAGACGATCAACTACCGGACCTTCAAGCCCGAGCGCGACGGCCTGTTCTGCGCGCGCATTTTCGGGCCCATCAAGGACTACGAGTGCTTGTGCGGCAAGTACAAGCGCATGAAGTACAAGGGCATCATCTGCGAAAAGTGCTCGGTCGAAGTGACCTTGTCGCGCGTGCGCCGTGAGCGCATGGGCCACATCGAACTGGCCGCGCCGGTCGCGCATATCTGGTTCCTCAAGTCGCTGCCGAGCCGCATCGGCATGCTGCTCGACATGACGCTCAAGGATCTCGAGCGCATCCTGTACTTCGAATATTACGTCGTTCTCGAGCCGGGCCTGACTCCGCTCAAGGACCGTCAGCTGCTGTCCGAGGACGAGTACCTCAAGGCGCAGGAAGAGTACGGCCCTGACTCGTTCACCGCCGCGATCGGCGCGGAGGCGATCCGCGAGCTGCTCAAGGGCATGGACCTCGAGAAGCTTCAGGTCGAGCTGCGCACCGAATTGTCCGAGACCGACAGCGACATCAAGAAGAAGAAGCTCGCCAAGCGTCTCAAGCTGATCGAGGCCTTCGTCGCTTCCGGCAACAAGCCGGAGTGGATGATCCTGACCGTGGTGCCGGTGATCCCGCCGGATCTGCGCCCGCTCGTCCCGCTGGACGGCGGCCGCTTCGCCACGTCGGATCTCAACGATCTGTATCGCCGCGTCATCAACCGTAACAACCGCCTCAAGCGGCTGATCGAGCTGCGCGCGCCAGACATCATCATCCGCAACGAAAAGCGCATGCTGCAGGAAGCTGTGGACGCGCTGTTCGACAACGGCCGCCGCGGCCGCGTCATCACCGGCGCCAACAAGCGTCCGCTGAAGTCGCTCGCCGACATGCTCAAGGGCAAGCAGGGCCGTTTCCGTCAGAACCTGCTCGGCAAGCGCGTCGACTATTCGGGCCGTTCGGTGATCGTGGTCGGTCCCGAGCTCAAGCTGCACCAGTGCGGCCTGCCGAAGAAGATGGCGCTCGAGCTGTTCAAGCCGTTCATCTACTCGCGTCTCGACGCCAAGGGTCTGTCCACCACGGTGAAGCAGGCCAAGAAGCTGGTCGAAAAGGAAAAGCCGGAAGTCTGGGATATCCTCGACGAGGTCATCCGCGAGCATCCGGTGCTCTTGAACCGCGCGCCGACCTTGCATCGTCTCGGCATCCAGGCCTTCGAGCCGGTGCTGATCGAAGGCAAGGCGATCCAGCTGCATCCGCTGGTGTGCGCCGCGTTCAACGCCGACTTCGACGGCGACCAAATGGCCGTGCACGTTCCGCTGTCGCTCGAAGCGCAGCTGGAAGCGCGCGTCCTGATGATGTCGACCAACAACATCCTGCATCCCGCGAACGGCCAGCCGATCATCGTGCCGTCGCAGGACATCGTGCTCGGCCTCTACTACCTTTCGCTGATCCGCGAAGGCTCGCCCGGCGAGGGCAAGCTGTTCGGCGATCTGGCGGAGATCGAGCATGCGTTGAACGTCAAGGCGATCTCGCTGCACACCAAGATCAAGTATCGCTGGGAAGGCATCGACGCCGAAGGCAAGCCGATCAAGAAGTGGTACGAGACGACGCCGGGCCGCGTGCTGCTCGGCAACGTGCTGCCCAAGAACGTCAAGGCGCCGTTCGACATCGTCAACAAGCTCATGACCAAGCGTGAGATCTCGGGGATGATCGACACCGTCTACCGCCACTGCGGTCAGAAGGAGACGGTGATCTTCTGCGATCGCATCATGGCGCTCGGCTTCTATCACGCGTTCAAGGCCGGCATTTCGTTCGGCAAGGACGACATGGTGGTGCCGGCCTCCAAGTGGGGCACGGTCGACAAGACGCGCGAACTCGCCAAGGAGTTCGAGCAGCAGTACAACGACGGCCTCATCACGCAGGGCGAAAAGTACAACAAGGTCGTCGACGCCTGGTCGAAGTCCACCGACGCCATCGCCGAGGCGATGATGAAGGAAATCTCCGCGGTCAAGAAGGACAAGGAAGGCCGCGACATGCAGATCAACTCGATCTACATGATGGCCCACTCGGGCGCGCGCGGGTCGCCGGCCCAGATGCGTCAGCTCGCCGGCATGCGCGGCCTCATGGCCAAGCCGTCGGGTGAGATCATCGAGACGCCGATCATCTCGAACTTCAAGGAAGGCCTGTCGGTTCTCGAGTACTTCAACTCGACCCACGGCGCCCGTAAGGGTCTGGCCGACACCGCCTTGAAGACCGCGAACTCGGGCTACCTGACGCGTCGTCTCGTCGACGTGGCGCAGGACTGCATCATCACCGAGGCCGATTGCGGCTCCACCAACGGCATCGCCGTCCGCGCCATCATCGACGCGGGCACCGTTGTCGCGCCGCTGGCGATCCGCATTCTCGGCCGCACCACGGCCGAGGACATCAAGGACCCGAACACGGGTGCCGTGGTGATCAAGGCCAACACCTTGCTGACGGAGCCGGAAGTCGATCAGGTCGTAAAGTCGGGCGCGCAGGAAGTGAAGATCCGCTCCGTGCTCACCTGCGAAACCAAGGTCGGCGTCTGCGGCGCCTGCTACGGTCGCGATCTGGCGCGCGGCACTCCGGTCAACATGGGCGAGGCGGTGGGCGTCATCGCCGCCCAGTCGATCGGCGAGCCGGGTACCCAGCTCACCATGCGTACGTTCCACATCGGCGGCGCCGCTCAGATCAACGAGCAGTCGTTCATCGAGTCGAACTTCGACGGCAAGATCGTCATCAAGAACAAGAACATTGCCCGCAACTCGGAAGGGCAGTCGATCGGCATGGTTCGCAACATGGTGGTGTCTGTGGTCGATCCCGACGGGACCGAGCGCGCTCATCACCGTATCCCTTACGGCGCGCGCATGCGTGTCGACGAGGGCGACCAGATCAAGCGCGGCCAGCGTATCGCCGAGTGGGACCCCTACACCCGTCCGATTCTCACCGAAGTCGACGGCACCGTCGATTTCGAGGACATGGTGGACGGCCTGTCGATGTCCGAACAACTCGACGAGTCGACCGGCATCGCCAAGCGCGTGGTCATCGACTGGCGTACGGGTTCGTCCCGTAACCAGGCGGATCTGCGTCCGGCCATGGTCGTCAAGGGCAAGGACGGCAGCGTCCTCAAGCTCGCCCGCGGCGGCGAAGCGCGTTATCTGCTCGCGGTCGATGCGATTATCTCGGTCGACCCTGGCAGCAACGTGAAGGCGGGCGACATTCTCGCGCGTATTCCGACCGAGAGCGCCAAGACGCGCGACATCACCGGCGGTCTGCCGCGGGTGGCGGAGCTGTTCGAAGCGCGCAAGCCGAAGGATGCGGCGATCATCGCCGAGATCGGCGGCGCGGTGCGGTTCGGCAAGGACTACAAGAACAAGCGCCGTCTCACGATCGAGCCGACCGACAAGTCGCTCGAGCCGAAGGAGTACCTGATCCCGAAGGGCAAGCACATCCATCTGCAGGATGGCGATCTGCTCGAGAAGGGCGATTATATCGTCGAGGGCAATCCCGCTCCGCACGACATCCTCGCCATCAAGGGCGTCGAGGAGCTGGCGGCTTACCTGGTCAACGAAATCCAGGAGGTCTATCGGTTGCAGGGCGTTATGATCAACGACAAGCACATCGAGGTGATCGTTCGCCAGATGCTGCAGAAGGTCGAAATCACCGACGCCGGCGAGACCGATCTTCTGGCCAGCGAGCAAGTCGATCGCAGCGAGTTCGATGCGATCAACGCCAAGGCGGCCGAGGAGGGCAAGAAGCCCGCCGTCGGTCACCCGGTTCTGCTCGGCATCACCAAGGCGTCGCTGCAAACGCGGTCGTTCATCTCGGCGGCCTCGTTCCAGGAGACCACGCGCGTCCTCACCGAAGCCGCGGTCAACGGCAAGGCAGATACGCTCGACGGTCTCAAGGAGAACGTCATCGTCGGCCGTCTGATCCCGGCGGGCACCGGCGCCATGATGAACCAGCTCCGCGAAGTCGCCATGAAGCGCGACGCGCTGATCCTGGACGAGCGCGACAAGGCTGCCGCCAAGCAGGCTGCCGCTCCGGTCGAAGCCCCGGCGCTGCCGATGCCGTCGGCGGAGTAATCCGGCCGGTCCTTGGACCTGAAGCCTACATCCAAGATTAAAGGCCGCCCCCGGGCGGCCTTTTTGTTTGTGGGATTTTGAGGGCTCATTGCGGCAGGGGCGACGCTGGCGGCGTCAGAAAATGCTCAGAACCTTCGCCAAAAAATCAGGCCATTTCTCAGGACTTCCAGCGGGGCAGGGACCATCGCTGGATCTCCAACCTGGGAGATTCGCGATGAAGCTGTCGATCCTCACCCTTGCCGCCGCCGTTGCCTTCAACGCCTTTGCCACCGTCGGTGCCGCTCGCGCCGATGCCGACGACGCCAAGTGGGTCGCGCAGTGCGTCAAGGACAACAAGGATGAAGGCCAGACGGTAGACGTCGTCACCTCCTACTGCACCTGCATGAACAACAAGATGTCGTCCAACGAGACGCGGTCGATCACGCAGTGGGAGAAGGCCAACAAGCCCGAGATGGAAGCCTGTTCCGCCCAGGCCGGCTGGAAGGGCCGCTGATCGGGAATACGCCGGGTCCCCAAAGCGCCATCCGCGGGATGGTGGGGGGGGCACGTGAGCTGCCGCCGCTCGATGCACAGGACCGGGTCGCGGTACGGTCGATTCTCGACGCGGCGGCTGATCCCCCGAGAATCGGTACCGCCGTTCCGGCGGTGGTCGATTCTACCTCCCGCGAGCCTTCAGCCGGGGGCTGATCGTCCTGCGGCGGAGCCGCAGCGGGTGGGCCTTACGTAAAGGTCGCCCACTGGCCTAGTCCAGCGGGGCTCGCCGCCCATCGTGCCGGAGGTGGCGGGAATCGCCGCCGCATTGCTCTCGCCGGTACTGCGTCGTATAAAAAAACCAAGTTAAACCAGTACGTTAATCCGTAAATGCTGCGCGCGGCGGGACGACGGCCGGGCCGGGCAGGCAGTTCCCGGCGGTCACGCTTTGCGCCTGAACGAAGGGCTCATCATATGTTGCGGAGGTTGAGGTCGCTGCGATGCAAAGCTGCGTCCGGCCTCGTGTTTTCGGGGCTTTTACGCCTTGACTTCATTAGACCCTCCCGATACATACGCGCAACTTTTCGACAGGCGGTGAGCTTCGTCTGATCGGAACGGCCGCCCGGGCCATCCTCTGAAATCCTTACGGTTTTCGCAGGTTTCCGGCGCCTTCGCCTCGATCAAAGAAGCTCAAACGCTGTCGCTGACAGCCACTGTCAGTTCAGACGTGAACGGATGCTCGTCATCTTGCGATGGCGCGCCTTCGTCAGAACGGGAAAGCGCCCCCGCTGATTGGAAGCGGATGGCGCGATTTCGTTTTGCGTGCCCAGCACGCACGGAGAGAGAACGCGCGGCCCTCGCGGGCCGTTCGATAACGATGCCGGGCGCGCACCTGTAACGGGTCGGGCTCACAACAATTCCGGACCTGCAAAGGTTCAACACGTAACGAAGGCGAACGATGCCGACGATCAACCAGTTGATTGCGAACCCGCGCCACCCGCTTAAGGCGCGCAACAAGGTGCCGGCGCTGCAGGCGTCTCCGCAGAAGCGTGGCGTATGCACCCGCGTCTATACGACGACACCGAAGAAGCCGAACTCGGCGCTTCGTAAGGTCGCCAAGGTTCGTTTGACCAACGGCTTCGAAGTCATCGGTTACATCCCGGGCGAAGGTCATAACCTCCAGGAGCACTCGGTGGTCATGATCCGCGGCGGCCGCGTGAAGGACTTGCCGGGCGTCCGCTATCACATCCTGCGCGGCGTGCTCGACACGCAGGGCGTCAAGAATCGTAAGCAGCGCCGTTCGAAGTACGGCGCGAAGCGTCCGAAGTAAGGATCCGATCCATGTCCCGTCGTCACGCCGCAGAAAAGCGCGAGATCATGACCGACCCGAAGTACGGGTCGGCGGTCGTTTCGAAGTTCATGAACGCCGTCATGTACGACGGCAAGAAGTCGGTCGCCGAAACGATCGTCTATGGCGCGCTCTCGACCATCGAAGCGAAGACCAAGGCGAACCCGCTGACCGTCTTCCAGCAGGCGCTGGACAACGTGATGCCCTCCATCGAGGTTCGGTCGCGTCGCGTCGGCGGCGCCACCTACCAGGTCCCGGTCGAAGTTCGCACGACCCGTCGTCAGGCTCTCGGCATCCGCTGGATCATCAACGCGGCCCGCGACCGCAATGAGCGCACCATGACCGAGCGGCTCTCGGCCGAACTGCTCGATGCCTCGAACAATCGCGGGAACGCCGTCAAGAAGCGCGAAGACACGCACAAGATGGCGGAAGCCAACCGCGCGTTCTCGCACTACCGCTGGTAACGGCGACGAACGAATTCAGGAACGACTAGTATGGCTCGCGCTCACGCAATCGAGAACTACCGCAACTTCGGCATCATGGCCCACATCGATGCGGGCAAGACGACGACGACCGAGCGGATTCTCTATTACACCGGCAAGTCCCACAAGATCGGCGAAGTGCACGAAGGTGCCGCGACGATGGACTGGATGGAGCAGGAGCAGGAGCGCGGCATCACCATCACGTCGGCCGCGACGACCGCTTTCTGGAACGGAAAGCGTCTGAACATCATCGACACCCCTGGCCACGTCGACTTCACCATCGAGGTCGAGCGTTCGCTGCGCGTGCTCGACGGCGCCGTCGTCGTGCTCGACGGCAACCAGGGCGTTGAGCCGCAGACCGAGACGGTCTGGCGCCAGGGCGACAAGTACCGCGTGCCGCGTATCGTCTTCGCCAACAAGATGGATAAGACGGGCGCCGACTTCTACAAGTGTCTGGACGACATCGTCGACCGCCTGGGCGCCAAGCCCGTCGCGATCCAGCTGCCGATCGGCGCGGAGAGCAACTTCGCCGGCATGGTCGATCTGGTGATCATGAAGGCCTATGTCTGGAACAACGAGGCGCTCGGCGCCAAGTTCGACACCGTCGACATTCCGGCCGACCTCGTCGACAAGGCCAAGGAATATCGCGAGAAGCTGGTCGAAGCCGCCGTCGAACTCGACGATGATGCGCTGACCGCGTTCCTCGACGGCAAGGAGCCGGACGTCGACACGCTCAAGAAGCTCATCCGCAAGGCCGTCATCACCGGCGCCTTCTATCCGGTGCTGTGCGGCTCGGCCTTCAAGAACAAGGGCGTGCAGCCGCTGCTCGACGCCGTCGTCGATTACCTGCCGTCGCCGCTCGACGTGCCGGCGATCAAGGGCATCGACCCGGACAAGAACAACGAAGAGACCACCCGTGAACCGAAGGACGACGCGCCGCTGTCGCTGCTCGCCTTCAAGATCATGGACGACCCCTTCGTCGGCACCATCACCTTCTGCCGCATCTACTCGGGCACGCTCGTGTCGGGCACCGGCGTCATCAACTCGACCAAAGAGCGTAAAGAGCGCATTGGCCGCATGTTGCTGATGCATGCCAACAACCGCGAAGACATCAAGGAAGCCTATGCCGGCGATATCGTCGCGCTGGCCGGCCTCAAGGAGACTCGCACCGGCGACACGCTGTGCGATCCCAAGGCCCCGGTGATCCTCGAGAAGATGGAATTCCCCGAGCCGGTCATCGAAATCGCCATCGAGCCGAAGTCGAAGGCCGACCAGGAAAAGCTGGGCGTCGCGCTGGCCAAGCTCGCCGCGGAAGATCCGTCGTTCCGCGTGTCGACCGACACCGAGAGCGGTCAGACCATCCTCAAGGGCATGGGCGAACTGCATCTCGACATCAAGGTCGACATCCTGAAGCGCACCTACAAGGTCGACGCCAACATCGGCGCGCCGCAGGTGGCGTTCCGCGAAAAGATCACCAAGCCGGCCGAAGTGGATTACACCCACAAGAAGCAGACCGGTGGTTCGGGCCAGTTCGCCCGCGTCAAGATCGTCGCCGAGCCGACCGAGCCGGGCACGCCGTTCACGTTCGAGAACGAGATCGTCGGCGGCGCCGTGCCGAAGGAATTCATCCCGGGTGTCGAGAAGGGCCTCGAGTCGGTTCTCAATTCGGGCATCCTCGCCGGCTTCCCGGTGGTGGACCTCAAGGTCCGTCTCGTGGACGGCAACTACCACGACGTCGACTCGTCGGCGCTCGCCTTCGAAATCGCTTCGCGCGCGGCGCTGCGTGAAGCCATGCAGAAGGCCAAGCCGGTTCTGCTCGAGCCGATCATGAAGGTCGAAGTGGTGACCCCGGAAGACTACACCGGTTCCGTCATCGGCGACCTGAACTCGCGGCGCGGCCAGATCCAGGGCCAGGACATGCGCGGCAATGCCAACGTGATCAACGCGATGGTGCCGCTGATGAACATGTTCGGTTACGTCAACACGTTGCGGTCCATGTCTCAGGGCCGCGCGACCTTCACCATGCAATTCGACCATTACGCCGAACTGCCCGCCAACGTGTCGGCGGAAGTTCAAAAGAAGTTCGCGTAAGCGGCGATCAACTTACTCTAGGTTTCTGAACGGAGAGATCCATGGCCAAAGAGAAATTCAACCGTAGCAAGCCGCACTGTAACATCGGCACCATCGGTCACGTCGACCACGGGAAGACGTCGCTGACCGCGGCGATCACCAAGGTGCTCGCTGAGACCGGCGGCGCGACCTTTACGGCCTACGACCAGATCGACAAGGCGCCGGAAGAGAAGGCGCGCGGCATCACCATCTCGACCGCTCACGTCGAGTATGAGACGACGAACCGCCACTACGCTCACGTCGACTGCCCCGGCCACGCCGACTATGTGAAGAACATGATCACCGGCGCCGCGCAGATGGACGGCGCGATCCTGGTCGTGTCGGCTGCTGACGGCCCGATGCCGCAGACCCGCGAGCACATCCTGCTCGCCCGCCAGGTCGGCGTGCCGGCGATCGTCGTGTTCATGAACAAGTGCGACATGGTCGACGATCCGGAACTGCTCGAGCTCGTCGAGCTCGAAGTCCGCGAGCTCCTGTCGAAGTACCAGTTCCCGGGCGACAAGATCCCGATCATCAAGGGCTCGGCCCTGATGGCGCTGGAAGACAAGGATCCCAAGCTCGGCAAGGAAGCCATCCTCGAGCTGATGAAGAACGTCGACGAATACATCCCGCAGCCGGAGCGTCCGGTTGACCTGCCGTTCCTGATGCCGGTCGAAGACGTGTTCTCGATCTCGGGCCGCGGCACCGTCTGCACCGGCCGCGTCGAGCGCGGCATCGTCAAGGTCGGCGAGGAAGTCGAAATCGTCGGCATCAAGCCGACGCAGAAGACCACCGTCACGGGCGTTGAAATGTTCCGCAAGCTGCTCGATCAGGGCCAGGCCGGCGACAACATCGGCGCGCTGCTCCGCGGCACCAAGCGTGAAGAAGTCGAGCGCGGTCAGGTTCTCTGCAAGCCGGGTTCGGTCAAGCCGCACACCAAGTTCAAGGCTGAGGCTTACATCCTCACCAAGGAAGAGGTTGGCCGTCATACGCCGTTCTTCACCAACTACCGCCCGCAGTTCTACTTCCGCACCACCGACGTGACCGGTGTCGTGCATCTGCCGGCCGGCACCGAAATGGTGATGCCTGGCGACAACGTCGCCATGGAAGTTCACCTGATCGTGCCGATCGCGATGGAAGAGAAGCTGCGCTTCGCCATCCGTGAAGGCGGCCGCACCGTCGGCGCCGGCGTCGTGGCGTCGATCATCGAGTAAGCAAGTCGCTTGGGCCCCCGTCCTCACAGGGCGGGGGCTCGGCAATCCTGACTGAGGGCGGGGCATATCGATCCCGTTTCCGCGCAGGAACAACGAGTCGATAGCGAATACTGGATCATCCGTTTGAACGGATGATGACAGTCCAGAGAGACAGACAAATGAACGGCCAGAATATTCGGATCCGGCTCAAGGCGTTCGACCATCGCGTGCTCGATGCGTCGACGCGCGAGATCGTCAACACCGCCAAGCGCACCGGCGCGCAGGTGCGTGGGCCGATTCCGCTGCCGACGCGCATCGAGAAGTTCACCGTGAACCGCTCGCCGCACGTCGACAAGAAGAGCCGTGAACAGTTCGAGATGCGCACGCACAAGCGCCTTTTGGACATCGTCGATCCGACGCCGCAGACCGTGGACGCGCTGATGAAGCTCGACCTGGCCGCCGGTGTCGACGTCGAGATCAAGCTGTAAGGCCGGGTGAGGGATTAAAAAGATGCGCACGGGTGTCGTCGCACAAAAAATGGGTATGACCCGGCTGTTCACCGATGGCGGTGAACACGTTCCGGTCACTGTCCTCCGCCTCGCGGAGTGCCAGGTTGTCGCCCACCGTTCCAAGGACAAGGACGGTTACGTCGCGCTGCAGCTCGGTTCGGGCGCGCGTCGCGCCGGCAACATGAGCAAGGCCGATCGCGGTTACTTCGCCAAGGCGAAGGTCGAGCCGAAGCGAAAGCTGGCCGAATTCCGCGTCAACGAAGACGG
Source organism: Pseudolabrys sp. (assembly GCA_035556455.1). Classification (GTDB taxonomy): domain Bacteria; phylum Pseudomonadota; class Alphaproteobacteria; order Rhizobiales; family Xanthobacteraceae; genus Pseudolabrys. The sequence goes on from DATMEX010000080.1 coordinate 27,910, forward strand.
GCTGATCCCGGTCGGCGCCGAAATCACCGCCGACCACTTCATCGAAGGCCAGTTCGTCGATGTCTGCGGCATCTCGGTGGGTAAGGGCTTTGCCGGCGGCATGAAGCGCTGGAATTTCCGCGGTCTGCGCGCCTCGCACGGCGTGTCGATCTCGCACCGTTCGATCGGTTCGACCGGCGGCCGTCAGGACCCGGGCAAGACCTTCAAGAACAAGAAGATGGCGGGCCACATGGGCTCCGACCGCGTCACCACGCTCAACCTCAAGGTCGCGAAGATCGACGTCGCGCGGGGCCTCATCATGGTGCACGGCGCGGTGCCGGGCTCCAAGGGGGGCTGGATCACTGTGCGCGATGCGGTGAAGAAGCCGCTGCCGAAGGATGTCGCCAAGCCTGGCAAATTCCGTCTGGCCGAAAGCGCCGAGGCGCCGGCCGTTGAAGCCTCCGCCGAGAAGGAGGGCGCATAATATGGATCTCAAGATCACCACCTTTGAAGGCAAGGAAGCCGGCTCCGTTCAGGTGTCGGACGAGATCTTCGGCCTCGAGCCGCGCGCCGATATCATTCAGCGCTGCGTCAACTGGCAGCTGGCCCGTCGTCAGCGCGGTACGCACAAGACCAAGGATCGCTCCGAGATCTGGCGTACCGGCAAGAAGATGTACGGCCAGAAGGGCACCGGTGGCGCCCGTCACGGCTCGGCCCGCGTGCCGCAGTTCCGCGGCGGCGGTCGCGCTTTCGGTCCGGTCGTGCGCAGCCATGCCATCGACCTGCCAAAGAAGGTGCGGGCGCTCGCGCTCAAGCACGCTCTGTCGTCGAAGGCCAAGGACGGCGCCATCGTCATCGTCGATCAGGCGACGCTCGGTGAAGCCAAGACCAAGGCGCTCATCGGCCAGTTCGGCAAGCTTTCGCTGGCCAACGCGCTGATCATCGACGGCGCCGAGCTGAACGCGAACTTCGCGATCGCGGCGCGCAATATCCCGAACATCGACGTGCTGCCGATCCAGGGCATCAACGTTTACGACATCATGCGGCGCAAGACGCTGGTCCTCACCAAGGCCGCCGTCGACGCCCTGGAGGCGCGGTTCAAATGAGCTCCAGCGATCCCCGTCATTACGACGTCATTCTTTCGCCCGTGATCACCGAAAAGGCGACCATGGCGTCGGAATTCAACAAGGTGACCTTCAAGGTCCGTCGCGACGCAACGAAGCCGCAGATCAAGGAAGCGGTCGAGAAGCTGTTCGACGTGAAGGTCAAGAACGTCAACACGCTGGTGCGCCAGGGCAAGATCAAGGCGTTCCGCAATAGGCTCGGACAGCAGTCCGACGTGAAGCGCGCTGTTGTGACCCTCGAAGAGGGCCACCGCATCGACGTGACCACGGGTCTGTAAGAGGTCGGCGATGGCACTCAAGACATACAATCCGACGACCCCGAGCCAGCGGCACCTGATCAGCGTCGATCGCTCGTCGCTGTACAAGGGCGCGCCGGTGAAGGCGCTCACTGAAGGTCAGCACTCGACCGGCGGCCGCAACAACCACGGCCGCATCACGTCGCGCTTCCGCGGCGGTGGTCACAAGCAGGCATACCGGGTCATCGACTTCCGCCGTGCCAAGAAGGACATGGTCGCGACGGTCGAGCGTCTCGAGTACGATCCGAACCGCACCGCCTTCATCGCGCTGATCAAGTACGAAGATGGCGAGCTGTCCTACATCCTGGCGCCGCAGCGCCTGGCCCCGGGCGACAAGGTTATCTCGGCCGACCAGGCCGACGTTAAGCCGGGCAATGCGATGCCGCTGGGCGCGATCCCGGTCGGCACCATCGTCCACAACGTCGAACTGAAGATCGGCAAGGGCGGTCAGCTCGCGCGTTCCGCCGGCACTTACGTGCAGATCGTCGGCCGCGATCAGGATTACGTCATCCTGCGTCTGTCGACTTCGGAGCAGCGTCTGGTCCACGGCCGCTGCATGGCCACGATCGGCGCCGTGTCGAACCCCGACAATATGAACACGACGATCGGCAAGGCCGGCCGTCAGCGCTGGCGCGGCCGCATGCCGCACAACCGCGGCATCATGATGAACCCGGTCGACCATCCGCACGGCGGTCGTACCAAGGGCGGCAAGCACTGGGTCACTCCGTGGGGCAAGCCGACCAAGGGTGCCAAGACGCGCAAGAACAAGCGCACCAACAAATTCATTATGGTCAGCCGTCACGACCGTAAGAAGAAGCAGCAGTAGGATTTGCAGCGATGACCCGTTCAGCCTGGAAAGGCCCGTTCGTTGACGGCTTTCTGCTCAAGAAAGCGGAAGCCTCGCGCGCGTCCGGCCGCCACGAAATGATCAAGATCTGGAGCCGGCGCTCGACCATCCTGCCGCAGTTCGTCGGCCTGCACTTCACCGTTTACAACGGCCACAAGCACGTTCCGGTGCTGGTGACCGAGGAAATGGTTGGCCACAAGTTCGGCGAGTTCTCGCCGAGCCGTACGTTCCACGGCCACAGCGCCGACCGCAAGGCGAAGAAGGCCTGAGGATAGAGACTATGGGCAAGCGTTCACGCGATCGGGATCTCCCGAACAATGAAGCCAAGGCGGTGACCCGTAACATCCGGGTGTCGCCGCAGAAGCTCAATCTCGTCGCGCAGATGATCCGCGGCAAGAAGGTCGCCGGCGCGCTGGCTGATCTCGAATTTTCGCGCAAGCGCATCGCCAAGGATGTGCGCAAGTGCCTCGAGTCGGCTATCGCCAACGCCGAGAACAATCATGACCTCGACGTCGACGATCTCATCGTCGCCGAGGCTCACGTCGGAAAGTCGCTCGTCATGAAGCGCTTTTCCCCGCGCGGTCGCGGCCGCGTCGGTCAAATTCTGAAGCCGTTTTCGCATCTGACGATCGTCGTTCGTCAGGTCGAAGCCGCGGCTAAGGCCTGAGGAGGCTTCATTGGGTCAAAAAATCAATCCGATCGGTCTGCGCCTCGGCATCAACCGCACCTGGGACTCGCGCTGGTTCGCGAACAAGACCGAGTACGGCACGCTGCTGCATGAGGACATCAAGATCCGCGAAGCTCTGATGAAGGAGCTGAAGCAGGCCGCCGTGTCCAAGATCATCATCGAGCGTCCGCACAAGAAGTGCCGCGTCACCGTTCACTCGGCCCGTCCGGGCGTCGTGATCGGCAAGAAGGGCGCCGACATCGAGAAGCTGCGCAAGACCGTTGCCAAGCTGACCGACAGCGACGTCGTCATCAACATCGTCGAAATCCGCAAGCCGGAAATCGACGCGCAGCTGGTGGCGGAGTCGATCGCGCAGCAGCTCGAGCGCCGCGTTGCGTTCCGCCGCGCCATGAAGCGCGCGGTGCAGTCGGCGATGCGCCTGGGTGCCGAAGGCATCCGCATCAACTGCTCGGGCCGTCTCGGCGGTTCGGAAATCGCGCGCATGGAGTGGTACCGCGAAGGTCGCGTGCCGCTGCACACCCTGCGCGCCGACGTCGATTACGGCGTCGCCACCGCTTTCACCACGTTCGGCACCTGCGGCGTCAAGGTCTGGATCTTCAAGGGCGAGATCCTGGAGCACGATCCGATGGCGCAGGACAAGAAGCTCGCCGAAGGCGATACCGGCGGCCGTTCGCGCCGTGAAAACGCGGCGTAAGAGATAAAGTCATGCTGCAGCCAAAGAAAACCAAGTTCCGCAAGGCCTTCAAGGGCCGCATCCACGGCGTTGCCTCTTCGGGCGCGACGCTGGCCTTCGGCCAGTACGGCCTCAAGGCGCTCGAGCCGGAGCGCGTCAGCGCGCGCCAGATCGAAGCCGCCCGCCGTGCGCTGACGCGCTTCATGAAGCGCGCCGGCCGCGTCTGGATCCGCGTGTTCCCGGACGTGCCGGTGTCGAAGAAGCCGATCGAAGTCCGCATGGGCAAAGGCAAGGGTTCGCCTGAGCTTTGGGTGGTGCGCGTGAAGCCCGGCAAGATCCTGTTCGAGGTGGACGGCATCAGCCCGGCCATCGCCAAGGAAGCCCTGGCGCTCGCCGCCGCCAAGCTGCCGGTCAAGACCCGTTTCATCGAACGTATCGCCGAGTGACGACCATGAAAGCCACCGACGCCCGAGTGATGACGCTCGACCAGATCGACGACGAAGTGCTCAAGCTCAAGAAGGAGCAGTTCAACCTGCGCTTTCAGCGGGCCACGGGTCAGCTCGAGAACACCGCGCGCGTGCGCGTCATCCGCCGCGACATCGCGCGGCTGAAGACGATCGCCGCGCAGAAGCGGGCAGGCGAGACCCCGGCCGTCAAGGCCGAGTCTCAGAAGTCCGCCAAGCCGGTCGCGAAGTCGCGCCGCCTGAAGGCTTCGCGTCCGTCGCCGGCTCGTGAGCCGGCGCGCGCGATCGCCAACAAGCCCAACAAGACGAAGAAGAAGTAAGGGGTCAAAGATGCCGAAGCGTACCCTTCAGGGTGTCGTCGTCAGCGACAAGCAGGCCAAGACCATTGTCGTTCAGGTCGACCGGCGCTTTGCCCACCCGACCATGGGCAAGGTCGTTCGCCGTTCGAAGAAATACCACGCGCACGACGAGAAGAACGAGTTCAAGGTCGGCGACAAGGTGTGGATCGAAGAGCGCCGTCCGCTTTCCAAGCTGAAGAGCTGGGAAGTGATCCGCGGCGAGAAGAAAGTCAGGGTCTGACGACCAGGATTTGACGCGAAGCGCCGCAATGCGCTTCGCCCGATGAAGACGAATAGAAATTAATGGCGCCGCGGTTCTAAAAAATCGCCCGCCCGCAAGGAACGAGAGCCGCATCATGATTCAGATGCAAACCAACCTGGACGTTGCCGACAATTCCGGCGCGCGCCGCGTCATGTGCATCAAGGTGCTCGGCGGTTCGAAGCGGAAGTACGCGACCATCGGCGACACCATCGTGGTGTCCGTGAAGGAAGCGATCCCGCGCGGCCGCGTGAAGAAGGGCGAGGTCATGAAGGCCATCGTCGTGCGCATCCGCAAGGACATCAAGCGCGCCGACGGCACCGTGATCCGCTTCGACCGCAACGCCGCCGTGCTGATCAACAATCAGTCCGAGCCGGTCGGCACCCGTATCTTCGGACCGGTGCCGCGCGAGCTGCGCGCCAAGAACCACATGAAGATCCTTTCGCTCGCCCCGGAGGTGCTGTGATGGCTGCCAAGATCCGTAAAGGCGACAAGGTGATCGTGCTCACCGGCCGCGACAAGGGTCGCACCGGCGAGGTGATCGAAGTGCGTCCGACCGAGAACCGCGCTCTGGTACGCGGCATCGCGATGGTCAAGCGCCACCAGCGCCAGACCGCGCAGGTCCAGGGCGGCATCATCTCCAAGGAGAGCGCGGTCGACCTGTCGAACCTCGCACTCGCGGACCCGAAGGACGGCAAGCCGACCCGGGTTGGTTTCAAATTTATCGGCGAGGGCGCCGACCGCAAGAAAGTGCGTGTCGCCAAGCGCTCGGGAGCGGAAATCGATGGCTGATACGCAGACTGAACAGAAGAAGCCGAAGGCGGCGAAGCCCGCCGGCAAGCCCGCCGCTGGCGATGCTCCGAAGGCCAAGAAGGCCAAGGTGGCGTCCGATTACACGGCGCGTCTGCGCACGCACTACGACAAGGTCGTGCGTGACCAGATGAAGAAGCAGTTCGGCTACGACAACCCGATGCAGATCCCGCAGATAACCAAAGTCGTGCTCAACATGGGCATCGGCGAGGGCGTTGCGGATCGCAAGAAGGTCGAGAACGCCGCTGCCGATCTGGCGCTGATCGCCGGTCAGAAGCCAGTCGTCACCCGCTCGCGCAAGTCGATCGCGAACTACAAGCTGCGCGACGGCCAGGCCATCGGCTGTAAGGTCACGCTGCGCAAGGCGAAGATGTACGACTTCCTCGATCGCCTGGTGAATATCGCGCTGCCGCGTATCCGCGACTTCCGCGGCCTCAACCCGAAGAGCTTCGATGGCGGCGGCAACTACAGCCTCGGCATCAAGGAATACACCGTGTTCCCGGAAATCGACTTCGACAAGGTCACCGATACCTGGGGCATGGACATCACCGTCTGCACCACCGCGCGCAACGACGAAGAAGCGCGCGCGCTGCTGGCGGCTTTCAACTTCCCGTTCCGGCAGTGAGCGACGGATTTCCCGTCACTCATACGCGGAACCGCAAGGAGCAATTAGATGGCTAAGACGAGTTCGGTCGAAAAGAACAAGCGCCGTCGCCGCATGGCGAAGAAGTTCGGGCCGCGTCGCGCGCGCCTGAAGGCGATTGTGCAGAACAAGGAACTGCCGATGGAGGAGCGCTTCGCGGCGACCCTCAAGCTGGCTGAGCTGCCGCGCAACTCCGCCAAGGTGCGCATCCATAACCGCTGCGAGCTGACGGGCCGTCCTCACGCCTTCTACCGCAAGCACAAGCTGAGCCGTATCGCGCTGCGCGACCTCGGCAACAAGGGCCTGATTCCCGGCCTTGTGAAGTCGAGCTGGTAAGGGGGCCGAGATGGTGAACGATCCGATCGGCGATATGATCACGCGCATCCGCAACGCGCAGATGCGTAACAAGTCCAAGGTTTCGATGCCTGGCTCCAAGCAGCGCGAGCGCGTTGCCGAGGTGCTGAAGGTCGAGGGATACGTCCGCGGCTATGCCGTGGTGGCGCATGCCAACGGCCGCAGCGAGCTCGAGATCGAGCTCAAGTACTTCGACGGCACGCCCGTCATCCGCGAAATCGAGCGCGTCTCGAAGCCGGGTCGCCGCGTCTACGCGTCGGTGAAGAACCTGCCGCGCATCAACAACGGTCTCGGTGTTGCCATCGTCTCGACGCCGAAGGGCGTCATGGCCGATCACGCCGCGCGCGACGCCAATGTCGGCGGCGAAATTCTCTGCACGGTGTTCTGATGTCTCGTATTGGCAAAAAACCGGTCACGATCCCGTCTGGCGTCACCGCCAGCGTCGAAGGCCAGACCGTCAAGGTGAAGGGCCCGAAGGGCGCTCTCCAGCTTGCCTTCGTGGACGATGTCATCCTGGCCATGGACAAGGGCGCCATCACGGTCGCGCCGCGCAACGAAACCAAGCGCTCGCGTTCGATGTACGGCACCGCGCGCACGCTGGTGTCGAACCTGATCGTCGGCGTGTCGAAGGGCTTTGAAGAGAAGCTCGAGATCAACGGCGTCGGTTACCGCGCGGCAGTCCAGGGCAAGAACCTGCAGCTGCAGCTCGGCTACTCGCATGACGTCGTTTATCCGATCCCGGCCGGCATCACGATCGCGACGCCGAAGCCGACGGAAATCACGATCTCCGGCATCGACAAGCAGATCGTCGGCCAGGTTGCCGCCGAAATCCGCGCCTTCCGCGGTCCTGAACCGTACAAGGGCAAGGGCGTCAAGTACGCCGGTGAATTCATCTTCCGCAAGGAAGGCAAGAAGAAGTAAGGGGCGAGAGCCATGTCGAAAGCCAATATCCGCACCGCGCGGCGGACGGCGTCGGTTCGGCGCAAGATCAAGGCCGTGTCCAGCGGTCGCGCCCGTCTGTCGGTGTTCCGTTCGTCGAAGCACATGCACGTTCAGATCATCGACGACGAGAAGGGCGTTACCGTCGCCTCCGCCTCGACGCTCGAGAAGGATCTGCGCGGCAGCCTGAAGACCGGCGCCAACATCGATGCCGCCAAGCAGGTGGGCAAGCTGATCGCCGAGCGTGCCAAGAAGCACGGCATCAAGGACGTCGTGTTCGATCGCGGCGGCTACATTTATCACGGCCGCATCAAGGCGCTGGCCGAAGCCGCCCGCGAGGGCGGGCTGAACTTCTAAACGTATTCGTACAGACGAACGGATTTATTAGATGGCACAAGAACCCCGCAGAGACCGCGAGCGCGGCCACGGTCGTGAAGAGCGCGATAGCGAGTTCACCGACAAGCTGGTGCACATCAATCGCGTCGCCAAGGTGGTCAAGGGCGGCAAGCGCTTCGGCTTCGCAGCGCTGGTTGTCGTCGGCGACCAGAAGGGCCGCGTCGGCTTCGGTCACGGCAAGGCGCGCGAAGTTCCGGAAGCGATCCGCAAGGCGACCGAGGCCGCCAAGCGTTCGCTGACCCGCGTCGCGCTGCGCGAAGGCCGCACCCTGCATCATGACGTTTACGGCCGCCACGGCGCCGGCAAGGTTTACCTGCGCGCGGCGCCTCCCGGCACCGGCATCATCGCCGGCGGCCCGATGCGCGCCGTGTTCGAGACGCTCGGCATGCAGGACATCGTCGCCAAGTCGGTCGGCTCGTCGAACCCGTACAACGTTGTGCGCGCGACCTTCGATGCGCTCAAGCACCAGGACTCGCCGCGCTCCGTCGCGTCGCGCCGCAACCTCAAGGTCTCGGCCTTGCAGTCGCGCCGCCGCGAAGGCGCCGACGAAGCCGTCGCCGATTAATTTGGCCGACTGATACGTAAGGAACTTAGGTCATGGCTACCGCTAAAAAGACCGTGAAGGTGCAGCAGATCGCCAGCCCGCTGCGCTGCCATTTCGATCAGCGCCAGACCCTGATCGGCCTCGGCCTGAACAAGGTCGGCCGCGTCAGCGAGCTGCCGGACACGCCGCAAACCCACGGCATGATCCGCAAGCTGCCGCATCTGGTGCGGATCGTCGAAGAGACGAAGTGATTTCATCCAGCGTCGCTCATTGAGCGGCGAGGGACGATCAAAGGACGAGAACGATGAAACTCAACGAGATCGCCGACAATCCCGGCGCCCGCAAGAACCGCATGCGCATCGGCCGCGGCATCGGCTCCGGCATGGGCAAGACCGGCGGCCGCGGCGGCAAGGGCCAGACCGCGCGTTCCGGCGTGCGCATCAAGGGCTTCGAAGGCGGCCAGATGCCGCTGCATCGCCGCCTGCCGAAGCGCGGCTTCCGCAACACCGCTTTCCAGGCGCGCCTCAACGAGGTCAGCCTCGGCAAGCTGCAGGCCGCAATCGACGCCGGCAAGCTCGACGCCAAGGCGACGGTTGACGCCGAAGCGATGGTCAAGGCCGGCCTGATGCGCCGCGCCAAGGACGGCGTGAAGCTGCTGGGCACCGGTGAACTGAAGGCCAAGGTCGCCGTCGCCGTTTACGGCGCGACCAAGTCGGCTGTCGCCGCGATCGAGAAGGCGGGCGGATCGGTCAAGATCCTCAAGCCGGCGGTCGAGGAAGACGCCGAGCCACGCGGCAAGAACAAGCGCAAGACGGCTAAATCGGCGGCCAAGGAAGCCTGAACGCCGCTGTGATTTTGAGGCCTCGCCCAAAAGGCGGGGCCTTTGTGACGACTACCGGTTCCGCGCGTCAGACCCTATCTAGGGTGGCAGGGGCGGAACCCACGTGAAGATGACGCCGCGCCACTCCTCGTCAAGCATGCCGGCGATCCGGGGGAGCGGCTTTCAGGCGTCGGCAGGAGCGAGCGAATGGTTTCGGCAGCGGAACAACTGGCAGCCAATCTCAATTTCGGCGCGCTCGCCAAGGCCGACGAGCTCAAGAAGCGCATTTGGTTCACCATCGGCGCGCTGCTCGTCTACCGGCTCGGCACCTACATCCCGTTGCCCGGCATCGATCCCAACGCCTGGGCGCAGCTCTTCAACACCCAGTCGGGTGGCATTCTCGGCATGTTCAACATGTTCTCCGGTGGCGGCATCCACCGGATGGCGATCTTCGCCCTGAACATCATGCCCTACATCTCCGCCTCGATCATCATTCAGCTGATGACGACGGTGTCGCCGCATCTCGAAGCCTTGAAGAAGGAGGGCGAGTCGGGCCGCAAGGTCATGAACCAGTACACCCGGTATCTCACGGTGGTGCTGGCGCTGTTCCAGTCCTACGGCATTGCCGTCGGTCTTCAGGGCGCCGGCAACGTCGTGACCGAGCCGGGCCTGTTCTTCCTGATCTCGACGACCATTACGCTCACCGGCGGCACCATGTTCCTGATGTGGCTCGGTGAGCAGATCACCGCGCGCGGCATCGGCAACGGCATTTCGCTGATCATCTTCGCCGGCATCGTCGCCGAACTGCCGGCGGCGATCGCCGGCACGCTCGAGCTCGGCCGTCAGGGCGCGATCTCGACCGGCTTCATTCTGCTGGTCATCGTGATGGCGGTTGTCGTCATCGCCTTCATCGTGTTCATGGAGCGCGCGCAGCGCCGCCTGCTGATCCAGTATCCCAAGCGCCAGGTCGGCAACCGCATGTTCGAGGGTCAGTCCTCGCATCTGCCGCTCAAGCTCAACACTTCGGGCGTCATCCCGCCGATCTTCGCCTCGTCGCTGCTGCTGCTGCCGACGACGGTTGCCAACTTCAACGCGGGCTCCGGCCCGGAGTGGCTCACCACCATGACCACGCTGCTCGGTCACGGCCGGCCGCTGTTCCTGGTGCTGTATCTGTCGCTGATCGTGTTCTTCTGTTTCTTCTACACCGCGGTCGTGTTCAACCCGACCGAGACGGCGGAGAACCTGAAGAAGCATGGCGGCTTCATCCCCGGTATCCGTCCGGGCGAGCGCACCGCCGAATATATCGACTATGTGCTGTCGCGAATCACCGTCGTCGGCGCGATCTATCTGTCGATCGTCTGTTTGATCCCGGAAGTTCTGATCTCCTACGCCGCGGTGCCGTTCTACTTCGGCGGCACGTCGCTCCTCATCGTCGTCTCGGTGACGATGGACACGGTGGCGCAGGTGCAGGGCTATCTGCTGGCACATCAGTACGAAGGCTTGATCAAGAAATCCAAATTGCGGGGGCGCAATAGATGAGATTGATCCTGCTCGGCCCGCCGGGGGCGGGGAAGGGCACGCAGGCGCAGCGGCTGGTCGAAAAGCACGGCATCGTGCAGCTTTCGACCGGTGACATGCTTCGCACCGCGGTCGCGGCCGGTACGCCGGTCGGCCTCAAAGCCAAGAGCATCATGGAAGCCGGTCAGCTGGTGCCGGACGAGGTCGTGGTCGCGATCATCGCCGACCGAATCGACCAGCCGGACGCCCGCAAGGGATTCGTTCTCGACGGCTTCCCGCGCACGGTCCCGCAGGCCGAGGCGCTGGATAAGCTGCTGGCCGACCGCGGCCTCAAGCTGGACGCCGTGATCGAGCTCAAGGTCGACGAGGGCATCCTCATCAAGCGCATCGAGACCCGGGTCGCGGAAATGACCGCGCGGGGCGAAAAAGTGCGCTCGGACGACAAACCGGAGGTCCTCAAGGGCCGTCTGGACGCCTACAGAGCCCAGACTGCCCCGCTGGCCGGCTACTACGACGCCAAGGGCATGCTCCGAAGCGTCGACGGCATGGCCCCGGTCGACCAGGTAACTGCTGCCCTGGATGGTATCCTGAAACCTTCAAGTGCCGTCTAGCAGAGGTTGACGAAGCCCTCATGAATCCCCTAATAGAGTGCGTATCCAAGAGTTTGGCGCGATACCGGTTCCCCCAGAGGGCGGGGGACGGGTGTCGTCTTACGCTTTGCCTAACCCCCTTCGGGGAAACAAGAAATTGCCGCCTTACCGCGGCTGGCCGATAACAGGAGAGAGCATCCGTGGCTCGTATCGCGGGCGTCAATTTGCCCACCAATAAGCGTGTCGTCATCGCGCTCCAGTACATCCATGGCATCGGTCAGAAGATCGCCAAGGATATTGTCACCAAGCTGAACCTGCCGGCTGAGCGCCGCGTGTCGCAGCTGACCGACGCCGAAGTTCTGCAGATCCGCGAACTCATCGACCAGGAATATCTGGTGGAAGGCGATCTGCGTCGCGAGACGTCGATGAACATCAAGCGCCTGATGGACCTCGGCTGCTATCGCGGCCTGCGTCACCGCAAGGGCCTGCCGGTCCGCGGTCAGCGCACGCACACGAATGCGCGTACGCGCAAAGGCCCGGCGAAGACCATCGCCGGCAAGAAGAAGACCGCCTAACCGAGCTGAACGCGCCCGCGCCGCGTGACGGCAGGCGGGCTTTGAAGGGACTGACTGACTATGGCGAAGGAAGCCACCACCCGCGTCCGCCGGCGCGAGCGCAAGAACATCGCGTCGGGCGTTGCCCACGTGAACGCCTCGTTCAACAACACCATGATCACCATCACCGACGCGCAGGGCAACGCGATTGCCTGGTCGTCGGCCGGCACCATGGGTTTCAAGGGCTCGCGCAAGTCGACGCCCTATGCGGCGCAGATGGCCGCTGAAGACGCTTCGAAGAAGGCGCAGGAGCACGGCATGCGCACTCTCGAAGTGGAAGTGTCCGGCCCCGGTTCGGGCCGTGAGTCGGCGTTGCGTGCGCTGCAGGCGTCGGGCTTCACCATCACCTCGATCCGTGATGTGACCTCGATCCCGCACAATGGTTGCCGGCCGCGCAAGCGCCGCCGGGTGTAATTGATTTCGTAAGGCGGACGCTCGGGATTGCCCGCGTCCGCCGCCGCCGTTCATTGACCCCACACGCGGCGGGTGGGGTGCGCTGGGCAGGCTCAGCGATGCGCTCTTCTAACGAGCGACGCTCATAATGGGTGAACACGTGATTCAGAAAAATTGGCAGGAACTGATCAGGCCGAACAAGCTCCAGGTGACCGCCGGGTCCGACCCGTCGCGTTTCGCGACCGTCATCGCCGAGCCGCTCGAGCGCGGTTTCGGCGTCACGCTCGGCAACGCGCTGCGGCGCATTCTGCTGTCGTCGCTGCAGGGCGCTGCGGTGCAGTCGGTGCAGATCGACGGCGTGCTGCATGAGTTCTCCTCGATCGCCGGCGTGCGCGAGGACGTCACCGACCTGGTGCTCAACGTCAAGGACATCGCCATCAAGATGCAGGGCGAAGGCCCCAAGCGCATGGTGGTGAAGAAGCAGGGCCCGGGCACCGTGACCGCGGGCGACATCCAGACCGTCGGCGACGTTGTCGTTCTCAATCCGGAGCTCGTGCTGTGCACCCTCGACGAGGGCGCCGAGATCCGCATGGAGTTCACCGTCAACACCGGCAAGGGTTATGTCGCCGCCGAGCGTAACCGCCCGGAAGACGCGCCGATCGGCCTGATCCCGGTCGACTCGCTGTATTCGCCGGTGCGCAAGGTCTCGTACAAGGTCGAGAACACCCGCGAAGGCCAGATCCTCGATTACGACAAGCTGACGCTGACCATCGAGACCAACGGCGCTGTGACGCCGGAAGACGCGCTCGCTTACGCCGCGCGCATCCTCCAGGACCAGCTCAACGTGTTCGTGAACTTCGAGGAGCCCCGCAAGGAGCAGGCCGCGGAGACCATCCCGGACCTCGCCTTCAACCCGGCCTTCCTCAAGAAGGTGGACGAGCTCGAGCTGTCGGTGCGTTCGGCCAACTGTCTCAAGAACGACAACATCGTCTACATTGGCGATCTCGTTCAGAAGACCGAAGCCGAGATGCTGCGCACGCCGAACTTCGGCCGCAAGTCGCTCAACGAGATCAAGGAAGTGCTGGCGCAGATGGGCCTCCACCTCGGCATGGAAGTGCCGGGCTGGCCGCCGGAAAACATCGAAGAGCTCGCCAAGCGCTTCGAAGACCACTACTAGGTCAATCTTCTTCCGAGCCGGGCATAACGCCCGGTTCGGTTTTTAGCCGCCTTCCGCGGCGCGCCGGAATGGTCCGGGGCAAACAGGATAGAGGCAGGGAGTTACGCGATGCGTCACGGTAAAGTTTACAGGAAATTGGGTCGGCATTCGTCGCATCGTATGGCGATGCTGGCGAACATGGCCGCCTCTCTGATCAAGCACGAGCAGATCATCACGACTCTGCCGAAGGCGAAGGAACTGCGCCCGATCGTCGAGAAGCTGGTGACCCTCGGCAAGAAGGGCGATCTGTCCGCCCGCCGTCAGGCGATCTCCGAGCTGCGCGACGTCGATATGGTCAAGAAGCTCTTCGACACGCTGGCGCCGCGCTACAAGGACCGTCAGGGTGGCTATCTGCGCATCATGAAGGCCGGCTTCCGCTATGGCGATAACGCGCCGCAGGCCGTGATCGAGTTCGTCGATCGCGACGTCGATGCCAAGGGCAAGGATTCCGGCCCGGTTCAGGCCCGCCAGAGCGAAGAAGAAAACGCCTAAGAGGCGATGTGCTTCGCGCTGACAACGGTTACGAGGGCGGTGCAAAGGGCGATCCTTGGCACCGCCCTTTTTCTTATGGCCGTCACCGTGCTTTCAGGGGGTGCCTTGGCCGATACGAAGGCCGACCAGGCATTGATCGAAGCCGCTGGCCGTGGCGACACCGCCGCCGTGCGCCGGCTGCTGGAGGCGGGCGCCAGCGTCAAGGCGCGGGACGGGCAGGGCCGCACCGCGCTGCTGGCCGCCACCCACGCCGCGCCCGGCGTTGGCACTGAGGCGGCGCGATTGCTGATCGCAGGCGGAGCCGACGTCAACGCGAAGGATGGCATCGAGGATTCGCCTTATCTCTATGCTGCCGCCGAAGGGCGCAACGATATCCTGCGGATGACGCTCGCCGCAGGCGCCGATCTCAAGAGCACCAATCGCTATGGCGGCACTGGGCTGATCCCGGCCGCTCATCACGGTCATCTCGAGACCGTCCGCATCCTGCTTGGCACGGCCATCGACAAGGACCACGTCAATAAGCTCGGCTGGACCGCGCTTCTCGAAGCGGTGGTTCTCGGCGATGGCGGCCCGGTTCACACGGATATCGTGCGCGAACTGGTCGCGGCCGGCGCCAACGTCAACATCGCCGATCGCGAGGGCGTCACGCCGCTCGGCCATGCCCGTCGGCGTGGTTACGCAGCCATGGTTCGAATTCTCGAAGGCGCGGGCGCGCATTAGCGCCTGCTGTGCTGCCCGCTGGCGCATCGCCGAATTCACGCACCGAAAATGTTGTTATTTATGCACTTTATTTGGGCAGCCAAGATTAGCTCATCATGTCGTTTTTGTTAAACCGGTAATAACATCCGACATGTTTTATTGCGGCATCTGTCCATCAGGCGATGAACGATGCAGCGGCCCGAACCCGCCAAGCGCGATGACGACAAGGCGTCGGATATCTCGGCCTTGACCGCCCGCCTGACGGCGGAGGTCAACCATATCGCTTGCGACAAGGCCTCGACGATTCGCGAGATCACCGAGCACATCAAGATGCTGGCGCTGAATGCGCTGGTTGAAAGCGCGCGCGCCGGCGAGCAGGGCCGTGGCTTCGCCGTGGTCGCCAAGGAAGTCGGCGGTGTCAGCCAGCGCATCGAGGGCATTGCCCGCGAGCTCGAGACCGAGCTGGTCAAGCGCACCGACGCGCTGATGAAATCCATCGCCCAGATGACCGAGCGCAGCGCCGGCGAGCGCATGGTCGATCTGTCGCTCAATGCCATCGAACTCATCGACCGCAATCTTTATGAGCGCACTTGCGATGTGCGCTGGTGGGCGACGGATTCGGCCGTGGTCGACTGCGCCGCGGAGCCAGAGCCCGAGCGCGTTTCCTACGCCACCGAACGGCTCGGCGTCATCCTTGGCGCCTATACGGTTTATCTCGATCTGTGGCTGTGCGATCTCGACGGCAACGTCCTCGCCAATGGCCGGCCCGACAAGTTCGATGTGCAGGGCCGTAATGTCGCCCAGGCGCCGTGGTTCCGGCAGGCGCTTGGCCTGCGCACGGGCGACGATTATGTCGCCGGTGACGTCGAGCAGCAGCCCTTGCTCGGCGGGGCCCAGGTCGCGACCTATTGCGCCAGCGTGCGGCTCGGCGGGCAATCGCGCAGCCGTCCGTCCGGCATTCTTGCCATTCATTTCGATTGGGAGGCCCAGGCGAGGGCGATCGTGCAGGGCATTCGCGTTGACGATGCCGCCTCGCGGGTGCTGCTGGTCGATGCCAACATGCGCGTGATCGCGGCTTCCGATGGCAAGGGCCTTCTCACTGAACGGCTCAACCTCGATATCGGCAAGCGCAAGAGCGGCTCCTACAAGGACAAATCAGGCGCGCTTGTCGCCTTCCACGTTACGCCTGGCTACGAAACCTATAAGGGGCTCGGCTGGTACGGCGTGATTGTCAAAGGGGCTGCCGCCCAAAGCGCAACAGGGCCGGCCAGCGCAAGCGCCGCAAGGCCCGGCGCCGCGGCAGCCTGACAACCTCAGCGCGCCAGGAAACCATTAGTTTCAGTTGTTTCTATTGATGTGATCCGTGGGCTGATCGCGCCCTTGCGTCTGGCTTGTGATGGCAGTCACACCGGCGATCCGGTATTGTGTTATTCGGGCGCCGCTAGAAAGCGTGTTTCATCATTCGGGGGACTTCCATGCTCAGGGCTTCGTTGCGGGGCGCGTTCGGCGCGGCCGCAGCCATTGTTGTTTCGATTGTCGCTGGCGCCGGCAGCGCCGCGGCGCAGGCCAATGGCGATCTGGTCGCGCGCGGCGGCTATCTCGTCAACACCGTCATGACCTGCAACAACTGCCACACGCCGATGGGGCCGAACGGGCCGGATTTTTCCAGGGCGCTGTCGGGCGGGCTTCTGTTCGATGAGCCGCCGTTCAAGGTGACGGGCTCGAACATCACGCAGGACAAGGAAACCGGCATCGGCGCCTGGACCGACGCGCAGATCAAGCATCTGCTCCGCACCGGCCAGCGTCCGAACGGCGTGCAGATCGCCGCGGTCATGCCGACGGCGTTCTACGGCATCCTCACCGAGCGCGACATGGACGCGATCGTCGCTTACCTGCGGACGGTCAAGCCGGTGAAGAACAAGGTGCCGGACCCGATCTACAAGATGCAGATTCCTCACCATGCGTTCCCGGGTTCGGAGAAGCCGTATACGGAAGCCATGCTGACCGACAAGGTGAAGAACGGCTTCTATCTCGCCACTGCTGCGCACTGCATGGAGTGCCACACGCCGTTCGGCGCCAAGGGCAAGGACTTCGTCGGCGATCTCGGCAAGGGCGGTATGGAATTCCCCGGGCCGTGGGGCAAATCGGTGTCCGCCAACATCACGTCGGGCAAGGCGAAGGGCCTGGGCGACTGGACCGACGCGCAGATCAAGGCCGCGATCACCACCGGCACGGCCAAGGACGGCCACAAGCTCAAGCCGCCGATGGGCTATCCCTATTACGCCCGCATGAAGAGCGAGGACATCGACGCCATCATCGCTTATCTGCGCACGGTGCCGGCGAAGGAGTGAATGGCCTAAGTGTGCGGCCCTTACCGCCGCACACTCCGTTCATTCCCGCGAAAGCGGGAATCCAGACATGAAGAACTGGGTCCCCGCTTTCGCGGGGACGAGCGGTTCATAGGCTCACCACCCCAACCGCACCCCCTTGCCGATGGTTGTGCGGCTCTTGATCCGCGCATGCGCCTTGATCACCTTGGTGGCCTGTATTTCGCTTTCTGCTCGTTCACCAGTTTTCTGATCTTGTCGGCATCGGCGGGTGTCGCAGGGCTGTAGACGACAAGGCCGAGGTCCGGCCGGCCATCGACGGTGAAAGAGGAGAACTCGAGCCCGACCAGGCCGCCGCGCGGCAGCTTGAGCTGCTTGGTGCCTTCGCCCCAGTTGCGTACGTCGTTCTCGCGCCATATCGCCGCGAACTCCGGGCTCTCGGTGCTGAGCTCGGCGATCAGCGCCTTGGCCTTGTCCGATGCGCCGGAGCGGGCCACGTCGGCGCGGAACGCGGCGACGACGAACCGCGCCACATCTTCCCAGCTCGGCTGTCGCGCGCGGCTCTTCGGGTCGGTGAAGATGATGCGCATGATGTTGCGCCGCTCCGGCGGCAGTTTGCCGTAGTCGGTGAGCACGGCCGCGGCGGCGGCATTCCAGGCCACGACATCCCACGTTCCCGTTTTGACAACCGCCGGATTGAGCGTAAGCGAGTCGAGGATGCGTTGCAGCCGCGGCGAAATGCCTGCGCTGGCCTGATAGCGGACTTCCGGGGGGCGTCCGAGACCGATGAGAAACAGGTGCTCGCGCTCGGCATCGGTGAGCATCAGCGCCCGCGCGATGCGATCGAGCACATCGGCCGACGGCGCGCCGCCGCGGCCCTGTTCGAGCCATGTGTACCACGTGGCGCTGACATGGGCGCGCTGCGCGACTTCTTCGCGGCGCAGACCGGGTGTGCGGCGCCGCGTCAGCGGCAACCCGAGGGAAGCGGGGTCAAGGCGAGCCCGGCGATCCTTGAGATAGAGGCCCAGCCGGTGTTCATCGGCAGCAGTCATTCGGCAGCCTGTTAGTTATTATAATAGGATAAGATCACTCATTTACCGGGATAAAGATACGCCGATAGTGGGCTCCAGACAAACGAGAACGTTCAACTGGAGGCTTCACATGCGTGTTTTCGTCACCGGCGCGACCGGTTTCGTCGGGGCGGCCGTGGTCAGGGATTTGATCGGCGCCGGGCATTCGGTGCTGGGGCTGGCCCGCTCCGTTGCGGCCGCGGCGTCGCTCAGGACTGCGGGCGCCGATGTCCATCAAGGTGCGCTCGAGGATATCGACGGCCTCAAGCGCGGCGTTAACTCAGCCGACGCGGTGATCCATACCGCGTTCAACCATGACTTTTCGAAGTTCGTCGAAAGCTGCGAAGCCGATCGCCGGATCATCGAGGCGATGGGCGACGCCATGATCGGCACGGACAAGAAGCTGATCGTGACGTCTGGCACCGGCGTGATCAAGGATCGCGTCGTCACGGAAGACGATGCTCCCGCGTCCGGCAGTCACCCGCGCGTTGCGAGCGAAGACGCCGCGGCTGCCGTCGCCGCGCGCGGCGTGCGGGCCATGATCGTGCGTCTGCCCCAGGTCCATGGCGATGGAGATCACGCGTTTGTGCCGCTGGCCATCAATCTCGCGCGCGAGAAGGGCGAGGCGGTCTACATCGGCGACGGCGCCAACCGCTGGTCGGCGGTCCACCGCTTCGACGCCGCACCGGTCTATCGGCTGGCGCTCGAGAAGGGTGCGTCGTTCCGCTATCACGCCGTGGCGGAAGAAGGCGTGCCGTTCCGTGCCATCGCCGAAGTGGCCGGCCGCCGTCTCAACGTTCCGGTCGTCAGCAAGACGAAGGACGAAGCCGCCGCGCATTTCGGCTGGTTCATTCACTTCGCGGCGGCGGACATGCCGGCCTCCAGCGCGAAAACGCGCGCCGAACTGGGCTGGAATCCCACCGGGCCGATGCTCCTGCCGGATATCGATCGCCCGATCTACTTCGAGAAATGAGGCGCTTACCCACCGGCAAAAGGCATCGCGTGCGATGCTGTCTTGCCAACCGGCAAAAGGCATCGCGTGCGATGCCGTCTTACCAACCGGAGAGCACCACCTTGCCGATGGTGGTGCCGCTTTCGATCTGGGCATGCGCCTTGATCAAATTGGCGGCGTTGATGGGCGAGAGCTCCTGCGCCGCCGTGGTGATCATCAGCCCGGCATCGATCATCGCCGACACCTCATTGAGCAGCTTGTGTTGCGCGATCATGTCGGGGGTGCCGAACACCGAGCGGGTGAACATCGACTCCCAGTGCACCGAGATCGATTTGCCCTTGAACGGCATCACGTTCAGCGACTTCGGATCGTCGATCAGCACGAACTGCCCCTGCGGCGCGATGATGTCGGCAAGCTGCGGCGCGCTCTGATCGGTGCCGGTGATGCCGGCCACCATCGCGACCTGCGGATGGCCGATGGCCTTGAGCTGGTCCGCCAGCGGCTTGTGGTGGTCGATGACATGATCGGCGCCGAGCTTGAGGCACCAGTCGCGCGTCTCCTGCCGTGAGGCGGTGGCGATAATGGTGAGGCCGGTGAGCCGGCGCGCGAGCTGGATCATCGCCGAACCGACGCCGCCACCGCCGCCGATCACCAGCAGGGCCCGGCCGTCCGGCGTCTTGCTCGGCTTCACGCCGAGGCGGTCGAACAGCATTTCCCAGGCCGTGATGCTGGTCAGCGGCAGCGCCGCGGCTTGCGCGAAAGTGAGCGACTTAGGCTTGCGGCCGACGATGCGCTCGTCGACCAGATGGAATTCGGCGTTGGAGCCGTAGCGGCCGATGGATCCGGCATAGAACACCTCGTCCCCCGCCTCGAACAAAGTCACGTCGGAACCGACCGCCTCGACCACGCCGGCGGCGTCATAGCCGAGCACCTTGGGCGGCTCGCCCGGCTTCGGTTCGGCGCGCATGCGCACTTTTGTGTCGACAGGATTGACGGATACGGCTTGGACCGCGACCCGCAGGTCGCGCGGGCCGGGGGCGGGCTTGTCGGCGGTGAAGTCGACGAGGGCCTGGGGATCGGTGAGGGGCAGGGATTTGAGGTATCCGACGGCTTTCATGGCGGGCTCCGAAATGGGGCCCTCCACATCTTCGATCAGGCGCGATCTTGCAAGTATGGAATTTATCTGTATCTAGTGCCTCAAAGGGTACTAATGCGTAGAATCAAGAGGTTAGCCGATGTTGATGCCGCCGCCCCGCCAGCCGAAACGGGCCCCGAAGCCGCCGCGCGACTATAACTGCGCTGCCGGATGCCCCGTCGAGGCCACCCTCGAACTGATCGACGGCAAGTGGAAAGGCGTCATCCTTTATCACCTGCAGGATGGTCCGGTGCGCTTCAACGCCTTGCGGCGCGGCCTGCATGGCATCACCCAGCGCATGCTGACCAAGCAGCTTCGCGAGCTTGAACAAGCGGGGCTGATCCTGCGTCAGGTCTATGCCGAGGTGCCGCCGCGGGTCGAATACCGGTTGTCGCCGCTCGGCGAGACCATGCAGCCGGTCATCCAGACTTTGAAGGGCTGGGGCGAGACCTATCTGAAAGGCCGCAAGCGCGGCGAGGCCGGCCCGATCAATGCCATGCCGGCCGACGAGGCGCGGCTGTAACCGCCTTCATTCGGCCAACAGGTTTTGTAGATCAACGTGTCTCCGATCGCATTGCCAGGATTTCGCATGATCCGCTTCATAGCCACCGTTCTTGCTCTCATCGTTGCGTCAGTCGCCGCGGCGCCGGCGCAGGACCGCCGTGTGCCGACGGCCAATGAGGTGCGGCTGTCCTATTCGCCCATCGTCAAACACGTCGCGCCGGCGGTGGTGAACGTCTATGCCGCCAAGACGGTGCAGACGCGCAATCCGCTGTTCGACGATCCGATCTTCCGCCGCTTCTTCGGCGGCGGCCCGGGCGGGCCAGGCAGCCAAGTGCAGCGCTCGCTCGGCTCCGGCGTCATTGTCGATCCGACCGGATTGATCGTCACCAATGTCCACGTCATCGAGGGTGCCGACGAGATCAAGGTGTCGCTCGCCGACAAGCGCGAGTTCGAAGCGACGGTGGTGCTGAAGGATCCGCGCACCGATCTCGCCATCTTGCGTATCAAGGATGGCGCGGCTTTTCCGTTCCTCGAATTCGCCAACTCCGATGCGCTTGAAGTGGGCGATCTCGTACTCGCCATCGGCAATCCGTTCGGCGTCGGCCAGACGGTGACGCACGGCATCGTCTCGGCGCTGGCGCGCACGCAGGTCGGCGTGTCCGACTATCAGTTCTTCATCCAGACCGACGCCGCCATCAATCCCGGCAATTCCGGCGGCGCGCTGGTGGATTTCAACGGCCGCCTGGTCGGCATCAACACGGCGATCTTCTCGCGCTCCGGCGGATCGCAGGGTGTCGGCTTCGCCATCCCGACCAACATGGTGCGCGTGGTGGTCGCTTCCGCCAAGGCCGGCGGCAGCGGCGTGCGCCGGCCATGGCTCGGCGCCAACCTGCAATCGGTAACCGCCGATATTGCCGACAGCATGGGCCTCAAGCGCCCGACCGGCGCACTGATTTCCAACGTCAGGCGCGATGGGCCGGCGGCCAAAGCCGGGCTGAAAGCCGGCGACCTGATCGTCTCGATCGACGGGCAGGATGTCGATGACAGCAATGCCTTCGACTATCGCTTCGCCACCAAGCCGCTGGGCGGCTCGGCCAAGCTCGGCATCATCCGCGCCGGCAAGGAAATGGCGGCGACGGTCGAACTGACCACGGCGCCGGATGCGCCGCGCGACGAGATCACCATTCAGTCGCGCTCGCCGTTTTCCGGCGCACGCGTCGCCAACCTGTCGCCGGCATTGGCCGACGAAATGCAGTTGCAGAACGTCGATAACGGCGTCGTCATCGTCAGCACCGAGGATGGCTCGGTCGCCGGCAATCTCGGCTTCCAGCGCGGCGACGTGATCCAGGAGGTCAACGGCACGGCAGTCGGCAGAACGCGCGATCTCGATCGCATCGCCAATACGCCGAGCAATGGTTGGCGCATTGTCATCCTGCGCCGCGGGCAGAAGATCTCCGCGATGTTCGGGGGATGACGATGGCCGCGCATCGACAGGTGTCCCGGGCGCAGAGCAGCGCATCTTTGCGGTGCGCTGCTGAACCGGGACCCGTTGGGCCCCGGCTCAGCGGTGCATCACTCCACTGCATTACGTGCTGCACCGCGTCCGGGGCACGAGGACGATAATATGTCCACCCGCCCGAAAAACGCCGGACCATCTTTATTCCAGGCCGCCGGCCTCGAGCGCGAGGCGCCGCGGCCGCTCGCCGACCGCCTGCGCCCGCAGAAGCTCGACGAGGTCGTCGGCCAGGATCACCTGCTGGGGCCGGACGGCGTGCTCACGCGCATGCTGGGCACGCGCTCGCTCGGCTCCATGGTGTTCTGGGGGCCGCCGGGCACTGGCAAGACCACGGTAGCGCGGCTCCTGGCGCAGGCGACCGATCTGCATTTCGAGCAGATCTCGGCGATCTTCACCGGCGTCGCGGACCTCAAGAAGGTGTTCGAGGAAGCGCGCCGCCGCCGCGAACTCGGGCAGGGCACACTGCTGTTTGTCGACGAGGTGCATCGCTTTAACCGCGCCCAGCAGGACAGCTTCCTGCCGGTGATGGAAGACGGCACGATTGTGCTGGTCGGCGCCACGACGGAAAATCCGTCCTTCGAGCTCAACGCCGCGCTTCTGTCGCGGGCGCGGGTGCTGGTGTTCCGCTCTCTCGGACCGGCGGCGGTCGAGCAACTTCTCGAGCGCGCCGAAGCCATCGAAGGCAAGCCGCTGCCGCTCGACGAGAATGCGCGGCTGATGCTGGCCGGTATGGCCGACGGCGACGGCCGCGCTTCACTCACTTTGGCCGAGGAAGTCTGGCGCGCCGCGCGGCCGGACGAGATTTTCGACAGCGTCAAGCTGCAGGAGATCGTTCAGCGCCGTGCGCCCATTTACGACAAGAGCCAGGATGGCCATTACAATCTGATCTCGGCGCTCCATAAGTCGGTGCGCGGCTCCGATCCGGATGCGGCGCTTTATTACCTCGCGCGTATGTTCGACGCCGGCGAGCCGCCGCTTTATATCGCGCGTCGCGTTGTGCGCATGGCGATTGAAGATATCGGCCTCGCCGATCCGCAGGCCATGATCATCGCCAATGCCGCCAAGGAAACCTTCGACTTCCTCGGCTCGCCGGAAGGCGAACTCGCCATCGCCCAGGCGGTGATCTATTGCGCTACCGCGCCGAAATCCAACGCCGGCTACAAGGCCTATGGCGCGGCGCGGCAGGTGGCCAAGACCGCCGGCTCGCTGGTGCCGCCCAAGCATATCCTCAATGCGCCGACCAACCTGATGAAGGAGGAGGGCTACGGGCGCGGCTATGCCTACGACCACGACGCCGAGGACGCGTTTTCGGGCCAGAACTATTTTCCCGATGCGCTGCCGCGCCAGCAGTTCTACAACCCGCCGGAGCGCGGATTCGAGCGCGAGATCAGGAAGCGGCTGGACTACTGGGTCAAGCTGCGCCGCGAGAAGGGCGGGGAATGACGACGGACGGGGATTTCTGGAGGCTGCTGGGCGCCTTTATAGGAGGGAGCGTAGTCAGCTATTTGATCCAGCTTTCCGTCGGCTATTTTTCGCGGCCGCAATTGAAATTGGTTACTAAGAAAAACTCTGGGCTCTTGGTTCTAACGCCGGGGGTATGGGTTCGGGAGGGCGCCCCGCCCATACCAGAAGAATTTAAGTATATACGGGCGCTCGTCGAAAACAGAGGGCGCTCGTCGGCGAAGGGATGCATTGCTTACGTCACGAAAGTGATTTGGGTAGATCGCGCTGGCCAGGAGCACGTCTATAAAGAAATGGACTTGATTGAATTAAAATGGGCTTGGCGCGGCCATGGCACTGTCGAGATTCCCCGAGGCTCCTATCAATACATCGATATTTTTCATTTGTGGAGGAGCGTCTTGGGCAGTCGGTTTTCTTCAGACAGGTTTCCTGGCTATCTAAGCCAGTGGGGCGCTGGTGGCGGCAGGTTTTTCATCTCTCTCAAAGTATGTTCAGAGAATGCGCTGCCGGTCGATGGACTTCTCAGTTTTGAATGGGATGGGACGTGGGACGAAATTTGGATCGTCGAATAAGGCGGCCGCATATCGCCATCTTGCGCGCGCACGGGACGTTAATGAAGTCTATTCGATGGTTTGCCCCGGCGCTGCTCTTTGTGGCAGCGCCGGCCGCTGCCGCCGACGCCATTGCCGGCCGCTGGGGCGACGAGACCTCATGCGGCGCCGCGTTCTTTTCGGACAATGCGCCGCTCACGGTGAGCAATTATGCCGTGCGCTGGCGGGGCGATTCCTGCCGCGTCGGCCGCATGTACAAAGCCGGCGATACCGTCCATATCCAGGCCTGGTGCTGGGACCTGGCCGGCGAGCGCTCCATTTCGGTGTCGCTGCGTCCGCATGGCGGCAGACTGTCGGTGACCTGGGATCGCGCGCACCGCGCCGAGCTCAGGCGCTGTCCGTGAGACGATGATGAGCGACACGATCGACCTCGACGCTTATATGACCCGCATCGGCTATGACGGCCCGCGCGCGCCGACGCTTGAGACCTTGCGCGAACTGCACCGCCTGCATCCGGCCGCGATCGCCTTCGAGAACCTCGATCCGCTGCTGGGCCGGCCGGTGCTGCTCGATGTCGCCACGCTGCAGGACAAGCTCGTTCATGGCGGACGTGGCGGCTACTGCTACGAACAGAACCTGCTGTTTGCGCATGTCCTGCGGGCACTCGGCTTCACCGTCAGCGAACATCTGGCGCGTATCCAGTGGGGGCGGCCTGCCGGCGTGCGCGCACAGCGCTCGCACATGTTGCTCGTCGTCGATGTCGAAGGCGCGCGCTATGTCGCCGATGTCGGTTTCGGCGGCAATGTCCTGACCGGACCATTGTTGCTCGACAGTTCCGATCCGCAGCAGACACCGCACGAGCCGTACCGCATCGTGCGCGACGGCGATGACTACACCATCGAATTCCGGCTGCGCGACGACTGGCTGAAGCTGATGCGCTTCGACCTCTCGGAGCAGATCTACGAAGATCATGTGCAGTGCAACTGGTTTGCTTCGACCTATCCGGAATCGCGCTTCGTGCGCTCGCTGATCGCGGCGCGCGCGCTGCCGGGCAAGCGCTATGCGCTGGCCAACAACATGCTCACGGTGCATCACATGGATGGCGGTAGCGACAAGCGCGCGCTCGGCGCGGGCGAACTGCGAGAAGCTCTCACTGACTTGTTCGAGATCAAGCTCGACGGTCTTCACGGTCTCGATGACGCACTGGCGCGTCTAACCAATGGTGTCGCATGAAACGTGGCGGTGGCAGAAAAGGTCCGCGTCAGCCGGGCGGCGGCAAGCAGACGGCAGGTCCTCCGCGCAAATCCGGCCGTCCCGTCGAAGGGCGCGGCGGCCGCAAGGATCGCTTCGGCGGGCGGGGCGGCAAGTCGCGCGCCGAGGATGAGCGTGGTGAGCGCAAGTTTGGCGGCAGGCCGGGTGGCAAGAGCGCAGGCAAGTCCAGCAGCAAGTTCGGCGGTGAGCGCCGCGATGACAAGCCGCGCGCGGCCGCTTCGACCCGGCAGCCTGAGGGGCGCAACGCCAGCGCAAAGCGCGCTTTGCCTCCGCGCGCGCGCGGAGAGGGCTGGGGTGAGGGTGCGCCTCGTCGCCCCGAGCCGCGCCGCGAAGAAGCTGTGCGGCCGATGCAGAAGGCCGAGCCAGAAATCTCGCCCGCGCTTGCCGCGGCCACCAAGGTCCAGACTGTCACCGTTTCGCCGGACGAGAACGGCATGCGCGTCGATCGTTTCTTCGAAGCGCGGTTTCCGGGCCTGTCCTTCAGCCATATCCAGCGCATCGTTCGCAAGGGCGAGGTGCGGGTGAATGGCAAGCGCACCGAGACCAAGTCCCGGCTCGAGGCCGGCCAGGAAATCCGCATTCCGCCGCTGCAGCTCGCCGCGCCGCGCGTGCGTGAGGATTCGCCACAGGTGCTCAAGGACCGCGAGTATCTGCGCTCGATCACCCTGGCCGAGGATGACGACGTGCTCGTGCTCAACAAGCCGATGGGGCTCGCCGTGCAGGGCGGCTCCGGCACCACGCGCCATGTTGACGGCCTGCTGGAAGCGTTGCGCGGGCCCGGCGTCGATGCACAGCGCCCGCGTCTGGTGCACCGTCTCGACAAGGACACCGCGGGCTGTCTGCTCATTGCCAAGACGCGCTTTGCCGCCGCGGCGCTGGCCAAGACCTTCCGCACCCGTTCGGCGCGCAAGATCTACTGGGCTTTGGTCGCCGGCGTGCCGAAGCCGCGGCAGGGCCGCATCTCGGCCTATCTCGCCAAGCAGGAGATGGAGGAAGATTCCTTCATGCGCGTCGCCAAACATGGCGAGCGCGATGCCGTGCATGCCGTGACCTATTACGCCGTGGTCGAGACCTCGGCGCAGAAGCTCGCCTGGGTGTCGCTCAAGCCGGTGACGGGCCGTACCCATCAACTGCGCGCGCACATGGCGCATATCGGCAATCCGATCGTCGGCGATCCGAAGTATTTCAACATCGAGAACTGGGAACTGCCCGGCGGCATCCAGAACAAGCTGCATCTGCTCGCGCGCCGCATCGTCGTGCCGCATCCGCGTGGCGGCACCATCGACGTTTCGGCGCCGCTGCCGCCGCACATGCAGCAGTCGTGGAACCTGCTCGGGCTCGACGCCGAGCGGTTCGATCCCATCGTCGATGCGCCGGACGAGGATTGAACAAAAGACGGCGAGGGGGCTGGTTCGGCGGGGCTAGCGAGGCCACATGTAAATGATGCGATGCCGCGCCATAGCCACCTTCCTGCTCACTGCGGCCCTACTGGGCCCCGCGCTTCCAGCGTGGGCGCAGTCGCTGGACGATCCCTACAACATCATCGCGCCTGAGCCGGGCCGCCGCGCGCAGCCGCAGCCCGAGCCGTGGCTGCCGCCGAAATACCAGTCACCGCGCAGCGAACGGCTCTACCGCCCGCCGCAGCCGCAATTGCAGCCGGCGCCGCGCGCGCAGGTGCCGCCGTCGATCGTCGTGCCCGAGACCGGCCGCGTGCTGCCGAATTTGCCGATCTTGTCGCCGTCCGGCCCGAATGGCACCGAGACCGGGCAGGATCGCGCCATGCGCTGCGCCCATCAGTTGGGTACCTACGGCGCCGACGCCGGCAATCCGTCGGCTTACCTCGGCAGCTGCGTGAACCAGTGACGGCTCAAATCTCGTCCTTGACCTGCGCATAGGACAGCACGGCGAACAGCGCCGTGCCGCCGACGATGTTGCCGGCCAGCACGGGCAGGCCGAACTTGAGAATGGCCTGCCACCACACCCAGTCGCCGGCGATGACGAGCAAATAGGCCTCCACCGAACCTGAGACGATGTGGGTGTGGCCGCCGGCGGCGATGAGATAGGTCATCAGCGTGATGACCAGGAACTTGGCGCCTTCGGCCGTCGGCAGCATCCACACCATGGCGGCAATCAGGAAGCCCGATGCAATGCCGGCAAAGAACATGCTGGCAAGGTCGTATTTCAGCAGCTTGCGGCTGACTTCGATCATGCCGGCGTAAAGATCCGGCGTCAGCACCGGCGTGAACGAGCAGAACAGCGCGGCGAACAGGCTGCCAACCAGATTTGCGGCAAGCACGATGCCCCATAGCCGCACCATCTTCGTCACCATGTCGGGCGACAACTCCTTGAGCACCGGCAGCACCGCGGTGATGGTGCTTTCCGTGAACAATTGCTGACGCGCCAGGAT
Source organism: Pseudolabrys sp. (assembly GCA_035556455.1). Lineage (GTDB taxonomy): Bacteria > Pseudomonadota > Alphaproteobacteria > Rhizobiales > Xanthobacteraceae > Pseudolabrys. The sequence goes on from DATMEX010000080.1 coordinate 55,801, forward strand.
GACCATGAGGAAGCCGACGCTGTAGCCGAGGCTGGCGATCAGCGGCCGCCATTCGGTGTCGGGCAGGCCGTTGAGCAGGATGGCCTCGGCCAGGACCGAAAAGCTGATCGACAGTCCGGCGGCGATCCCGGACCACCACAGCGACGACGCCGGACGCAGCATTTCTTCTTCGCCCATGCGGCGCACGACTTCGTAGATCACCGGCGTGCGCGGCGTCGACATTTCCTCGACGCTGTGCACTTCGGTGCTGGTGATGCCGCGCTTCAGCTTTTCCCGGTCGGATTTCCGCTTGGCCATATCGCCTGCCTAGAAGGGGGTCGGCCGACAACGCCCGCGGTTCAGCCGAGTTCCGCCCGCGGAACCAACGCACTCATTGACAGGCAACTAAAAGGTTGCATATTGTGCCCATGGACCTGGTCTTCAAAGCGCTGGCCGACGAGAGCCGCAGGCTGCTGCTCGACCGGCTGCGCGCCGACAATGCCCAGACCCTGAACCAGCTTTGCGCCGGGCTGCCGGGCATGACGCGGCAGGCGGTCAGCAAGCACCTCGCCATCCTGGAGGAGGCGAACCTGATCGCGGCCATCAAGCGCGGCCGCGAGAAGCTGCACTATCTCAATCCGGTGCCGATCCACGAGATCGCCGAGCGCTGGATTGGGAAATTCGAGCGCTCGCGCCTCGACGCGTTGAGCCAGTTGAAACAAGCGTTGGAGAGGCGCGATGAGTAAGGCTTCGCATGTTTACGTCACCTATATCCGCGCCACGCCGGAAAAGGTCTGGAGCGCGATCACCGATCCCGATCTCAGCGGTCGCTATTGGGGCCACCGCAATGTGTCGGAATGGACCGTGGGTGCATCCTGGGAGCATCGTCGCCTCGACGCCGGCAAGATAGACCTTGTCGGCACGGTTCTGGAGAGCCAGCCGCCGCGACGGCTCGTTGTTTCCTGGGCGTTTCCTGGCGATGTTGATAAGCCCGCGAAGGTGTCGCGCGTCGCTTTCGATATCGACGTCCACAAGGACGACATGGTGCGCCTGACAGTCAGCCACACAGACCTCGAATCCGGTGGCGAGATGGAGCGCGGTATCACACAAGGCTGGCCCTTCGTGCTGTCGTCGCTGAAGAGCTTCCTCGAGACCGGGAAGGGGCTTCTATGAACCCGCACCAGAACAGGCTTGACCCATCTTCGTTCAAGCCGAAGAGCGTCTATCGCACGTATATCGCCGCGACACCGGATGAGGTCTGGCAGGCGCTCATCGATCCCGCTTTCACGAAGCAATATTTCTTCGGCTTGGCGAGCGAGGTCGAACCGCGTGCCGGCGGGCGCTTCCGCCTGTTGTGGCCCGATGGCCGCGAGCACATCACCGGTCAGGTCGTCGAGTGGTCGCCGCCACGCCGGCTGTGCGTGAGCTGGGATATCCAGAATATGCCGCCGTTCTCGGAGCTTCCGAGCTGCCTCGTCACCTGGGATGTCGAAGCCGACGGCGCGGCGACGCGGCTCACCATGACCGAGTCGCACAACTGGGAGATCCCGCGCGAGATCATGCTCGGCGGCGAGGAGGGCTGGCCGAAGATCATCAGCGGGCTCAAATCGCTGCTGGAAACGGGCAAGCCGCTTGCTTTCGACATGAGCGCCGGGCCGCCGCCGGAATTCGTTGCGGCAGTCGAAAAGGCGGCGAAAGAGAAGCCGTGGATGCGGAAGTAGTCTCCGTCATTCCGGGACGCGCGTGAAACGCGCGGACCCGGAATTCAGCGCTGGATTCCGGGCTCGCGGCCTGAAGGCCGCGCCCCGGAATGACGGGCTTAATACGCGCTCGCCCTGTCCAGCAGCGCCACATCCTCCTTCGACAACGACAGCTTCGCTGCGCCGAGGATGTCATTGAGCTGATCGAGCGTCGTGGCGGACGCAATCGGTGCGGTAATGCTCGGCCGCGCCATCAACCAGGCCAGTGCGACCTGCGCCGGTGTCGCCGACTTCGCCTTGGCGACTTCGTCGATCGCCTTGAGAATGGCGAGACCGCGTGCGTCGAAATAATTCTTTACCTTGCCGCCGCGCGTCGGGCTCCTTTCCGCGTCTTCCTTGCTCTTGTATTTGCCGGTGAGGAAGCCGGCCGCGAGCGCATAGTAGGGAATGACGCCGAGCTTCTCCGCCGCCACGATGGGCGCGTAATCGCGCTCATAGCCGGCGCGGTCGTAGAGATTGTAGTTCGGCTGCAGCGTCTCGTAACGCGGCAGGCCGTGCTGGCGGCTCGCGTCGAATGAGGCCGTCAGCCGCGCCGGCGACAGGTTGGAAGCGCCGATGGCACGCACCTTGCCGGCCTTGATCAACTGGCCGTAGGCCTCCAGCGTCTCCTCGACCGGCGTCACCTCGTCGTCGAAATGGCTCTGGTAGAGATCGATGGTCTCGACGCCGAGTCGCTTCAGCGATTCATCGGCCGACTTGAGGATGTAATCTTTCTTCAGGCATTTGCCCTGGCCCATGTCGGAGCCGACCTTGGTGGCGATCACGACCTTGCCGCGTTTGCCGGATTTCCTCAGCCAGTTGCCAATGACGGTTTCGGACTCGCCACCCTTGTGGCCGGGCACCCAGCGCGAATAGCTGTCCGCCGTGTCGATGGCGTTGAAGCCCTGATCGACGAAGGCGTCGAGCAGTTTGTGCGAGGTCGCTTCGTCCGCGCTCCAGCCGAACACATTGCCGCCGAGCATCAGCGGCGCGATGGAGAGGCCGGATTGGCCGAGCGGGCGGTGTTGCATGGGGCATTCCTTGCTGAACGAAGTGAGCGCGGCAAACTCGGCCGTCATGCCCGGCCTTGTGCCGGGCATCCACGCCTTGCCCTTATTCTTTAAAGTCGTGGATGGCCGGGACAAGCCCGGCCATGACAGGGAAGGGTGGCGCCTAGCGCATGCTGGCGTTGAAGGCGTCGAGCGCGGCCGAGCCGGGGCAAAGGTCCTTTGTGCCCAGCGCATTGAGCGGCTTGTCGACCGTGTGCAGATGCGTGTGCAGGTCCTCGGCCTCTTTCTCGACGAAGAGGAGGCCGGTCACCACCTGGCCTTTGGCCGCGTGATGCTGGAGAAAGCCCATCGCGGCCGTCCGGTCGTGCAAATCATAGTCGGCGGCGAGCTTGCGCAGGGCGATCTTCGAGCCGTCATGCTGCTCGACGATCTCCACCGTGCCTTCTTGCTGCGAAATCTCGATCGGCAGGCGTGGCGAGATGAAATCCAGCTTGCTGACAGCCTCGTTGTGCTCGCGCACGAAATCGAAGCTCTTGGTCGAGCCGGCGTGGTTGTTGAAGGCGATGCAGGGCGAAATCACGTCGATGAAGGCCGCGCCCTGGTGAGCGATGGCCGCCTTGATGATCGGCACCAGCTGCGCCTTGTCGCCGGAGAAGGAGCGGGCGACGAAGGTGGCCCCCAGTTGCAGCGCCATCGCCACCATATCGATGGAATTGTCGGTGTTGACGACGCCGCGCTTGGACTTGGAGCCGCGGTCGGCGGTGGCCGAGAACTGGCCCTTGGTCAGGCCATAGACGCCGTTGTTCTCGACGATATAGGTCATGTTGACGCCGCGCCGCAGGCAGTGCGCGAACTGGCCGAGGCCGATCGAGGCGGAATCGCCGTCGCCTGAGACGCCGAGATAGATCAGGTCGCGGTTGGCGAGATTGGCCCCTGTCAGCACCGACGGCATGCGGCCATGCACGGTGTTGAAGCCGTGCGAATTGCCGAGGAAGTAGTCCGGCGTTTTCGACGAGCAGCCGATGCCGGAAATCTTGGCGACGCGGTGCGGCTCGATGGCGAGGTCGAAGCAGGCCTGGATGATCGAGGCGGTGATCGAGTCGTGGCCGCAGCCGGCGCACAAGGTCGAGACCTTGCCCTCGTAGTCGCGGTGCGTATAGCCGAGCTCGTTCTTCGGCAGGCCGGGGTGGTGGAATTTCGGCTTGGCGAGGTAGGTCATGGAGCGTATCTTTCCTGTCGCGGTCAGGCCAAGGAGCTGACGATGACAAAGCTGCTGGAGAAAGGAATCGAAGCCGTCCGGGCCTTGCCGGACGATCGCCAGAATCTCGCGGGTGAGATGCTGCTGGCGGTCGCTGCGCAGGAGGTAAAATATGCCTTGACCCCTGAGCAGTTGGAGGACGTCAGGATGGGCCTTGCGGAAGCCGAGCGCGGCGAGTTTGCGACCGACGAAGAGGTGGCCCAAATGTGGGCCTCTTTCGAGAAATGACCCTTCGGTTCGTCCCGCGGGCACGAACCCACCTCAGAAGCATTGCGCAGTATATTCGCCAGCATAATCCCGCCGCGGCGCGTAGCGTCCGAAAACGCATCCAGGATACGCTTGCGGTTCTCGAACAATTTCCGAATGTGGGCCATCAGGGATTCGAGCCCGGCACGCGCGAAGTCGTTGTTCCGCAATTGCCTTACGTCATTGTACATACCGTAGACGCCGCCGGCGCCGTGACGGTCATCGGCGTCTACCACGCCGCGCAGCTTCGACCCGGGCAAGCGGAGCCGGATGTCTTGGGCGACAACGGCTAAGGGGCTGGGAACCGGAAGTCGAACGGCTTTCACGACGTCACCTTCGCCGGTTTCATCGTCATCTGGTCGAGGTGGTCGCCGATCGCCTTGGCGATGAAGCGCGCGGTGATCGGTGTGCCGTCGAAATGCAGGATCGGCACCAGCCGCACCGGGTCGATGCCGCATTCGTTGACGATCAGCGAGCGCAGTTGCGCGTCGCGGTTCTGCTCGACGACGAAGACGAAATCATGGTCGGCGACGAAGGAGTTGACCGAGGAGTGGAACGGGAAGCCGCGCACCCGCATGCGGTCGACGCCGTGGCCGCGCGCCTCGATCATGTGGATGGCTTCGTCCATCGCCGGCGCGGTCGAACCGATATAGATGACGCCGTATTTCGAGGGCTTGGCGGCGTTGGCCGTCAGCGGCTTCGGCACCAGGTCCTTGGCGGTCTCGAACTTGCGCAGCAGCCGCTGCATGTTGTCGACATAAAGCGGGCCTTCCTCGGTGTAGCGCGCATAGCGGTCGCGCGACGTGCCGCGGGTGAAGAACGAGCCCTTGGTCGGATGCGTGCCCGGATAAGTGCGGTAGGGGATGCCGTCGCCATCGACATCGAGATAGCGGCCGAAATCCTTGCCGGCTTCGAGGTCCTCGTAGGTCATGACCTTGCCGCGGTCATAGCTGCGGCTGTCGTCCCATTTCAGCGGTCGGCACAAATGATGGTTCATGCCGATTTCGAGATCGAGCATGACGAAGATCGGCGTCTGCAAGCGGTCGGCGAGGTCGAAGGCCTGCGCGCCCATCTCGAAGGCTTCCGCCGGATTTTCCGGGAACAGCATCACATGCTTGGTGTCGCCATGCGAGGCGTAGGCGCAGGAGAGGAGGTCGCATTGCTGCGTGCGGGTCGGCATGCCGGTCGAGGGCCCGGCGCGCTGCACATTGAAAAGCACGGCGGGAATTTCGGCGAAGTAGCCGAGCCCGATGAATTCCTGCATCAGCGAGATGCCGGGGCCGGAGGTGGCGGTGAAGGCTCGGGCGCCGTTCCAGGCGGCGCCGATCACCATGCCAATGGAGGCGAGTTCGTCCTCGGCCTGGACGATGGCGTATTTGGCCTTCTTGGTCTCCGGATCGACGCGGTACTTGGCGCACCATTTGGTGAAGGCGTCGGCCAGCGACGATGACGGCGTGATCGGATACCAGGCGCAGACGGTGGCGCCGCCATAGACCGCGCCGAGCGCGGCGGCCGAATTGCCCTCGACGAAAATCTTGTCGCCGACCTTGTCGGCCTTGCGCAGGCGCAGCCCGATCGGATGTGCCAGATTGAGGATCGCGTAGTCGCGGCCAATATGCAGCGCCTTGACATTGGGGCCGATCAGCTTGTCCTTGCCCTTGTACTGCTCGGCGATGAGCTGCTCGACCGCCGCGACATCCATGTCCAACAGCGCGGTCAGCACGCCGATATAGATGATGTTCTTGAACAGCTGGCGCTGGCGCGGGTCGGTGTATTCGCGATTGCAGATCGCGGTCAGCGGCACGCCGATGACGGTGATGTCGTCGCGGAATTTCGACGGCGGGTAGGGCTTGGTGGAATCGTAAAGCAGGTAGCCGCCGGGCTCGATGCCGGCGATGTCCTTGTCGAAAGTCTGCGGGTTCATCGCCACCATGAGATCGGTGCCGCCGCGGGCGCCGAGATGGCCGTCCTCGGTGACGCGAACCTCGTACCAGGTCGGCAGGCCCTGGATGTTCGACGGGAAGATGTTGCGCGGCGCGACCGGCACGCCCATGCGCAGGATGGCGCGGGCGAACATCTCGTTGGCGCTCGCCGAGCCCGAGCCGTTGACGTTGGCGAAGCGGACGACGAAGTCGTTTATGCGGCTGATCGGCGCGGCGGTCGGCATGACGATCCTGCGTGTGTCATTTCAATCAGATATTTCTGCATGTCCCAGGCGCCGGTCGGGCAGCGTTCGGCGCACAGGCCGCAATGCAGGCAGACATCCTCGTCCTTGACCATGACGCGGCCGGTCTTGAGGCCGTCCTGCACATAGAGGTCCTGCGTCAGGTTGGTCGCCGGCGCCATCAGCCGGTGGCGCAGGTCCTGCTCCTCGCCATTCTGCGTGAAGGTGATGCAATCCATCGGGCAGATATCGACGCAGGCGTCGCACTCGATGCAGAGCTTGGCCTCGAACACCGTCTGGATGTCGCAGTTCAGGCAGCGCCCGGCCTCTTTCAGCGCGAGATTGGCGTCGAAGCCGAGTTCGACCTCCGCCTTGATGTCCTTGAGCGCCACATTGAGATCGCGCAGCGGCACCTTGAAGCGCAGGTCCGGCTCGATGGCGTTGTCATAAGACCATTCGTGAATGCCCATCTTCTGGCTGACCACCTCGACGGCGGGCAGGGGGCGGTCGGTCAGATCCTCGCCATTGAGCATCTTGTCGATCGACACCGCGGCCTCGTGGCCATGCGCCACGGCCCAGATGATGTTCTTCGGGCCGAAGGCGGCATCGCCGCCGAAGAACACCTTGGGGTGCGTCGAACGGAAGGTCTTGTCATCGACCTTCGGCATGTCCCAGTCGCCGAACTCGATGCCGCAGTCGCGCTCGATCCACGGGAAGGCGTTCTCCTGGCCGACCGCGACCAGCACATCGTCGCAGGGAAAATGCTGATCCGGCTCGCCCGCGGACACCAGCTTGCGCCGGCCCTTGGCGTCGAATTCGGCCTTCACCTTCTCGAAAGTGATGCCGGTCAGCTTGCCGTTCGCGTGCGTGAATTCCTTCGGCACCAGATAATTGTGAATCGGAATGCCCTCGTGCTGGGCGTCTTCCTTTTCCCACGGCGAGGCCTTCATCTCCTCGAAGCCGGAGCGCACCACCACCTGCACGTCATCGCCGCCGAGACGGCGCGCCGAGCGGCAGCAATCCATCGCCGTGTTGCCGCCGCCGAGCACGATGACGCGCTTGCCGATCTTGTTGATATGCCCGAACGACACCGACGACAGCCAGTCGATGCCGATATGAATATTGGCGGCGGCTTCCTTGCGGCCCGGAATGTCGAGGTCGCGGCCGCGCGGCGCGCCGGTGCCGACGAAGACGGCGTCGAAGTTTTCCGAGAGCAGCTTCTTCATGGAGTCGATCCGCGTGCCGCCGCGGAATTCGACGCCGAGATTGAGGATGTAGCCGGTCTCTTCGTCGATGACGCTGTCGGGCAGCCGGAATTTCGGGATCTGCGAACGGATCATGCCGCCGGCTTTATGATCGCCGTCGAACACCACGCATTCGTAGCCGAGCGGCGCGAGATCGCGCGCCACCGTGAGCGAGGCGGGGCCGCCGCCGACCAGCGCGATGCGCTTGCCGTTCTTGCGCTGCGCCTTTGGCGGCATGCGCGCCGCGACGTCGTCTTTGAGATCGGCGGCGACGCGCTTCAAGCGGCAGATCGCCACCGGTTCTTCCTCGACACGGCCGCGCCGGCAGGCCGGTTCGCACGGCCGGTCGCAGGTGCGTCCGAGCACGCCCGGAAATACGTTCGATTTCCAGTTGATCATGTAGGCGTCGGAATACCGCCCGTGCGCGATCAGCCGGATATATTCGGGAACGGGTGTATGCGCCGGGCAGGCATACTGGCAGTCCACCACCTTGTGGAAGTACTGCGGGTCGGAAATGTCCGTACTCTTCATCGCTTCCTCGAACCGCGAGTGACGCGACGGCACTCTGGCGCCGCGCTTCGCGTACCGCCGCTTGTCGCGGCCAGTCCCCCAAAGCCGGCCTGTTTTTTAAGCGCGGGCTCGACTCCTTGGAGGTGATCATATGACTTGGAATAATTTTAGGCTACCGCCCCAATGGCGCAGGGACCGGAAAAGCCGCGGCAGGCCTGTCTTTCGCAACGCGGCATAACCATCTAAGACGGCGGACGAAATCGGCGCGGGAACGCGGGTTTCATCGACTGTTGCGATGCAAGAGAGCCGCTGCCGCGGACCTGATAACCGGGATGTGAATGCGCGATATTTTCAACGACATTTTCGAAAACGAGCCGAAAGACCCGATGGTATCGGCTGGCCAGGGCGCGAAAACGGGCCTGCGCAAGCGCTTCTACAAGGAGGCACGCGCCGGCGCGGCGGGCGAAGGCGGCCATCCGCTGCTGCTCGACGGCAAGCCGGTCATGACGCCGGCGCGGCGGCAGTTATTGGCGCCGTCGCCGAATTTGGCCGCGGCGCTGGCGGGCGAATGGCAGGCCCAGGAGATAGAGATCAATCCCGCGCGCATGCCACTGACGCGGCTCGCCAATGTCGTCGTCGATGGCATTGCGCCGGCGCCGCAAGCGGTCGTGGACGAGATCGCCAAATATCTCGGCTCCGACTTGTTATGCTATCGCGCCGATGAGCCGGCGGCGCTGGTCGCGCGTCAGAACGAATTATGGAATCCGGTGCTCGACTGGGCGCGCGATGAACTCGGCGCGCGCTTCACGCTGGTCGAGGGCATCGTCTTTACGGAGCAGCCCAAGGAGTCGATCGAGGCCGCGCGCAGCGCGATCCCCGGTAATCCGTGGCGGCTTGGCGCCATGGCGTCGGTCACCAGCATCACCGGCTCGGCGCTGATCGCGCTGGCGCTCAATGCCGGCGCCTTCGAGGCGGATGCCTTGTGGGCCGCCGCGCATGTCGATGAGGATTTCCAGATGGCGCAGTGGGGCCGCGACGAAGCCGCCATCGAGCGCCGCGCCGCGCGCTTTGCCGAATATGAAGCGGCGGCGAAGGTGTTGCGGCTGACGTAGTCTCGTCCGAAGCGCCATAACTCCGTTCGTCCCCGCGAAAGCGGGGACCCAGCAAAAAAGAAAGACTGGATTCCCGCTTGCGCGGGAATGAACGGAGGATGGGTTCACGGCTGTGTACGCAACAAAAAAAAGCGGACGCTTTCGCGCCCGCTCTTTCTTGTCAGCTCGATGGTCGCAATCCGCGCTTTAGACTTCGCGCGCGATCGCCGCATCGACCGAGTAGCGGCCGGCGCCGCGCAGCACGAACGACAGCGCGACGATGCCCCAGAGTAGCGGGTATTCGTAGCCGCCATCCGTCCAGAAGAAGCCGGCCGGCAGATGCACCTTCACCGCGGCGACGAACATCAGACCGGCCACCAGCGCCGCGACCGGGCGGGTGAGGAAGCCGGCCGCGAGCATGAGGCCGCCGACGAATTCGATGAGGCCGGCGATCAGCGCCAGCGAGGCGGGCAGGCCGAGCTTGGTGGCAAAGAACTGCCCGGTGGCCTCGACGCCGTAGCCGCCGAAAGCGCCGAACAGCTTCTGCGCGCCATGCGGCACCAGCAGCAGGCCGGCCGCAACGCGGACGAGCGGCTCGCCGAGCGGGGCGAGGGCATTGGTGAGAGGGGCCAGCGCCGGGATGAGCGGGCGGGCGGTGGTGTAGGTCGCGTTCGACATGGTGGCCTCCAGGGTTCGGATCAGGTTCGAATGGGTTGGCCGGGCGGCCATCGCCTCGGCTCATGGCGGTAGAAGTAGGCGACCTTCCGATTTGCAACAATCTGTGTTATATGAACAATACTGTTGCAATAATCGGGACAATGTTCGTCCATGGATCGGCTCGCCGCCCTCGAAGCCTTCGCCAAGGTCGCGGAAACACAGTCTTTTTCCGAGGCGGCCCGCCGGCTCCGGTCGTCCAAGTCGGCCGTCAGCCGGCATGTGGCGTCGCTGGAAGCCAGCCTTGGCGCGCGGCTGTTCCACCGCACCACGCGCTCGCTGACCCTGACCGAGGCGGGGCGGGACTACTTCGCCCGCGCCAGCCGTATCCTCGCCGATCTCGACGAAGCGGACGCTTCGGTGAGCCAGCTCCAGGCGGCGCCGCGCGGCCGGTTGCGGGTCAACGCGCCGATGAGCTTCGGCTTCCTGCATCTGGCGCCCGCGCTCGGCGATTTCCTCGCGCGCTATCCGGAGGTCGAGCTCGACGTCACTTTGAGCGATCGCTTTGTCGATCTGGTGGACGAGGGCGTCGATGTCGCGGTGCGCATCGGCAGCCTGACCGATTCAAGCCTGGTGGCGCGGCGGCTGGCGGGCATCCGCCGCGTGCTTTGCGCCAGCCCCGATTATCTCGAACGTCGCGGTATGCCCCAGACGCCGGACGATCTCAAAGGTCATGATTGTCTGAGCAACACCAACATCACTATCACGCGCGAGTGGCGCTTCATTCATCCGGACGATGGCAATCCGTGGCCGGTGGAGGTCAAGGGTCGCATGAGCGCCAACAGCGGCGACATGCTGCGCGTCGCGGCGCTGCATGGCCACGGCTTCGTGCATCTGCCGACCTTCATCGTCGGCGACGACTTGCGCGCCGGCACTTTGGTCAGCGTGCTCGAGCCCTATGTCGCGCAGGACCTGACCCTGAACGCGGTCTATCCCACGGCGCGGCATCTGTCGCCCAAGGTGCGCGCTTTCGTCGATTTTCTTGCCGAACGTTTCGGCGGCGACAAGCCGTATTGGGATGAACCGTAGCCCGGGTGGAGCGAAGCGCAACCCGGGACGGTCTCACGGATTTCGCTGCGCTTCATCCGGGCTACAAGCTAGGATGCGTTTATGAAAATCACGCTCGATCTGTCCAAGCTCGTCGAGGATGGCAAGCTTACCGTCGACGAAGCCGAACGCCTCAAGACCTTAGCGTCGCACGAGACCGGCTCGCTCGGCGTCAACATCCTGATCGGCTTCGGCGTCGTCTCGATCGCCGCCGGCGCGGTGGCGCTGCTGCCGAGCGCCGCGACGGTGATCGCCGTCGGCATCCTGCTGTTCATGCTCGGCCTTGCCGTGGTGCTCAACAAGGTCACGCAATGGGCGGTGTTCGGCCAGATCTGCCTCGTCACCGGCGCGCTGATGTTCTCCGGCGGCGTCATCGGCGAGATGGAGGGTTCGGTCGCCTCGATGCTGATCGTCACCGCGGCCTTGGCCGGTGCATCGTTATTGGCGCGCTCGAGCCTTCTGGCCGCGCTTGCCGTCATCGCGCTGTCGGCGACGCTAGGGGCGCGCACCGGCTATAGTCACGCCACCTATTCATTGGCGATCTTCGAGCCGACCTTGACCGTGGTGCTGTTCTCGGCGCTGGCGCTCGTCGCCTATCGTGGCTCGCTGATGCTCAAGGCCGATTACGAACGCCTCGCCATCATGGTGGCGCGCACCTCGATCCTGCTCGTGAACTTCGGCTTCTGGGTCGGCTCGCTGTGGGGCGATCCCTTGTTCCTGCTGCGCGGCTTCAAGGATCACAACCCGGCCGAGATGATGCGCAGCATCGTCATTCCGGATTACGTCTTCAGCATCGTCTGGGCGGCGGCGCTGATCGGCGCGGCGATCTGGGCAGTGACGGTGAACCGGCGCTGGCTGGTCAACATCGCCGCCGCCTTCGGCGCCATTCACTTCTATACGCAGTGGTTCGAGCGTCTCGGCGCGACGCCTCTGTCGGTGCTGCTCGGCGGCGTGCTGATGCTGGTCGTCGCCTACGGGCTCTATGTGTTTAACAAGAAGATGGCGGCGGCGTAGTTTTTCCGTCATTCCGGGGCGCGGACGAAGTCCGCGAACCCGGAATCCAGCGCTGGATTCCGGATCGCCGTTTCACGGCGTCCGGAATGACGGCGGCTCGCCTCACTGCCCTTCGGCGTCGCGCCCGATCCGCCCGAGATGAGTGAAGCCGAAACCGGCGGCGTATTTCAGGCCGTAGCCGAGCATGCGGTCGAAGCCGATATGCGCGGTCCAGATCAGCGCCAGCGCGATCAGGAGAGGATTGGGGAGCAGGAGGCCGGCGAGGCCCAGCGCCGCCGGGCCGATCAGCGTATGCGCGCAGTTATAAACGATGGCGCCGATTTTCGGTCCGCCGAGATAACCAACGAAGCTGAGGTCCGGCGCGAGGAACAACACGGCGAACAGCCACCAGGACTCTCCGGTCCGCGCATAGAGCAGGGCGGCGATGGCCAGCAACGCCGCGCCCTCGGCCCGCACCAGGAGCCGAGGGGTGCCGGTCACCGCTCCGGTGCCGTTCATTTGCTTGTCGTCAGTGCCCGTCGGGCGAGCCCTTGCGGCCGATCTCGTAGAGGAACCAGACGCGCTTTTCGGCAGCGTCGATATAGTTCTCCAGCAAGCTCGCGGTGGCGACGTCGTTATGCTCGTCGCACAGGTCGTGGGTCTGGCGCATGGCGGTGATGACGCGCTGGGTGTCGTCGCGCAGTTCGGCGAGCATGTCCTCCGGCGAGACGTAAGCGGCGTCGTTGTCGAGGATGCGCGTCTTGCTCTTGATGTCGCCGATCGAGCGGATGGTGTTGCCGCCGATCTTGCGCACGCGCTCGGCCAGCTCGTCGGTGGTGGCGAGAATCTCCGCGGCTTGATCGTCGAGCAGCAGGTGATAGTCGCGGAAGTGCGGGCCGCTGACGTGCCAGTGGAAGTTCTTGGTCTTGATATAGAGCGCGAAGGCGTCGGCGAGCAGGGCGTTGACGGCGCCGGCAATGTCCTTGCGGGCATTGTCGCCGAGGTCGCTCGGGGTCTTCAAACGCGGGGTGGCGGGAGGAGCCATGACGCACATCCTTGGTTGGCAGGGGGTGCGTCAATCATATACCGGAACCGGCAAAGGTCCATTTCGACTTTGTGACGGGTGGCTATGCCCTAACGGCTAGCCGCGCAGTTCCGCCACCGCCGCGGCGATCTTGGCCATCAGCGCCGCCCAGTCGCCGTCGGCGCCCTGACGGAACACCCGCATGGTCGGGTACCACGGCGTATCGTCGCGCGACACCATCCAGCGCCAATCCGAAATCACCGGCACGGCGGTGAACACCGGCTTGCCGAGCGCCCCGGCCAGATGCACGATGGCGGTGTCGCAGCCGATCACCAGATCGAGATTGTCGATGATGGCCGCGGTGTCCAGAAACAGCGGCGCCGCCGGATCGTTGTCGGCGTCGAGCGTTGTGATTTTTTCACGGAACGACACGCCCTTGATCTCTTCGAGCGGCGCGCCCTTCTGCAACGCATAGAGTTCGACGCCCGGCAGGTCGGCGATGGCCTTGAAGGCGGTGAGCGGAATATCGCGGCGCGAGCGCACGGTGCGGTCGGCATGGCCCGGCGCCCAGTTGATGCCGATGCGGAACGTCTTGCGCTCGCCGAGCTTGTCGCGCCATTGCGCGAGGCGCGCCGGCTCGGCCTTGAGGTAAGGCGCCTGGCACGGCATCTCGTCCGGCGTCAGCGCCATGATCCCCGGTACGCTCATCAACGGCGCCCAGCGGATCGGCTTATCGCTCGCTTTCAACTCGTCTGCGCTGGTGACGATGGTGACGTCCTGAAGCGTTCCCAGCAGCGCCTTGAGGCCGGGCCGCACCATGAGCGTCACATCATGGCCTTGGGCCGCCAGCCACGGCGCCAGCTGCGAGAACTGGATGGCGTCGCCGAGGCCTTGCTCGGTGACGAGCACGATGCGCTCGCCCTTGCGCTCCTCGCCATGCCAGCGCGCATCGGGCAGGGCCTTGTAGGTCGGCTCCGGCAACTGGCCGCGGTGATCGTAATCGGCAAAGCCTTCGGCCCAGTCGCCGAGCATCATCTTGATCTGGCCGCGCGCGGCGAAAGCCTCGTGCAGCCGCGGCGCCGCCTTGATGGCGCGGTCATAGGAGGCGATGGCTTCGGCAAAATGCGCGGTGTCCGTCGCGCCGCCGCCGAGTTCGAGCAGGCCGAGATCCTTGAGCACCGCGCCGCGGTTCATCAGGATGCGCGGATCGCCGGGCGAACCCATCAGCGCCTTATCGTAATCCTTGAGCGCCTCGGCCGGCCGGCCGATTGATTCATAGAGCGCGCCGCGGTTGATCAGGTCCGGCACCGAGGTGGGGTCGAGCGCGATCGCCTTGTCGAAGCTCTTGAGGGCCTCGAGCGGCATGCCCGCGTCGACCAGGATGTTGGCGCGGTTGCCATGGGCGGCGGCGAGCTTGGGATCGAGGGCGATGGCCTGGTCGATGGCCTTGATCGCCTCGAGCGGCTCGCCGAGCCGGTCGAGCGCCTGGCCGAGCAGGTTGTACATCTTGGCGGTGGCGGGGCCGAACTTGATGGCCCGGCGCACGACCTCGACGCCTTCCTTGAACTGGCCCTCGGCGCAGGCGACCACGGCGCAGCAATACAGCGCCTCGGCATGCTCCGGATTGATCCGCAGCACCTCCATATACCGCTCCATGGCGGCGCGGAGCTGGCCCTGGCGGTGGTGGAAAAGGCCCTGCTGCAGGATCTGGGCGATGGTCTGCGGGGAGGCGGTCGGCTCGGTCATGCGGGGCTTCTAGGGGGCTTCCGCGCCGATCTCAAGCCACGTCATTCCGGGGCGCGGCCGCCCCAGCGCGTTCACGCGCGTCTTCGACGCGCTATTGGCCGCGAACCCGGAATCCAGCGCTGGATTCCGGGCTCGCCGCCAAAAGCGCGTTCACGCGCGTCTACGCCGCGCTATGGCGGCGCCCCGGAATGACGAGGGGGCTTTTGCAGCGCACCCAAGGCTGTGACATTCTGCGCCCGACACCAAGACCAGCCAGGGCCGGAAGCGACCATGAAAGACATCCTCGACAGACTGGAAGAGCGGCGCGCCGAGGCCCGCCTGGGCGGCGGCGACAAGCGCATCGAGGCCCAGCACAAGCGCGGCAAACTGACCGCCCGCGAGCGCATCGAACTGCTGCTCGACAAGGGCTCGTTCGAGGAACTGGACATGTTCGTCGAGCACCGCTCGAACGACTTCGGCATGGAGAAGACGAAATTCCCCGGCGACGGCGTCGTCACCGGCTGGGGCACCATCAACGGCCGCATCGTCTACCTGTTCTCCAAGGACTTCACCGTGTTCGGCGGCTCGCTGTCAGAGACCCACGCGCAGAAGATCATCAAGGTGCAGGACATGGCGATGAAGGCGCGCGCGCCGATCATCGGCCTGTTCGACGCCGGCGGCGCCCGCATCCAGGAAGGCGTCGCTGCGCTCGGCGGCTATGGCGAGGTGTTCAAGCGCAACGTCATGGCCTCGGGCGTTATCCCGCAGATCAGCGTCATCATGGGGCCCTGCGCCGGCGGCGACGTCTATTCGCCGGCCATGACCGATTTCATCTTCATGGTGCGCGACACGTCCTACATGTTCGTCACCGGCCCCGACGTCGTGAAGACCGTGACCAACGAGGTCGTCACCGCCGAAGAACTCGGCGGCGCTTCGGTGCACACCGCCAAGTCCGGCGTCGCCGACGGCTCGTTCGAGAACGACGTCGATTGTCTCCTGCAAATGCGCCGGCTGATGGACTTCCTGCCGTCGAATTTCGAGGCCGGGCCGCCGTCCTGGCCGACGCTGGACGACATCGACGCGATCGATGAATCGCTCGACACGCTCATCCCCGACAATCCGAACAAGCCCTATGACATCAAGGAGCTCATTACGAAGGTTGTCGATGAGGGCGACTTCTTCGAACTGTCGGCGGCTTACGCCAAGAACATCGTCATCGGCTTCGGCCGCGTCGCCGGCTCGACCGTCGGCTTCGTCGCCAACCAGCCGATGGTGCTGGCCGGCGTGCTCGACTCGGACGCCTCGCGCAAGGCGGCGCGCTTCGTGCGCTTCTGCGACGCCTTCAACATTCCGATCGTCACCTTCGTCGACGTGCCGGGCTTTCTTCCCGGTACAGACCAGGAATATGGCGGCCTGATCAAGCACGGCGCCAAGCTGCTGTTCGCCTACAGCCAGTGCACCGTGCCGCTGGTCACCGTCATCACCCGCAAGGCCTTCGGCGGCGCCTATGACGTGATGGCGAGCAAGCATGTCGGCGGCGATCTCAACTACGCCTGGCCGACGGCGCAGATCGCGGTGATGGGCGCCAAGGGCGCGGTCGAGATCATCTTCCGCGGCGGCACACCGGAGCAGATCGCGGCGCAGACCAAGCAATACGAAGACCGCTTCCTGTCACCCTTCGTCGCCGCCGAGCGCGGCTATATCGACGACGTGATCATGCCGCACTCCACGCGCCGCCGCATCGCAAGGGCGCTGGCGATGCTGAAGAACAAGACGGCCGAGATGCCGCGGCGGAAGCACGATAATCTGCCGGTGTGAGGACCAAGCTTATCAACCTTGCGCGGAGGTCATCGGGTTGCCCCCGTCGTGGGGACCGATTCGGCGCTATTTTTCACGTTTGAAAGGATGTATATTAAAAGTTGTGGCGCAAGGAGGGGAGCATGCCTTCTGATAATTTGTTCGAAAGGGACGCGCTTTACTATCCTTATATCCATATCAGAAGTGCTGAGTGGCTGAAGCGAACGCTTCTTATATTTCCTCACGTAGCAAGAATTGTTCCCAGGGACTTTTCTCCAATCGACTTGGAGGAGGTCAGTAGATTCGAGAACGTTCTTGGTCGTCACGACAAACCATTGCTTAGGCCGGTAAATTTAGATTCAGCGGGTGTGTGGGAAGCTCAGCATCAATTGCTGCATCTGATGCGGGAGGACATTAATAAAGATCCTCGGTTTTTCATGCCTTATACATTTGAAAATTATCGCGCCGCTTTTAGAGGAGTCGACGAAGAATTTCGTCTGCATGTTGATAAGCCTCTCGCAGAAATAATTTGGTTCCTCGATCGATATAATCTTAGTTGGCCGGCTCGTGGCGGGAATCCTTACGATAGAGATGTTGCGTTACATCCAGTTATTGGAAGTTTGATAATGTCAACCATAGCGCTCGCATGTGCTAAGGACGAAGGGTTTGACGTCGTAACGGATGAAGGCCGTTTACATTATGAAGGTGGTAGCAACGACGTTCCTGGAATCTACCAAAAACTAGTCCACGGAGTTGTTCCGAATGCGCCTGCTTTTAGGGCAACTGGCGATGAATTGTTTGAGTTGGTAGTTTTTCAGCAGTGCGATGTTGAGAAGCTAACACCGGAGCGTTTGAGCAAGCTTAGTGAGGATCGTGAAGCCATTGATGCGCTTCGGCTGGCCCTCGCAGAGATCGCTGGGAAGATTCCAGAAATGCAAAATCGTGTGGCATTCGAGGACAGGCTGAAGGCCTCAGTTAATGATGCGCTTGGTGCTTGGAAAAATAACCGCATGAACATGTCCTCTGTTTCGAAGGAAATGTTTGGGCGCGACCTGTTGAAGCCGACGGAGGGCTTTGTTAAGGGTCTCGTTGAAAAATTCGCGGCTTCAGCGATAGGTGCGGTTGGCGGCGCTGCCGGCGGTGGCTCAAGCGGCATGTTAATCGGTGCGGCAGGCGGATTTGTGGTGGCGTTGGTCGCTCATGGCGTTACGTCGTGGGGCAGGGCGTCTGATCGCTCAAGGAAAAGCCCCTATCGTTATTTGACGACAATCGAAAAAGCCGGTGTGGCCTTTTCAATGGCGAAATAGCGATTCGTTCACGAATATCCGCAGATGTCTTCTTCATGAGGCATTGCAGGTGTCGGAGGCCATGGTGCCGCACAACCTCATGCGTCGGGCTGCATCGTGTGGGCTGTGATGAAGTCGCGGCCCTTCTGTCAACAAGCACGGAAGTAGCGCTACCGTGACGCTTGCTGTGAAATTTGGCTTCGCTTGGTGCCGTTAGAACGAGGATCCGCACCCCATGCCCCCACGCCACGCCTCCTGTAACTGCGGTCAACTCCATCTCACCATCGAAGGCGAGCCGGCGCGGGTGTCGATGTGTCATTGCCTGGAATGCCAGCGCCGCACCGGCGCGGTGATCAGCAATCAGGCGCGCTTTCCCTCCGGCCAGGTCAGCATCTCGGGCAAGGCCACGCAGTGGACGCGCGTTGCCGAGAGCGGCAGCAAGGTGACCTTCAATTTCTGCCCGGTGTGCGGCTCGACGGTCTACTGGCAGAGCGAAAGCTTCGGCGACGTCATCGTCGTCGCGGTTGGCGCTTTCGCCGATCCGCAATTTCCCGCGCCGCAGATCGCGGTGTGGGAGGAAACGCGCCATGCGTGGTTCGCGCTGCCGGCCGATGTGCCGCCGAAGCACGCGGCGAAGCAGGGGTAGGCATGCTGACCGCGCGGGCGGAGCGGGCAGGTAGTATATTTGTCCGGCGGCGGCGCATGCCTAAGCGGGATGGCCGGATCAAGTCCGGCCATGACGGCCTTGCGGGCGGGGCATAAGAAAATATCCACTCCGCCACTTGACCTTATTCCCAAGGCATGCTGTCCTAGTGACGTTCCATCCGCCGAGGGGCGCTCTCATGAGGCGTCGTGAGGGTGGGGTGGAATGCGGTGCCCGCGGGCCTGGGAAATACGCATCCCAGGCGCTCGGGCGGCCCGGGGCCCGCCCGGAGGCAAAAGGACCTCCTGCGAGGAGCTCGCTGACGGTGCGTGCTAGCCGCGAAAGCGGCCCAGCCGCCGAAAGCGCGGTCCGGAGTCGTAAAGACACCGCATGGAGCGCCGCGAGGCGCAGGCCTTCTCCGATCGCAAGGAGGGGCCGCACCGAAAGGTGCACCGTTCGGGCGCCGCGCGGCGCTCCATTCCCTCATCGGAAACGATGAGGCGCGAGAGGGGAAGTCCGGCGCACCCGGCGCCGATCAAACAATACGGGCGCGGCATCGCGCCCGTATGTCATCGCCCGCCAGCGAGCCTCGATGGCTTCACGCGCTCTTCAATCGCGGCACCAGCTTGAGCGCGTTGTCGCGCTTGATCGCCTTGGCGTCGTCCGGCTTGAAGAAGGTGTCGATCGGCTTCACGTATTCTTCGGAGCGCCGGTAGGGATAATCCGAGCCGAACACGATCTGCGAGGCGGGCACCATCTTGGCGAGCGCGGAGAGCGTCACCTCGTTGGGGATCGCCGCGGTGTCGTAATAGAAACGGCCGATCTGCTTGTCGATCTGCGCGCGCGTCACCTTGCCGGCAAAAGGCGGCCGGGCGATCGATTGCACGGTGAAACGCTCGTAGAACGACGTGATCGAGCCGCCTCCATGCGACCAGATCCAGTTGATGTCGGGATATTTCTCGCCGAAGCCGGAGAAGATCACGGTGAAGATCGAGCGCGTCGTGTCGGTGCCGTATTCGATCAGCGCCGGGTCGATGTCGCGCACCAGGTTGACGCAGCAGTTCGCCGCGGTCGGGTGGGTGTAGACGGTGGCCTTGCGGCGGTTCAGCTCGGCCCACACCGGCTCGAACTCGGCATAGCCGAGCCACTTGTCGCCGTAGCTGGTCATCACGCCGACGCCGTCCACCTTGAGGGTGTCGAAGGCGTATTCGATTTCTTTCAGGCTCGCATCGACATGCGGCAGCGGCAGCATCGCCCAGGTGCCGAAGCGTCCGGGGTGACTCGTCTCAAGCTTCTTGGCGAATTCGTTGCTCTCGCGGGAAATGCGCGCTGCCGTCGGCGCGTCGAAGGGGTTGAGCTGCGGCGTGGTCGGCGAAGTGATCGCGACGCCGACGCCGCCTTTGTCCATGTCCTCGAGCGTCTTCTCGACCGACCAGTTGTTCACCGGGGGCGAGTCCTGCTTGACGCCCTTGAGCGCGGTCACCCAGCTCGGCGGCGAGATGTGGTGATGCACGTCGATGATCGAGCCCTTGGCCTGCGCATAGGCCTTCGGCAGAAAGCCGGCGAGCGGCGTCGCCGCGCAAGCGAAGGCCGCGGCGCCGCCGGCGAGAAATGCGCGGCGGCTCAGATGCGGGCCGTGCGCCTGGCCGCACTGACAGGACGGTGAGAAAAGTGGCATCGCAATTACCTCCCGGCTGATGGCCGCATGACGGCGGCGCTTTGTTTATCGGACGAGGCTAGCGGGAGAGTCGCGCGCTGTGAACGAAAGAACATGCTGCGGAGCGGTGGTCGCATTGCGATAACTTATGGGCGAGCGCCCGCGGGGCTGCCCAAAACAAACGCGGCGTAAATTTGTCAGGCATCTGCCCGCGTTCACGGTTGGGCGGATACCACATGGGGTTGCGTGTGGTATGTTCCATTCGGAGGCGCGTATGTGTTGGAGGAGGCGCGTATGGCAGCCAGACTGGACGAGACCTTGAAGTGGGTCCACCGGGCCAATATCGAACGGTATCGGCGCATCCTGCAAACGCCGTTGAGCAACGAAGAGCGCAGTTTCGTGCGCCGGCGCATTGGCGAAGAGCAGCAGGCCATGACCGAGCTCGATGGCGGACGCAGGTCGCCGGAACCGGCGGTACGAATCGACCGGGTCGGCTAGACTGCGCCCCGACTTCCTTTCGGGGCCATGGATTTGATGTCGAGCAGCGTTCGTTTCAATGCGGGCGGCGTCGCCGCCGCCCTGCGCGCCGAATTGCCGACGATCGTCGGCCTGGCGATGGCCGCCGTGGTTTTCACTTTCGGCCACAGCTGGACTCGCGATTTTTCCAACCTGGCTTTCACGGCGGTCGTTTTTGCCGTGCTGTTCGGCGTGATGATCTGGTGCGCCTTCGGCGTCGTCCGTCATGCCGAGGTATTGGCGCATTATTGCGGCGAGCCCTATGGCACGCTGATTCTGACTCTGTCGGTGGTGTCGATCGAGGTGACGATCATGGCCACCATTATGCTGACCGGCGATCCAAACCCGACTTTGCCGCGCGATACGGTCTACGCCGTTGTGATGATCGTGCTGAACGCCATGGTCGGCATTTCGGTCATCGTCGGGGCGCTACGCCACCGCGAGCAGCAATACAGCCTGCAGGGCGCGGTCGCCTTTCTCGCCGTTATCACCAGCCTGGCGGTGATTTCGCTGATCGTGCCGACCTTCACCAAATCGACGCCGGACAGTTCGGTAACGCACGCCCAGGCGATCGCCTTCGCGGTGCTGACCACGGTGCTCTATGGCGGCTTCCTGATGATCCAGACCATGCGCCATCGCACCTTCTTCATCGAGGCCGATGCGAGCGAAGAGGGCGCGCAGGGCGAGGGTGGCGCGGTGGTTTATCCGGCCTGGGTGCATGCCATCCTCCTGCTGCTGACGTTGTTGCCGGTGGTGCTGCTGGCGGAGTCGCTGGCCCTGATTGTCGATTTCGCGCTCGACAAGCTGCAAGCGCCGGCGACCGTGGGCGGCATCATCATCGCTATTCTGGTTCTGGCCCCGGAGGGCCTGTCGTCCTTCCGGGCGGCGGCGCAGAATCATTTGCAGCGCTCGGTCAATTTGTCGCTGGGCTCGGCGCTGTCCACGATCGGCCTGACCATCCCGGCGATGCTGGTCATCAGCCTGTTCACCGGCACGCCGCTGCAACTCGGCCTGGCCCCGGCCGACGCGATCCTGCTCGGGCTCACGCTGCTGATCGCGCAGATGACGTTCTCCGGTGCGCCGACCAATATTCTGCTCGGCGGCGTGCATCTCGTCGTCTTCACGACGTTCCTGGTGTTGATCTTCAACCCATAGAAAAAGCCGTGCCCGGGCGGGCACGGCTTTGGTTGTCGGTCGTGGCTCAGATTACTGGTTGTTCTGAGCCGGCGGTGTCGCGGGAGCCGGCGTCATCGGGGCCGGGGAGGTGGCGCTCGAGCCGGTCGTGGTCGGCGGCGTCACGTTGCGGACCGGCGGCGAGCCCGCGGGCGCGGTTACGGCCGGATCGTTCGCGGTTACAGGCGTGCCGGTGTCGGAGCCCGTGTGCCAGTTACCCATGACCAGAATGGCAATAAGGACAACGGCAGCAATGCCGCCGACCCAGGCCCATGTCGAACTCGAACCGGCGCGGCGGATTTCCGATTCCTGCAATGCCGGGTCGGTCGTCGGGCGCGTGTCGAAACGCGGATCGTTGAGACGGGGATCGCTCATGGCAGTTCCTCCTGGTTCCATGCTTTGGCAGTGGCTTGCCAAGGAGAACGTCCGCCTGACGCAAAAGTTGCGTTTGCGGTGCGGTGAAACAGAGGGAGGATTGGCGGAACAAAGGGTGTGCCGGGTACAAGCCGGTGCTATAGCGCGTCTTCCCTGTGCCCGTGCCGGGCGTCCACGTCGGATTTTCTCTCAACATGTCTGCCATGCCGGATTCACGGCTATCGAATGTAGCCATCGCCTCGGCGCCGCTCCTGTTCGTGCTGTTGTGGAGCACGGGCTTCATCGGCACGCGCTACGGCCTGCCTTACATTGAGCCGATGACATTCCTCGCCGTGCGGATGACGGCCGTCGTCGTGCTGATGGCGATCATTGCCTGGGTCGCCGGCGCGCGGCTGCCGGATCGGGCAGGGATCGGCCACAGCTTTGCGACCGGCTTGCTGGTCCACGGCGTCTATCTCGGCGGCGTGTTTCTGGCGATCGCCCAGGGCGTACCCGCCGGCATTTCCGCGCTCATTCCCGGCCTGCAGCCGATCCTGACCTCGACCATCGCCAACCGGTTCATGGGCGAGAAGGTGACGGTGCAGCAATGGGCCGGCCTCGTGCTCGGCCTCGGTGGCGTGGCGCTGGTATTGCACGATCGTCAGATGCTGGCCGACGCGAGCGTGCTCGGCTGGGTCGCCAGCGTCGTGTCGCTCATCGGCATCACGCTCGGCTCGCTCTATCAGAAGCGCTTCGGCGGTGGCATCGATTGGCGCAGCGGCAATACCATTCAGTATCTCGGTGTCGCCGTGGTGTTCTGGATCATTGCCTTCGCGTTCGAGACCCGCGTCATTCACTGGAGCGTCGAACTGGTGGCCGCGCTGGCGTGGCTTGTGGTTGTCCTGTCGATTGCCACCATCGGTCTGATGTACTGGCTGATCCGACGCTCGGCGGCGACGCGCTTTGCCAGCCTGTTCTATCTGGTGCCGGCGACCACGGCGCTGATGGCGTATCTTCTGTTCGGTGAGAAGCTCGACGCGCTGTCGATCTTCGGTATGGTGGTGTGCGCCGCCGGTGTGCTCATCGTCAACCGCACCGGGCCGTCCAAACCGGCTGCCGCCAATGGGGCAGCATCCAAGCTCAACGATTAGAATTCCGGGGTTTGGCGCGCTTGCCGCCTTTGAGGCTGTTCTTGGACGAAGCCGCCGAGCTGCGGTCGCATACGTGTCTGCAGATCGTGTGGCATTCGTCCGGCCCGAACGGCCGGGGGGTACAGATAACCATACATTCGTCATGGCATTGCGCCAGCACGACCGGTGCCTCCGCGCCTGGATCGCGGCTCTGCGCGCCGGGCAGGCCCGAGGCGCGTGCCAATATCTCGAGCGCTATGAGTCCGATCGTGATCATCTGAGGCTCGCCGTTGTGCGGATAAAAACACGCGCGCGGCAGCCACCTTTGATGCAGGTCAATCCATAGGAGCGATTCGCATCGGCCTTGGGCGGAGCCTGCGGGGCTATTTCTTATCCATCACCAATTGCGTCTGGGTCACCAGCGCGCACAGGCGGCCGTCATTGCGGGTAATGCGGGTCTGCCAGACCATGGTGGTACGGCCACGATGCAGCGGCGTACATTCGGCATAGGCGGTGTCGCCGACCGGGATGGCGGCGAAGAAATTGGTCTTGCTCTCGATCGTCGTGGTGGTCTGGCCGGGCTTGAGATTGGCCGAGGTCGCGGTGCCGCCGATATTGTCGGCCAGCGCCATGATGGCGCCGCCATGCATGATGTTGAAGCGGTTGTTGAGCTCCTCGCGCATCGGCAACTCGGCCGTGACCCTCTCCGCCGACATGTGCGTGATCTTGAGGCCGAGATGGTCGGCAAAGGGCGGCTGCTTGAAGGCGACTTCGTTCACGTTCGACATGCGCGGGCTCCGCAAGGGCAATACAAAAAGGGCGCGGGATTGGCCCGCGCCCTCGATCTATAGCCAAAGCGGTATCGGGCTGTCGCGGCCTATTTCGGCTGCGGCGCGATGCGGATGTAGGGGCGGGGCTGCTTGTAGCCGCCGGGCCAGATCTTCTTGGCTTCCTCGTCGCTCACCGCGCCGGTGATGATGATGTCCTCGCCCTGTTTCCAGTTCGCCGGCGTCGCCACCTTGTGCTTGGCGTTGAGCTGGAGGCTGTCGAGCACGCGCAGGATCTCGTCGAAGTTGCGGCCCGTGGTCATCGGATAGACCAGGATCAGCTTGATCTTCTTGTCCGGCCCGATGATGAAGACGTTGCGGACGGTCTGGTTGTCGGCCGGGGTGCGGCCTTCCGACGTGCCGCCGGTCGCGGCCGGCAGCATGCCCCAGGCCTTGGAGATCGACAGGTCGGTGTCGCCGATCATCGGATAGTTCGGCGCGAAGCCGACCACGTCCTTGATATCGACCGACCACTTCTTGTGATTGTCGACCGGATCGACCGACAGGCCGATGATCTTGGTGCCGCGCTTGTCGAATTCCGGCTTGAGCCGCGCCATGGTGCCGAGCTCGGTGGTGCAGACCGGCGTGAAGTCCTTGGGATGCGAGAACAGCACCGCCCAGGAATCGCCGAGCCAGTCATGGAAGCGGATCTTGCCTTCGGTGGTTTCCGCTTCGAAGTCGGGGGCGAGATCGCCGATTGCCAGGGTCATGAGTTCAGTCTCCAAATCGCTGTTTTGCTTGAGTTCCGCTCTAATATAGCGCGGGCCGGGACGGCGAAAGGGGCCGCGCTTGAAAGAGTAAGTCGTTGCCGCGGCGTTCGCGGTATTGGCAAGGATGTGTCGTGCGCCCGCCCGCGGAGGGAATGTTTTTCCGTTCGCCCGCGTTCCGGGCTTGCCGTCCCGCATTGACATTTTATTGCAGTGCCGCAGAGTGCCCCGGTTCAGCGGCGGGGACCCACGACCTACATGTTCAAGCGCATTCTGATCGCCAATCGCGGCGAAATCGCCTGCCGGATCATCAAGACCGCCCGCAAGATGGGGATCGAGACCGTTGCGGTCTATTCCGAGGCCGACAAGGACGCGCTCCATGTCGAGATGGCCGATACCGCCGTGCTGATCGGCCCGCCGCCGGCGGCGCAGAGCTATCTGATCATCGAGAAGATCATCGCCGCCTGCAAGGAGACCGGCGCCGAGGCGGTTCACCCCGGCTACGGCTTCCTGTCCGAGCGCGAGGCCTTCCCCAAGGCGCTGGAAACGGCCGGCATCGTCTTCATCGGCCCCAACCCCCGGGCCATCGCGGCCATGGGCGACAAGATCGAGTCCAAAAAGGCGGCGGCCGCCGCCAAGGTCTCGACCGTGCCCGGCCATCTCGGCGTCATCGCCGACGAGAAGGAGGCCGTGAAGATCGCCAACGACATCGGCTATCCGGTGATGATCAAGGCCTCGGCCGGCGGGGGCGGCAAGGGCATGCGCATCGCCTGGTCCGAAAAGGAAGTGGCCGAGGGCTTTGCCCGCTCGCGCTCGGAAGCCAAGTCGTCGTTCGGCGACGACCGCATGTTCATCGAGAAGTTCATCGTCGATCCGCGCCACATCGAAATCCAGTTGCTCGGCGACAAGCACGGCAACGTCATTTACTTGGGCGAGCGCGAATGTTCGATCCAGCGCCGCAACCAGAAGGTCATCGAGGAAGCGCCAAGCCCGCTGCTCGATGAGGCGACGCGCAGGAAGATGGGTGAGCAGTCGGTCGCGCTGGCCAAGGCGGTCGGTTACGATTCCGCCGGCACGGTGGAGTTCGTCGCCGGCCAGGATCGCAGCTTCTTCTTCCTGGAGATGAACACGCGCCTGCAGGTCGAGCATCCGGTCACCGAACTGATCACCGGCATCGATCTTGTCGAGCAGATGATCCGCGTCGCCGCCGGCGAGAAGCTTTCGATCAAGCAGGACGACGTGAAGCTCAAGGGCTGGGCGGTCGAGAGCCGCGTCTATGCCGAGGATCCGTATCGCAACTTCCTGCCGTCCACGGGCCGCCTGACGCGCTACCGTCCGCCGGTCGAGCAGGTCATCGACGGCGTCACCGTGCGCAACGACACCGGCGTCTATGAGGGCGGCGAGATTTCGCTGTTCTACGATCCGATGATAGCCAAGCTCGTCACCCACGCGCCGACGCGTGCCGAGGCGGTCGAGGCACAGGGCAATGCGCTCGACGCCTTCGTCATCGACGGCATCCGCCATAACATTCCGTTCCTGTCGGCGCTGATGGCGCATCCGCGCTGGAAGTCCGGCAAGCTGTCGACCGGCTTCATCGCCGAGGAATTCCCTGAAGGTTTCCATGCGCAGGCGCCGGACGGTGAGCGCGCCGAGGTGATTGCCGCGGTTGCTGCCGCCATCGATCACGTGCTCGGCGAGCGCAAGCGGCAGATTTCCGGCCAGATGGGCGGCCGCGTCGTCACGCGCGAGACCAACCGCGCGGTGTGGCTCGGCGATCAGGAGTATCGGCTCGAGGTCAAGCGCGAGAACGGCACCATCGGCGTGCGCTTCGATGGCAAAAGCGTCGTGCGCCATCTGGAGTCGAGCTGGAAGCCGGGCGAACCCTTGTGGGCCGGCACGATCGATTCAAAGCCGGTCGCGGTGCAGGTGCGCACCATTCCGAACGGCTTTGCGCTGTCCTATCAGGGCGTCGAAGCCAAGGCCTATGTGTTTACCGAGCGCGAGGCTGCCTACGCCCGGCTGATGCCGGTGAAGCAGGCGGCCAACACGGCCAAGCTGGTGCTATGCCCGATGCCGGGCCTCGTCGTCTCCATCGCCGTCGCGGAAGGCCAGGAAGTGAAGGCGGGTGAGACCGTGGCCGTGGTCGAGGCCATGAAGATGGAGAACGTGCTGCGCGCCGAGATCGACGGCACGGTCAAGAAGATCAACGCCAAACCCGGCGACAGCCTGGCGGTGGATGCGGTGATCGTCGAATTCGCTTGATCATTGCCGTCCGACGGCGCTGGCTTGCACGAAGCCCTTGGCGAGCGCGTGATAAATGCCCTCGGGACACACCGCGCGCGAGCAGGCATAGGCGATCAGCGACGCGGTCATCACCGGGACGACCATGGCGTGATTGCCGGTCATCTCGGTGACGATGACGAAGGCCGTGATCGGTGCCTGCACGACGCCGGCAAAGTAGGACACCATGCCGAGAATGATGATCGGCCCGATCGGCGTGCCTTGAAAGAACTGCGCAACATTGCTGCCGATGCCCGCGCCAACGGCGAGCGACGGCGCAAAGATGCCGCCGGGAATGCCGCTGATGGCGGTCAGCGCGGTGGCGGCGAATTTTAGAAGGCCGAAGCTTTCCGGCAGCGGCGTGCCGTTTTCCAGCGCCGTCTTCACCTGTTCATACCCGGTGCCGTAGACGAGGTCGCCGGACGCCAGACCGCACAACGCGACGCCGAGGCCGCACAAACCGGCGAGCACGAGGGGGCGCTTCTTGAGAAGCTTTCCGGCAAGGCCCGGCAGGCCGCGCGCCATGGCGATGACGAAGCGACTGAACAATCCGCCGGCGAGACCGCCGATCACGCCGCAGATCGGTATCGCGAGCCAATCGGCGCCATTCTCCAGCATCATCGGCGTGCTGCCGAAATAGGTGTAGTTGCCGACAAGGGCGAGGGTGGTGAGGCCGGCGGCGATGACCGCGGCAAGGATGAGACCGCTGGCGCGCGTTTCGAAGCTGCGGCTCAGTTCCTCGATGCCGAACACGATGCCGGCCAGCGGCGTGTTGAACGCGGCGGCGACGCCGGCTGCGGCGCCGGCCAGAACGAGGCCGGGCTGGCGGCGCGGCGACAGGCGGCCGGCCGCGAACATGATCGATGCGCCGATCTGGACGGTCGGTCCCTCGCGGCCTGCGGATGCGCCGCACAGGAGGCCGAGCAAGGTCAGCAACACCTTGCCGATTGCGACGCGGACCGACACGAGGCGGGCGCGCGCGCCTTGGTCGGTCAACTGGCGCGCCGCGATCGCCTGCGGGATGCCGCTGCCCTGAGCATTCGGGAAATAGCGGCGGGTGAGCAGCACGGCGAGCACGAAGCCGGCCGGCGTCACCGCCAGGGCGAGGTAATGCGAATAGCCGAGCAGCATGGCGAAGGCGCGCTGCGCCCAATCGGCGAGGACGGCGAGCAGAACCGCGGCGGCCCCAACCGCAATGCCGCCGAGTACGAACAGCAGGCGTCGCTGCCAGCGTGCCGACAGCACCCTGATTTGTCGCGATCGACGGGCTGAGCGAATCTCAAACATCGCAAGCGATCTCGGCAGAGTCGCAGCGAAGGGCGGGGCGCGACCTGTTCTTTGGTGGTCTAGGTCCGCTGCCCGGGTGTGGCAACCGCGAAATTCGACGAATGATCGTTCGCAGGAACCGAGCTTCCAGGGCGGGCGTTGAGGGGACGACAGCCCTCAAGGAGATCGCCGCCGATGCCTCCAACCCGCAAGCCGCGCAACACCGATCTCGAGAGCAACACCGCGCCGGACATGATCGACGAGGACCGCCGCCGCGATCTGCCGGAGACGCGCCCCGATACGCTCGGCGAAGGCTCCGGGCCCGGCGAGGAGGTGCCGGCCGGCGGCGGCTTCACGCCGACGGCCGATGGCGGCAATCCTCAGCATCCCGTCCATGACGAGGACGAAGAGGACATGATGCCGGAGGACTACGAGCGCGAGATCGACAGCATCGACGGCGCGGAGTTGGACGATGACGAGGAGATCGAAGAGGACGACACGGTGCACTGACGCCCGGCCCGGCTCTGCTATAGTCCCGGGGTGACTCTCTATTTCGCCTATGGCTCCAACATGCACCGCGCCGCCATGATGGCGCGCTGTCCGGGCGCGAGGGCCAGCGGCCCGTCGCGCCTCGACGGTTATGAGTTCTTCATTGGCGTCGATGGCTGGGGCTCGGTGCGCCGGGCGCCGGGCAAGGTCGTTCACGGCGTGCTGTGGCGGCTGACGCCGCGGGACATGGCGGCGCTGCATGCCTACGAGTTACTCCACAAGGAAATCTACCTCGTGCGCTATCTGCCGGTTCGCGTCGGTTCGCGGACCGCGCTGGCCATGGTCTATCTCCTGCGCCGGGCCATCGCTGGCCGGCCCAAGCCCGGCTATGCCGAGATGTGCGCCGCCGCGGCGCGTAGCTGGGAGTTGCCGGAGCGTCATGCGCGCGTCATCGCGCGCTGGTCGATATCGCGCTGGACCGGCAGCCGGGTGATCGGGCAGGGCGAGGCATGAGGGAAGCGCGGTGAGCGAGGCGGTGATCATCCATCTCGTCGTGCACGGCCGCGTGCAGGGCGTCGGCTATCGCGCCTTCGTCGACAGCGAGGCGCGCGTCCGCAACCTGCAAGGCTGGGTGAGGAACTGCCGCGATGGCACCGTCGAGGCCGTGCTCGCCGGCGATGCGGCGCTGATTGAGGACATGATCGCGATCTGCAAGCGCGGCCCGTTCGGCGCGCGCGTCGATGCCATTCATCACAGCGCCGGCAGCGCCTCGTCGCTGAAGGAGCGCGCGCCCGGTCAGGCGTTCTCGGTGCTGCCGACGATCTGAACGCGGCGTTTGTTTTTTCCGGATGCTGTGATGGCCAGTCGCCCGCGTTTATTTGCCGTGACGCGGCTGCATCGAAACGCCAGACGAAAAAAAAGCCGCCATTTGCGGCGGCCTTTCTGGTTCTCACGCGGTCTTGTCGACCATCTGGCCGGTTCCCGGCGCCGGCGCTGCCTGGACCGCGGCCTGCGACGCGGTATCGTCCGCGTCACCATCCACGTCAGGGCCAGCACCTTCTGCGCTCTCTCTGCCGCTTGACGGCATGATCGGCGCTGAGCCGATAGCTGAAATGCTCATTGCGTTTCTCCTGCAGCCGCCCTTGTCCTTTCATTGCGCAATGGCCATGAAAACTCTGTTAAATGAAATGTAGCTCAATACCTGACGGCTGTTTATTTTAAATCGGGATGCTGACCGGAAGGGAGCGATGGTACTAGCGTCAGGGCGCGGCGGTGTCCGCGGCTTGCGCGTTTGCCGTCTTCCCGAACAATTCCTCGAAGGCCCGCCGGAAGCTGATGTCGAACTCCGGCATCGTCGTCGTGTGGCCGAGATCGGCGAGGCTGGTGACGCCGTAGCGCTGTACCGAGACGCCGCAGGGCACGATGCCGCCGAAGTGCGAGAGGTCGGGGTCGATATTGATGGCGACGCCGTGCAGCGTCACCCACTTGCGCACGCGGATACCGAGCGCCGCGATCTTGTCCTCGAAGCCGTCCCCCAAACCTTCAGCGCCCTTGTCCGGGCGCTTGACCCAGACGCCGATGCGGTCCTCGCGCCGCTCGCCGCGCACATTGAAGGCGGCGAGGCTGCGGATGATCCATTCCTCCAGCGTGGCCACGAAGCGGCGCACATCCGGTCCGCGCCGGCGCAGGTCGATCATGACATAGCCGACCCGCTGGCCGGGGCCGTGATAGGTCATCTGGCCGCCGCGGCCCGAATCGAACACCGGGAATCGGGCGTCGAGGACGTCGGCCGGGTTGGCCGAGGTGCCGGCCGTGTAGAGCGGGGGGTGCTCGACCAGCCAGACGAGTTCCGGGGCCTCGCCCCGGCTGATGGCCTCGGAACGGGCCTCCATGAAGGCCACAGCCTCCGGATAGGGCGTCAAACCCTCGGAAATCCGCCATTCGACCGGCGGCGCGCCGTCGGCCGCCGGCATGCCGACATCGAGGAGATCGCGGGCGTTAATCACCGGTTAACCATAGTGGGGTGACCTTGAACCAAGCCCGGTCACAGGGACGGGCACAAAACGACATACAGGAATTTGGGAACTTGGCCACTTTCGACAAGGTTTCGGTCGACATAACCGTCGTGCTGGGCACGACCACCATGCCGATCCATCAGGTGCTCCGGCTCGGCCGCGGCGCCATCATCGAACTCGACGCCACGGAGGACGACGCCGTCAAGGTGCTCGCCAACAACATGCCCGTGGCGCAGGGCACCGTCGTGGTCAACGGCAACCGCATCGCGGTGGAGGTCGGCGAATTGCTGCCGCGCTCCCCGGACATGCGCTGACCGGCGTCCAGAGCTCGATCGAGACGAAAAAAGCCCCGCAAGCGGGGCTTTTCTTTTGCAAAATCAGGTCTGATTTTGGTGCGGCCGAGAAGACTCGAACTTCCACGGTGTTACCCGCTGCCACCTCAAGGCAGTGCGTCTACCAATTCCGCCACGGCCGCATGCAAAGGGGACCGAAATCGCCCTCAGCGGCGGTCCTGTATCAAATAGGGTCCGGTCACACAAGAGCCGAAGGCGCTTTCCCGGGCCTTCGCCGGTGGATTTTTCGTCGTCCCGTCAATCCGTTAGCGGGATGGCGGATTTGCGCCTCACACCGCCTCGATGCGGATCGGCTTGGCGCCTTCATAGAGCACCGCACGGCCGAATTCGTAGAGCCGGTCCATGCCCGAGGTCAGGGTGATGAAGTGGTTGCCAGCGAGCTGGCCGAGCTTGGAGGCGAAGTGCACCGCGCCGTAGGACAACAGGATCTCGGTCTCGCTGATGCCGCCCGGATAGACGATCATCTGGCCGGGATGCGGGTAGCTGGTGTGGTTTTCGTAGGAGAGGCCTAAATCCAGTTCGCCGAGCGGCACCCACACCCCTTCGCCGCTCCAGCGCACGTGAATGACCTTTTCCTGATAGGGCAGGAGCTTCTTGAACACCGCGACGGTCTTGGGCGCCAGTTCAGTCTCGAACTTGGCGTCGAAGACGAATGAGCCGGCGGTGATACGAAGCTTGTCCATGAAGCTCTCCTGATGCGGTCGAAGGGCCTCAAGCCCCGTTCGCCGGCGATGCTGCACTGCCCGTGGCCGCCTGACAATCCGCCCGGCGGGTTGGCCTCAACGGTTGAACAGCGTTCCGAAGCCTGAGGTGGCAACTACCGTCCGGGACTTGCGGCTGGCCAATTGGGCGCGCAGCGCGGCGTCCTTCTTCGCGGCCGCGACCTTGATCTTGCCGGCGGGTTTCTGCGCGCGCTGAACGACGCGCGGCCAGGCTTGTTTCTCGGCGGCGGCGATCTGCACCGGGCTCCGCTCAGGTACCGAGGCCGGACGGTCGCCCGTCGGCACGGCCTGCACGATCCGGTAACCGCCGGCCTTGAGGCGCTTGAGTAGCATCGGCACCGCGCGCGCTGTCGCGGGATGGATGTCGTGCAGCAGCAGCACGCCGCGGTGACCCTTGGCCTCGATGCGGGCCATGGCACGCTGCACGATCTGCTCGGCGGTGATGCCGCGATGCCAGTCGTCGGCGACCTCGTCGGCGCTCCACACCGAGAGCGACTGCGAGGCGGCGTAAGCCTCGATCTGCTGCGAGCGCGCCAAGCCCGGAACGCGGAAGAACGGCGCCAGCGCGCGCTCGTCGCCGAGCGCGGCTGCTACCGCAGCGATGCCGCTCTCGATCTCGGTTGCGACGCGGGCACGCTCCATGCGGTCCATATTGAACGGGTGCCGGTGGCTGTGCGTTCCGACGACGTGCCCGGCATTGTAGATGCGACGCACGAGGTCGGGATTGGCGCGCGCCATGGTGCCGACCAGAAAATAGGTGACCTTGACGCATTCGGCGGCGAGCGCGTCGAGCACGCGGTTGGTGTAAGGGGCCAGCGGGCCGTCGTCGAACGTGATGACCACCTCATGGTCGTCGAGGGGCAGCGTGCGCCGGTACTGCATCGTGCCGATGCGCGGCAATTCGTTGCTGTCGACGGTCACGGTACGGCTGGTGCCGAGCGCATCCGGGTTGGTGCAGGCCTCGGCCTTTGCCGCCGTTACGAATCCGGGAAAACCAAAGATCGCGCCGCAAACCAGCAGCAGCGCATGACGCAAACGCAACATGGAAGGAACGCCCCCGAAAACCTGTACGCCGCGTGCGCGCTTTCTTCGAAGCGCATCGGACGCGGACGGGCGGGACCTTAACGTTACCGGGCCGGCGCATTAAGCAAAAATCAACCATAGCGGCTGCGGCGGGTCTTGTTTTCAAATGTATTTTTGAAGGTGCGGCAAAAAGGGAACAGTGCGCAGGCCAGCCTTGTCTCAGTTCGTGACAGAAGCCGAAGCCGGCACGACATGGACAATGCGATAGCCGCGCGCTTTCAGTTCGCGCAGCAGGCGGGGCACCATGGCCGCGGTTTGCGCCTTGGTGTCGTGCAGCAGCACGATGCCGCGGCGGACATGCTCGATCCGCTGCAGCAGCTTCTGCAATTGCACGTCCGGCGACATCGGCTCCCAGTCGCTGGCCCAGACGTCTGCGCCGAACACGACGATGCCGCGGTCCTGCAGCCGGTCGAGCAAGGGCTGGCTGGAGGCAAATCCAGGGAAGCGGAAGAACGGCGTTGACGGCGTGCTGCGGGCAACGCCGGTCAGCGCGAATTCATCGCGGGCGATGCCGCGGTTGATTTCGGCCTCGGCTTTGGCCAACGGGAGCTGCGAGAGCAGGGGGTGCGAATAGGTGTGATGCCCGATCGTGTGGCCTTCCGCCAGGGCCCGCCGCGCCAAAGCCGGATGGGCGTCGGTGTTGCGGCCGAGCAGGAAAAAGGTCGCGCGCACGCATTCGGCCTTGAGCGCGTCGAGTACGCGCGGGGTTGTCGTCGGCCAGGGCCCGTCGTCGAAGGTCAACACCAGTTCCTTGTCGGCGAGGGGCAGGGTGTCCGGGAAGTGCTTGCGGCCGACGCGGGGCGTCGCTACCGCGCTGACAGCGAGTACGCGATAGGTGCCGAGCGCATCCGGGCGGCTGCACGGCTCGGCAGCGGCGGAACCGGCCGTGGCGGCGATCGTGAGGCCGGCGATCAGAAATGCGGAGGCGCCGCGCATGGAGAATATCCTGGTCGAAACGACGGCAAACCTATCGGTCTGTTTCATGCTTTGCGTTTAGGATTGCGGCATTCCGCGCGTCAAGCCTACAAGCTCCTTCGCGCGTTGTCGCAAGGTATGAGCGACATAAAGCCTTCGCCGGATTAAGCGACGGTGACCGTCCCGGCCCTGGCGGTCGACCAGCAGGAGCAGCCATGACCTCGGCACCGACGACCGACGCAGCGCAGGCCGAGCCGGAGTTGCGCGACGAAAATGGCGCCCTGCGTGCGGATTTCGTCGCCAGCGTCGCTCGCGCGGTTGACGCTGGCGACACTGATCGGCTGCGCGATTTGGTCGGCAACATCCATGAGTCCGATCTGGGCGCCGTGGTGGCCGCGCTGGAGCCTGCCGACCGGCCGCGCCTGGTCGAGTTGCTGGGTTTTGACTTCGATTTCACGGCGCTCACCGAGCTCGACGCGACAGTGCGCGAGGAACTTCTCGAGGAGTTGGATCCTGAAACGGTTGCCGAGGGCGTCCGCGACATCGACACCGACGACGCCGTCTCCATCCTCGCCGACATTCCGACCGAAGAGCGCAACGAAATCCTCGGCCACGTGCCGCCGGATGAACGCCTCGCGCTCACCCGCAGCCTCGATTATCCCGAGTTTTCGGCCGGCCGGCGCATGCAGCCGGATTTCATCGCCGTGACGCCGGACTGGAATGTCGGTCGTATTATCGATCACTTGCGCGAAACCGAGGACCTGCCGGACCGGTTCTACGAACTTTACGTCGTCGACGAGACCGGCCGCTTTCTCGGCGCGGTGCCGTTGAACCGACTGCTGCGGGCCAAGCGTCCCGTACCGGTCGCCGACCTGATGGACGAGGGGCGCCGGCGCGTGCGGCCGACCGAAACCCAGGAAAACGTCGCGCGTCTGTTTCAACGTTACGACATGGTGTCGGTGCCGGTCGTGGACGAGAGCGAGAAGCTGGTTGGCGTCGTCACCTTCGACGATGTCGCCGACGTCATCCAGGAAGAAGCCGACGAGGACATCAAGGCGCTCGGCGGCGTCACGTCCGACGAAGAACTGTCGGACACGGTCTGGACCATTTCGCGCAGCCGTTTCACCTGGCTGTTGCTGAACCTGTCGACGGCCATACTGGTGGCCTGGGTCATCAGCCTTTTCGAAGAGTCCCTGCAAAAAATGATTGCGCTGGCGGTCCTCATGCCGATCGTGTCCGCCATGGGCGGCAATGCTGGTACGCAAAGCATGACAGTGGCGGTGCGCGCGCTTGCGACCCAGGAGCTCGGGCGCGCCAATGCCTGGCGCGTCATCCGGCGTGAATTCGCCGTCGGACTGCTCAATGGAACGGCTTTCGCGCTGATCCTCGGCATCATTGCCGCCACCTGGTTTCAAATCCCGGATCTGGGTCTCGTGATCGGGATGGCCATGATCATCGTGCTCGCTATCGCCGCGGTCGGCGGCATCGTTATCCCCATCGTGCTGGTACGGCTTGGCGTCGATCCGGCGGTGGCGTCGGGTCCCTTCGTCACGACAATTACCGACGTGGTCGGCTTCTTCTCCTTCCTGACCATAGCGACCCTCTGGTTCGGCCTGAGCTAGCCCCTTAAATGCACGTATCATCTGTGTTTTTCGACGCGAACATCCGGATGGTTACTCTTCATTCACCTCGTTTGCTGACCCGCCATTAAGGCTGTCCGGGTAAGTTAGTAGTGGATGCCGCGGTATTCGCGGGGGAGTATGCGTGTTGCGTAGGAGCGAGACAGGTCTGCCGGGCTTCGGCGCGGCCAGCGACGAATTGCGCCCGGGCTCCGCCGCCGGGATCGCCGCGCGCCTGCTATCCGGAAAGAGTCCGTCGTCGCGCCGTATGATCGTCGTGCTGGCTGCGTTTGCGCTGGTCGCGACCATGGTCAGCACCGGCGTCGGCTACCAGGTGGCGCGGCATCACGACGAAGCCCAGCTCGTCGAGCAGCGTGCGGCGCTTCGCAATGCCGTCGCCGAATTCCGCGCGCTCTTTGGGCATGCCAGCGAAATCGATCCGCGCTTCGTCCGCATGGTCGAGCAGAGCGCGCGCCTCAGGGATCTGAAGTTCGATGTGGCGCCGTCGGAAGATGGCCGGGAGATCCAGCCGGTGATCGATGCCGATGGGCGGATCGCCGGCTTCTTCACCTGGGAGCGCAGCGAGCCGATGGCCGAGACGGCAAAGGCCATCATGCCTTTCGCTGCGCTCCTGGCGCTGGCGCTGATCGGGTTCGCGGGTTTTTCGGTCTGGCATCTGCGGCGGGCAGGCCAGGATCTGATGGAAAGCGAGGCGCTGGCGCGCCGCGCCGCCGACATGGACAAGATCACGGGTCTGCCCAATCACGCCAAGCTGCTCGAACTGCTCGATCTCGCCTTGGCCGAGCGTCTGAACGATGAGACCACGACCTTCGCCGTGTTCGAAATCGATGGCATGGCGGATGTCGCCGCGAATTTCGGCGTGCTCGGCAGCGACGAGCTGATCATTGCGCTGGCAGGCCGCATTCGCGAGGCAGCGCCCGAAGGGGCGGTCTGCGCGCGCATCGGCAGCGACGAATTCGCCATGCTGCTGACGACGCCCAATTCCGTTGACGTCGGCAAGATCGTCGCTTCGGTGATTGAGAATATCGCACGACCGCATTGGTTCGACACGGTCGTGCGCGTCAGCGCCCACGCCGGCTTTGCCCAGGCGCCGCACCATGCCGCAACGCGCGGCGAACTGACCCGCCGCGCTGAATTGGCGCTGCGCGCCGCCGCGCAGAAAGGGCCAGGGGCCTGGGTCGCGTTCGAGGCTCCGCTCGACACGATCTCCACCGACCAGAAATTTATCCAGCGCGAGTTGCCGCGCGCCGTCAGCGCCCATGAACTCGAACTGCATTACCAGCCGATCATTGCCGCCCATGGCGGCCGCATCGTCGGCGTCGAAGCGTTGCTGCGCTGGACACATCCGCAACGCGGCCCCATCGGGCCGGCGGTGTTCATTCCGATCGCCGAGCAGATGGGCTTGATGGATACGATCGGCGCTTTCGTGCTGCGCCGCGCGCTGCAGGAGGCCAAGCGCTGGCCGGACCTGTATGTCGCCGTCAATCTGTCGCCGCTTCAGGTGCGCGACGGCTCCATCGTGGACACTGTGCGCCTGGCGCTGGCCGAAAGCGGCGTGCCGCCATCGCGGTTGATGCTGGAAATCACCGAAGGCGTGCTGATCGACAATCCGGAAGAGATGGTGCGCCGGATCGAGGATCTGCATGCGCTGGGTGTGCGGGTGGCGCTCGACGATTTCGGCTCCGGCTATTCGAACCTGAGCTATCTGCAGCGCTTCCCTCTGGACAAGCTGAAGATCGACCGCAGCTTCGTGACCGCGCTGGGCTCGTCCGCCAACGGCGGCGTCATCATCCAGGCCATCGTCGCGCTCGGGCGCGCGCTGGGCCTGTCGATCTTGGTCGAGGGCGTCGAGACGGAACAGCAGCGCGTCCTGCTGCGCCTTGCCGGTTGCGATGAAATGCAGGGCTTCCTGTTCGCGAGGCCCGCGCCGGCCGCCGCCATCGACCGGCTGCTGAAGCAGCAGAAGCAGAGCGGCGGCAAGGGGCTGCCGGGCCAAGGCCCGGGTCAAGGCGAGGCGCTGACGGCCTAACTTTATTCCGCCGGCACATCGCCAGACGAAGCGGATACCGGCCTGCGGCCGGGGCAGGCGACACGATGAAACTTTCGGCGCATTGCCGTTTCGCGGACCCGGCGATTGTGGCTAGAGTTGCCGCTCAAACGTGCCGGAGATACTGACATGATCCCCAACGCCTGGTCGGGCTTCGATTTCGGGCTCGGCGAAGACGCCGACATGCTGCGTCAGTCGGTTGCCGATTTCGCTCGCGACCGTATCGCGCCGCGCGCCGACGAAATCGACCGCAGCAACAAATTTCCGCGCGAGCTATGGCCCGAGATGGGGGCGCTGGGTCTGCACGGCATCACGGTGAGCGAAGAATACGGCGGCTCGGCGCTGGGTTATCTGGCGCATTGCGTCGCGATGGAAGAGGTGTCCCGTGCATCGGCCGCTGTCGGCCTGTCTTACGGCGCGCATTCAAACCTCTGCGTCAACCAGATCAGCCGCAACGGCACCGAGGCGCAGAAGAGGAAATATCTGCCGAAGCTGGTCTCTGGCGAGCATGTCGGCGCGCTGGCGATGTCGGAGCCGGGCGCGGGCTCCGATGTGGTGTCGATGAAAACGCGAGCCGACAAGGTCGGCGATCGCTACGTGCTCAACGGCTCGAAGATGTGGATCACCAACGGCCCGGTGGCCGATACTTTGGTGATCTACGCCAAGACGGATCGTACCGCAGGCTCGCGTGGCATCACGGCGTTCATTGTCGAGAAGGACTTCAAGGGTTTTGCGCCGGCGCAGAAGCTCGACAAGCTCGGCATGCGGGGTTCGGACACGTCGGAACTGGTGTTCACCGACTGCGAGGTGCCGGAAGAGAACGTACTCGGCGTCGAGGGCAACGGCGTCAACGTGCTGATGTCGGGCCTCGATTATGAGCGCGTCGTGCTTGCCGCGGGCCCGCTCGGCATCATGCAGGCCTGCATGGACGTGGTGATCCCTTACGTCCATGACCGTCACCAGTTCGGTCAGGCGATCGGCCGCTTCCAGTTGATTCAGGCCAAGCTCGCCGACATGTATGTGACCATGAATTCGGCCAAGGCCTATGTCTACGCGGTGGCCAAAGCCTGCGACGACGGCCGCACTACGCGCGAGGACGCCGCCGGCGCAATTCTTTACGCCGCCGAGAAGGCGACATGGATGGCGCTGGAGGCGATCCAGTGCCTCGGCGGCAATGGCTACATCAACGACTTCTCGACCGGGCGCCTGTTGCGCGACGCCAAACTCTACGAGATCGGCGCCGGCACGTCGGAAATTCGCCGCATGTTGATCGGTCGCGAGATTTTCGAGAAGACGCGGTAGGCCTGCCGCTCAATCCAGCTTGTCGAGAATGTCGGCGATCGGATTGCCGGTCCAGGCTTCGGTGACGAAGTCGCGGTGGCGCACGGTGCTTTCGGTTTCGATCAGCGCCACGCCGCCGCGCCGCCACAGGTTCTTGCGGATCGAAGTGTCGTAATTGATCTGCTGCGCCTTGAGCCGCTCGGCCAGCGCCATGTTCTGCCGGCGCGTCGACGACGTATAGGACGAGATGAAGAACGACGACTTCGCGTTCCTGATGAAGTGGACAAAGTCGTCCATCTCGCCGTAGAGGCCGTCCATCAGCACGAGGCCCTTGAGCTTCTTGCCGAGCCCGCCCTGGCGGATGGCGTAGGCCGCCGGCGAATAGCCGCCGCTATAGGCGACGATGATCACCGGCAGGCTACCGTAGCGCAAAGCGGCGGCCGGGTTGTTGTCGAGGGCGGCGAGCTTGGCGCCCGCTTCCTTGACGAAGCGTCCAAACCCCCCGGGCTCCCAGAAGCGGCCGGCGCTGGAATCAGCGGCATCGACGGCGAATTGCGGCGCCACCAGCACGGCGTTCATGCCGGACGCGGTGATCTGCTCCGGCACGTTCTGGCGGTTGAGCACGTCGCGCGTCAGTTCAGCGCCATGGCCATGGAAGAACACCACCATGACGGCCGGGCGCATCACATCGAAACCGCGCGGAATGTGCAGCAGCACGCGGTTGTCGCCAAAGGTGGCGTTCTCCCACAGCACGCCGCCGCGCGACGTGCGGTGGCCCTTGCGGCCGTTCTCATTGACGTTGAGGAACGGCTGGCCTGTCGTCGGCACGGTGCCGCTGTAGGGAAACGGCGCGGTCGCGAATTTTATCAGAGCAGTGCGCGCCGCGGGACGTGGCTGACCTTGCGCGGGCGGGGGCAGCGCGGCCTGACGTTCGGCGCGCGGCTGCGGCCGCGGCGCGGGCAGGGGAACGGTCCTGACGCCGACGGTGCCATTGTCGCGGGAGTTGGCCGGCCAGCGCGCGGCGAAGGCATCATGCGCCGTCTGTGAATAGGCGGTGCCGCCCGCAAACAGAACGACCGTCAGCGCCAGCAGCGCCCAGCCGCGGCGGTGCCATGTCGCTCCAGCCTCAGTGCCTGCACGGTGGTCGCGCAAGGTCCGCTCGTCTCCGGTATCGCCCGCCGGCTGCGTCCGCAGCTGTGCCCCTTCGGGACAGCGAGGCGGTTACATCATAGGACGCCATTGGGATGACATTGCGGCGCGGGCGAGGCGGCGGCGTCTGCCATCTTCGCTGTTGCCGTCCCTCAGGTCATATCAATATGATCAACAAAGAATTAACGACTCGAGCAGGCGCGGGGGCGTTTTTTGACGGAGTCGCAAGGGGAGTCGGCCGTGCCGGCGGGGATCACGCTGTTTGCGGCGACGGCGCTCGTCATCGCCGACATGGTCGGCGTCGGCGTGTTCACTAGCCTCGGCTTTCAGGTCCAGACACTCAGCTCCGGCTTCGCGCTGATCCTGTTGTGGGTCGTCGGTGGCATTGTCGCCCTATGCGGCGCCTCCTGTTACGCCGAATTGTCCGGCATGTTTCCCCGTTCGAGCGGCGAGTACAACTTCCTGAACCGCACCTACCATCCGGCGGTCGGCTTCATGGCCGGCTGGCTGTCGGCGACCGTCGGCTTCGCCGCGCCGGTCGCGCTCGCGGCCATGGCCTTCGGCGAATATGCGAGACCTTTGCTGCCGGGCGTGTCGCCGCTCGTGCTCGGCTTCGCCGTGATATGGATCGCCACGGCCTTTCATCTGACCGGGCTGCGCACGGGCGCCGCCTTTCACAACGCGGCCACCGTGATCAAGCTGCTGCTGATCGTGGTCTTCATCGTTGCCGGTCTGGCCTATGGCCAGCCGCAGCCGATCTCGTTCGCGCCGGCGGTTGGCGATTTCGGCCAGATCTTCACCGCCGCCTTCGCCATCAACCTCGCCTTCGTGATGTACGCCTATTCGGGCTGGAACGCCTCGACCTATATCATCGGTGAAATCCGCGATCCCGCTCGCACCTTGCCGCTGGCGCTGTTCTTCGGCGTGTCGGTCGTTATGGTGCTCTATGTCGCGCTCAACGCGGTGTTTCTCTACACCACGCCAGTGGAGAAATACGCCGGCCAGATTCAGGTAGCGACCATTGTCGGCGCGCATGTTTTCGGCCCGTTCGGCGGCAATCTGGTGTCCGGGCTGATCTGCATCGGCCTGATCTCCTCGGTCAGCGCCATGATGTGGATCGGGCCGCGCGTTACCATGGTGATGGGCGAGGACTTTCGCCTACTGCGCTTCTTCGCGCATCGCTCTCGCTTCGGCGTGCCGTCGGTCGCCATCGGCTTCCAACTCGCGGTGGCGAGTCTGCTTCTTCTGACACAAAGTTTCGAGGCGGTGCTGGACTTCATCCAGTTCAGCCTGACTTTGTGCTCGTTCTGCGCCGTGCTCGGCGTGGTCGTGCTGCGCTTCACGAGACCCAACCATCTGCGGCCTTACCGGACCTGGGGTTATCCGGTGACGCCGCTGGTCTTTCTCGCCGTCACCGGCTTCATGCTCTATTACCTCGCGGTCAGCCGCCCGGCCCAGGCTTTTGCCGGCGTCGCGCTGATGCTCGCGGGTCTCGTCATCTACTTCATCGCACAGAACCACGCGGCCGGGCCGGCCGCGGAGAAGGCCACGGTCAATCAATGAATCGCATCGTTCTCGTCGCCGCGCTCGCCGCCGGCTTGCTCGGACTTATCGTAGCGCCGGCCTATAGCAGCGAAGCCACGCCGGCCGACACCGCGCGCTTTCTGGCGGGCATACCGCCGTCGGCCGGGTCGCCGCTCGAGACGCTGACCAAGAGCCGCCACTGGCAAAGCCACGCCAAGGTGATGGACGGGGCCTTCGCCACGGTCGAGAAGAATACTCTGTCGAAAATCCGGGCCTGGTCGCGCGACACCGTCAAGTCGCCGCAGCCAACCTTGCTTTATATGTTCGGCGGGCCGGACTTCCTGTTCGCCAATGCCTTCTTTCCCGAGGCGTCAACCTACGTCCTCGTTGGCCTCGAGCCGACCGGAGAGATTCCCGATCTGATGAAGATGCAGCGCCGCGGCGAGGTGCCGGGGCTCGGCCGCCTCGAGAATGCGATGCGCACGTTGCTGGCGGTCAGCTTCTTCATCACCAAGGATATGCGCGAGGACCTCGGCGGCTCGAACCTGCAGGGCACCATCCCGATCCTCTACACCTTCCTGGCGCGATCGGGCATGGAAGTACGCGACGTCACCCTTGTCATGCTGGATGATGACGGCGAGGTGAAGCCGGACGACAGGAAGGGCAAGACCTCGGCGCGCGGCGTGCGGATCACCTTTGCCGGTCTCGATGCGCGTCCGCGCACGCTCTATTACTTCACCACCGATCTTTCCAATGGCGGCGTCAAGCGCGGCGGATTTCTCAAGTTTGCCGGCAAGCTTGGCCCCGCCGACGCCTTCCACAAGAGCGCGTCCTATCTGATGCACAAGGACAACTTCGCGCAGATCCGGTCCTTCGTGCTGGCGCAGAGCAAAACCATCGTGCAGGACGACAGCGGCATTCCACTGCGCTACTTCGACCGCGCGCAATGGGATCTCCACCCGTTCGGCAATTATCTCGAACCGCTCGATATCTTTCCGGAGGGTCGCCAGTCGAAGATCGCGCGCGAGGTCTTTGCCAAGGCGCCGAAGATCGACTTCGGCATCGGCTATCGCTGGCGGCCGGGGCAGTCGAACCTGCTGATGGCGGTCAGGAAGCCGCAGTAGGGCGCATGATCCCGAAAAGTGGTTCCCGTTTTCGGACAAGATCATGCGCAAAAGGGGCACCCGCGGGCCATTAACCATTGCTTCGGGCGAATCGCCTAGCCCATTGGACGATCAGCCAATGGGGACCTCACGGCCATGATGCGGGTGCGCTTGAAGGCGGATGGACGCCTCGTCGAGATCGCCGCCGACGGTAGCGAAATCGCAGTCGAGCATCGCGATCCGGCGGCTTTCGTGCGTCAGGTGCGGGCCCGCTGCGGCCTGACCCAGGCGGCCTTCGCCGAGAAGATCGAAGTGCCGATCGAGACCGTGCGCAACTGGGAGCAGGGCAAGCGCAACCCGCGCGGTCCGGCGCGGGCGCTGCTCAAGGTGATCGACCGCTCGCCGGATGCGGCCTTCGCCGCGCTGGGCGGTCGCCGCTAGGCTTCGACCGGGCG
The DNA here is from genome assembly GCA_035556455.1 of Pseudolabrys sp. Taxonomy (GTDB): domain Bacteria; phylum Pseudomonadota; class Alphaproteobacteria; order Rhizobiales; family Xanthobacteraceae; genus Pseudolabrys. Next base: position 98,957 of record DATMEX010000080.1, read on the forward strand.
CGCCGCCGGCCGGTAGCGCGCGATCCGCATCAGCACAAACATGACCAGCAGCGCGCCGATATAGGCGACGAGCTGCAGCGCCGTCGGCCGCGCGACGTAGCCGACCAGAGTGTGCATGAGCTGGCCGAACAGACTCTTTTCGGTGAGCAGCCAGGACGTGTCCCACACCGTCTCGCCGAGCCGATCGATGATGCCCGCGGCATAGAGGAACTGTGCCGACTGCGCCGCCATGCCGGCGGCGAGCAGGGCGATCAGCCAGCTCGTCACTGCGAAGATGTAGCGCTGCGGAATGGCGAGCAGGCCGGCATAAGTCAGTCCGGTGAAGGCCGCGCCGGCCAGAATGCCGAGCGCGCCGCCGCTCAGCAGCGACAGGCCCGACGTACCTTGCGTGAAGATGCCGTAGAGAAACAGCACGACTTCCGAACCTTCGCGTAAGACGGCGAGGCCGACGACGACGGCGAGCGCGGTCAGCGATTTCGAACCTTCGCTCACAGCGGTGCCGATCTGACGCATCTCCATCGCGATCTCGCGGCCGTGGCGCGCCATCCAGGCGTTGTGCCACATCAGCATGACCACGGCGGCGCCGAGCACCAGCGCGTTGAACAGCTCCTGGCCAATGCCTTCGAAGGCGTCCGCGATCACGCCGGCAAAGGCGGCGACAATGGCCGCGCCGAGAATGCCGGCGGCAACGCCGATCGCCACCCAGCGGCCGCGGCCGACGACGCCGCGCGTCGCCGCCATGACGATGCCGATGATGAGGCCGGCTTCGAGGACTTCACGAAAGACGATGACAAGCGCGCCGAGCATGAGAGGCTTTCCGGTCCGGTTATTCGGCGATCACGACGCCCTTGGCGGTGTCCTCGTGAAACTCGCCGAAGAAACCGTAGCGGCCCGGCTTGAGCGGTCCGATGCGGATGACTGCTTTCGAATTACCGGCGATGATCTTCTCGACCTTAAGTTCGCTGCTTTCGAATTCCTCCGGCGTCGGATCGGCGTTGACGACCGTGATGGTGACGCGCTTGTTGGCCGGCACCTTCAGCTCGGTGGGCGAGAACTTGTGGTCCTTGATGGTCAGCGTGAAGTCGTCGGCGGCCTTGGCAGCGAGCGGAGCGACGGCGAGGGCGGCGGCAACGGCGGTAGATGCGAAAAGACGGCGCATGGGGGAACCCCGGCTGTACAAATTGTCGCACCCACAAAACTCCGATTTGAAATCGGCGCAAGTCCTTAATTTTGTTTGGAAATATTCTAAGAACAGGCCGGGGACGCCAATTGGTTGACAGAACGGGGGATGTCGCACCGCGGGTCCCCAACATTAAATCTCGGCAATGAGGGGTAACGGCGGTTCTTTACGCACCTGTAGAGCCCTTACACCTCTTTGCGCCTTTGGCGGTTGGCAGGCTCTTCCGGCGGCGGCATTCTCGTGGTCCCAAGGGTCCACCCGCGACGGGGCCCACCGAGGAGGTCGCCATGCAGACCGTCGAAGCCAATGGTTTCAGGATACCGATCATCGGTCTCGGCACCTGGGAATTGCGCGGCCGCGACTGCGCCCGCCTGGTGGAGCAGGCCATCCACCTTGGCTATCGCCACATCGACACGGCACAGATGTACGCCAATGAGGCCGAAGTGGGCGAGGGCGTGCGCAAGTCGGGCAAGCGCTCCGAGGTGATTGTAACGACCAAGGTCGCCCATACCAGCATGGCGCCGCAGGATGTCGAGCGCTCGGTGAAGGAGAGTCTGCGCAAGCTCCATATCGACGAGATCGACCTTCTGGTCATCCACTGGCCGAACGAGCGCATTCCGCTGGCCGAGACCTTGGGCGCCATGGCGAGGATGAAACAGGTCGGTTACGTCAGGCAGATCGGCGTCTCCAATTTCACCGTCAAGCTGCTCGACGAAGCGGTGAAGGCGACCGACGAGCCGCTCGTTTGCAATCAGATCGAGTATCATCCCTTTCTCGACCAGACCAAGGTCGTGGCCGCCACCAAGGCGCATGGGATGGCGGTCGTGGCTTACAGCCCTATCGCGCGGGGCTCGGCCTCCGGTAACGAGACGCTCGAACGCATCGGCCGCGCTCACGGCAAGTCGGCGGCGCAGGTGTCGCTGCGCTGGTTGATCCAGCAGGATATCGTCGTCATCCCGCGCACCAGCAAGCGGGAACGTTTGGAAGAAAACTTCGCCATTTTCGATTTCGCACTGTCGCCGGCCGAAATGTCCGAGATCGCGGCGCTGTCGGCGGCGCAGAAGCGGATCGTCAATCTCTCATGGTCGCCGGAGTGGGATTGAGCCATCGATTTGACAAGTGGGCGCTCCACATTTGTCATCACCGGGCTTGTCCCGATGATCCCGCTTAGGCAGGCACGGTGCAGAACTAAGCGAGATGGCCGGGTCAAGCCCGGCCATGACAAAGAGAGTCGGAAGGCACTTCCATGACCATCGCCAATGATGCGGCGCTCGTCCTGTTCTCGGGCGGGCAGGACTCAACCACGTGTCTGGGCTGGGCGCTCGATCGGTTCGCCCGGGTCGAGACCATCGGCTTCGACTACGGCCAGCGCCATGCGGTTGAGCTAGAAGTGCGGCCGCGGCTGCGCGAGCTGATCGCCGGGCTCAAGCCCGCATGGAAGGCGCGGCTGGGCGAGGACCATATGGTCACGCTCGATGCTTTGGCCGCCATCTCCGATACGGCCCTGACGCGGGACACCGCCATCGCCTTTGCCGACAGCGGGCTGCCCAACACCTTCGTGCCGGCGCGCAATCTGATCTTTCTGACCTTCGCCGGCGCGCTCGCCTACCGGCGCGGCGCCCGGCACATCGTCGCCGGTATGTGCGAGACCGATTATTCGGGCTATCCGGACTGCCGGGACGACACCATCAAGGCCATGCAGGTCGCGCTCAGCCTCGGCCTGGACAAGAAGGTTACCGTCCATACACCGCTGATGTGGGTCGACAAGGCCGGAACCTTCGCCATAGCCCGCGATATCGCCGGGCAGGCATTCCTCGACCTTGTTGTCGAAAATACGCACACCTGCTACTTGGGCGACCGCTCGCACCGCCATCCGTGGGGATATGGCTGCGGCACATGCCCGGCCTGCGACTTGCGCCGGCAGGGTTACGTCAAGTTCCTCGCCGACAATCCAAACTGAAGCCGCTCTCATTATGACCATCGAAACACGCAAGAACCTCGAAGGCGCGATCTTCCTCGTGCTGTTCTGCCTCACCATTCCCGCCGCCAACTGGATGATTGGGAATGTCGGCACGGTTTGCGCTGCCGACGGCCCGTGCCTCATTCCGGTGGCGCCGAACCTGATGGCGCCATCCGGCGTGCTGATGATTGGCGCGGCCCTTGTTCTGCGCGATCTGGTGCAGCGCCGTCTCGGCGTCGAGTTCGGCGTTGCCGCGATCATCGCGGGAGCGGGGATCTCGGCGGCGATCGCACCCCCGATGCTGGTGGTCGCCTCGACGGCAGCATTCCTCTTGTCCGAACTGGCCGATTTCGCCGTCTATACGCCGTTGGCGCGGCGCCGACTGGTGACAGCCGTGGTCGCCTCCAGCATGGTCGGCCTGGTGATCGATTCCATCGTGTTCCTGTGGCTGGCTTTCGGCTCGCTCGATTTCCTCCTCGGGCAGGTGGTCGGCAAGAGCTGGATGGTTCTGTTCGCAATTCCGCTGGTGTCCTATCTTCGCCGGCGCGACGCGCGGCTCGGCCTTGCCTCTGTCTGACCCTTTAGCGAGATTTTCATGACCAAGCCGATGACCATGACGTCGCCCGCCACCGCGACGGTGAGCGCCGCGACCCTCGATCTGTTGCGCACGGTCACGACCGGAACGGTCACCACGATGTTGCTGAAGAAGGGCATCCGCCACGCCTGGATGAAAGGCGCCATGCCGTTCGGCCACACCGGCAAGCGTATCGTCGGCCCGGCCTTCACGTTGCGCTTCGTGCCGGTGCGCGAAGATCTTGCGACGCCGGCAAGCTGGCTCAACCCGATTTCGACGCGGTCGGCCATCGAGGCCATGCCGGAAGGCTGCATCTGTGTCGCCGATGCCATGGGCGTCACTGGCGCCGGCATCTTCGGCGACATCCTCTGCATGCGCATGGTCAAGCGCAACGTAGCGGCGCTGATCACCGATGGCGTCATGCGCGACCGGCACGGCGTGCTCGGCACCGGCCTGCCGGTGTGGTGCCAGGGCGTGGCGGCGCCGGCCTCGGTTAATCAACTGACTTTCGTTGGTTGGAATGAGCCGATCGGCTGCGGCGGCGCGGCGATCTTCCCGGACGACATCATCGTCGCCGATGATGATGGCGCGGTGGTAATCCCGAGGGATCTGGTCGAATTCGTTGCGCATGAAGGCGCCGAGCATGAGCTGATGGAAAGCTGGCTCGTGCAAGAGGTCGAGAAGGGCGAGAAGCTGCCCGGGCTCTATCCGCCGAACGACGAGAACAAGAAGCGCTACGAGGACTGGAAGAAGTCGCGGTAGCAAACAACATTCGGGGACGCGACGATGTGCGCCAAGGGCGGCGCTTGCCCGGTATGATACGGTGATGGCCCGAAAGGACTCTTGCCGGTCATCATGTTCTTCATTTTATCGAAAACCGTCACGGTACTTTTGCAGCCGTCGAACTTGATCCTCGTGATCGGGGTCGCCGGGCTGGCGCTGATGCTGTTGGGCTGGCGGCGCGGTGGTACCCGGCTGGTCGTGACCAGCGTCATCTTGTTGTTCATCGCTGGTCTGTTGCCGGTGGGGCCGTACCTCACGCACGCGCTCGAGCGCCGCTTTCCGCCGTGGGAGCAGGCCGGGGGCTCGGCGAGCGGCGCGCCGACCGGGATCATCGTCCTCGGTGGCGCGATCTCGCCCTTGTTGTCGCGGCAAACCGGTCTGGTTGCCGTGAACGGTGACGCCGGCCGCGTGCTTGCGCTGGCGCATCTGGCGCGCGCGTTTCCCAATGCGCGGATTGTCTACTCGGGCGGCGATGCCAGCCTGTTTGGCAACAAGCGTCCCGAGACCGATTTCGTTGGCCCGTTGCTCGACGATTTTGGCGTCGCGCGCTCGCGCGTCGAACTGGAAACGCGCTCGCGCAACACCGCGGAAAACGCGGCGTTCACCAGGGACCTGGTTCAGCCCAAGCCGGGCGAGCGCTGGCTTCTGGTTACGTCGGCGCAGCATATGCCGCGCGCTGTCGGCTCGTTCCGGGCGGCCGGCTTTGCGGTCGAAGCGTATCCGGTGGCATTCCAGGTCGAGCATCATCTGCGGCTGCGCCCCGGGTTCACCGTCGGCAACAACCTCGTCCGTTTCGACCGGGCGGCGAACGAATGGGTCGGCCTTGTCGCCTACTGGGCGACCGGCCGCAGCTCGGCCTTGCTGCCGGCGCCGTGACGCCGACGGATTCCGTCGCGAACATTGTTATGGCTGCAACCCGCCGGTAACATTTCGATCATTGGGCGATTCGTGCGCCCGAGTGCGCGTTAGCGTTCTCGAGCACCATCCGCGTGTTTCTTCCGCGTGATGCCTTCAACACAAGGGGAATCGCAATGGCTGTCAGAAAGGCGCCCGTATTGCGTTCGCGCGAGACCGACGCAGCGGATTTCTACGACGACCTCAACCTCAGCGCCCATTGGGGCGAAAAGATCATCACCGCGGTGGCGGCAACATTGGGTATCACCATCGTCGCTGCGGTTGCGCTCCTGATGGGAATGGCCTGAAGTCGGCGGTCAGACCGGTCCGCCGTCGAAAGCGCGACGCGAGGCGGAGGCGAACTGCCGCCGCCACATCACGATCACCACGCCGATGGTGGTGAGAGCGAGTTCGATCGGGCCGAGAAACCAGCCGAGATAGCCGAGCGCGAAGAAGAAGGCGCGCTGACCGCGATTGAACTGCTTCCCGGCGTCCTCGCACAGCCGCGCGCCGCGGTGAGCGAAGATGCGCGCAGCCTCGCTGTCCTTTTGCGTGTGCGGCGGCGCTGCCCCAATCATGATGGCGAGGTAATTGAACAGCCGGTACGACCAGGCGAACTTGAAGAAGGCATAGACGAAAATCACCGCCAGCCCGACGATCTTGGCCTGCCACATCTCCGGCGTGTTCGGCACGGCGAAGGGCAGCATGCCCATCACATGGACGATTTCGTCGGAGGCGCGCAGCAACGTCAGCGCGCCGCCGATGGCGATCAGACTGGTGGAGGCGAAGAACGCCGTGCCGTTCTGCAGCGCCGCGGTGACCTGGGAGTCGACGATGCGCACCTCGCGCGCCAGCAATTCGTTCATCCACTGATCGCGATAGACATGCATCAGCGAATTGAGGCTTTGCCCTCCATGCGGCGTCATCTCGATGACGATCGAATAGCCGATCCAGGCAGCGAGAAAGAGACCGAGCGCGAGCATATCCGGTAGGCTCAGTGACAGCATGGGCGGTCCGACCTCTGGCGCGGCGGCGCGCTTGTCGCAGTGCCGCGGTTCCGTTACACGGCTATTGTAACGGCCGGGCGTGACGGCCGAACAGGGAAATCCGGGCGATGCCGCAGAATATCACCATCGGTTACAAGGAGCTGTGCGAGGCGGCCGAGCGCGAGATTGAGACGCTGGACACCGCCGAGGCCATCAAGCTCGCCGGCCGCGACGACGTGGTGTTCGTCGATATCCGTGACATCCGCGAGTTGCAGCGCGACGGCAAGGTGCCGGGTGCCTTTCACTGTCCGCGCGGCATGCTGGAGTTCTGGATCGACCCCAACGGGTCCTATTACAAACCCGTATTCGGCCAGGACAAGAAGTTCGTGTTCTTCTGCGCCGGCGGCATGCGCTCGGCCCTGGCCGCGCAGACCGCGCATCGCATGGGGTTGAAACCCGTTGCCCATATTCGCGGCGGCTTCGGCGCATGGAAGAAGCAGGGCGGCCCGGTCGAGGCCCCGGAAGCCAAAAGTTAACAACGGCGGACCGATCAACGCTGCTACTGGCGGTCATCGCCAAAATTCATTTGCCGCGATGCGGGTGCTTCCGCACCATGCCTGCGAATCCGGGGGGCACATGGCGCTGACGCTGATTATCGGCAACAAGAACTATTCGAGCTGGTCGCTGCGGCCGTGGATCGCCTTGAAGGCGGCCGGCATTGCATTCGACGAAGAGCTTATTCCGTTCGAAACCGAGGATTTCCGCACCGTCGTGCCCGCGGTGTCGGGTTCCGGGCGCGTACCGGTGCTGGTCGACGGTGATGTCCGTATTTGGGAGTCGCTGGCCATCCTCGAATATCTTGCCGAGAAGTTTCCCGATGCCGGGCTGTGGCCGAAAGATCCGGCGGCGCGCGCCCATGCCCGCGTGGTCGCCAACGAAATGCATGCCGGTTTTCAGGCGCTGCGCAATCACCTGCCGGTGAATTTCGCCCGCCGCATCATCAAACGCGATTTGCCGCAGCCGGTGATCGACAATGTGCGCCGCATCGAAGCCTTGTGGGCGGACTGCCGCGCGCGCTTCGGGCAGGGCGGTCCTTTCTTGTTTGGCGCGCGCTTTACCAATGCCGACGCCATGTACGCGCCGGTGGTATCGCGCTTTCACACCTACGCCGTCGACGTGACGCCGCAGACCCGTACTTATATGGACGCGGTGATGGCGCTGCCGGCCTTCAAGGATTGGACCGTGGCCGGCATTGCCGAGCCCTGGCTCTCTGCCGAGGACGAAGTGGACTGGCCTCACATCCACCGCGGCGACAAGCCGTCATTCAATGCCCAGCAAAGCGAGTCGTGAACGTCATGTCCCTTAAATTGGTCATCGGCAACAAGAACTACTCGTCCTGGTCGATGCGGCCCTGGATCGCCATGAAGGCGGCCGGCATTGCCTTCGAGGAAATTCTCATCCCGCTTTACGGGCCGGGCAGCGCCGAAGCGATCCTGAAATACTCGCCGGCCGGCAAGGTGCCGATCCTGCATGACGGCGACTTCGCGGTCTGGGATTCGCTCGCCATTCTCGAATATCTCGCCGAGAAATTCCCCGATGCGCAGCTTTGGCCATCGGATGCGCAAGCGCGGGCCCGCGCGCGCTCGGTCTCGGCCGAGATGCACTCCGGCTTCCAGGCCCTGCGGCAGCACTGCACCATGAACCTCTGGCTGCCGCCCAAGCCCCGGCCGATGCCGGACGAAGTCTATGCGAACATGAAGCGCATCGAGACGATCTGGGCCGAATGCCGCGCGCAATACGGGCAGGGCGGCCCCTTCTTGTTCGGCAAGCGGTTTGGCAATGCCGATGCGATGTACGCGCCGGTGGTGGCGCGGTTCCGCAACTACGGCCTGCCGGTCGGTCCGGCCACCTTGGCATACATGGACGCCGTGATGGCGACGCCGGCCTGGCAGGAGTGGGAAGGGGCGGGCCTGAAGGAGACCTGGGTGCTGCAGCACAACGAGCCGGATTGGCCGCTGGTTCGCGGCGTAAAGGTCGAGTGACCCCGCGGCCGGTGGTCGATTACATCAGTATTTGATGGACAGTCCGGTCTTGAAGTCCCTGACGTCCTGCCCGGTGCCTGGCAGGTCGCCCTGGCGATAGGTTGCCTTGATAGCGGCGTGCCCATTGTCATCGAGATTGTAGGCAAGGTTGGCCTGCCAGTATCGGAGGTCTTTTTGCATGCCCGAGCCGGCATTGCCCCACAGCTGTCTGAACTGTGCACCAAAGGTCAGGCGTTGCAGAATCTGTGGCCCGTCGAGGAACCAGAAACTGGCCTGCAGGATCGGTCCGGCGCGGAAGTAGTGGTCGCCGTCGTTGAGATTGGTGAGCGGTCCGGCGGCCGCGACCTTCTCGACTTCAAAATGGGCGATCGGATCGAAACGGAATCCAAGCGGCAGGGAAGGGGAAATCCTGAACCCGCTGCTGATGTGATGCACGTTCGATACCGGCTGCCATTCGAACGAGCCGCCCCACACCTTTGTTTGTCCCCGCGAGTCGGTGTTGTAGTAGCCGGCGATACGGAAGAGCTGGCGGACCGTGGCGCCCGGCAGGGCAAATTCGGCGACGAGGCGTGGTGATAGATAGTCCACGTTCTTGCCCGGATTGGAGCCGTTGCGCTGCTGGTCGAATTCAATGCCGGGTGCCCACGTCACACGATCAAACGGGCGGATTAAGCCGGCGTCTTTGGGCTCGGGTAAAATGTCCTTGTAAAGATACACCGCGCCGCTGAGAGCCGTGATCTGATTGTCGTTCTGGAAATCGCGCGTGTAAGAGAGACTTGCGCCGTCGGCCGTTTTTTTGGCTTCGAGAAGTTGCTTCAGGGAAATCACGGCATGGGCATCACGCACGATCAGCGGCGGGGCATCGTCCTTCGGCTTTATTTCGAGACCGAAGTCAATGTCGGCGGTCGAAACGTTGGGCGTGGTCGTCCGGGCCTTCGTTTCCTGCTTGATGTCCTGAATGTCCCGTAGTCGCCTTTTCGCTTTCAAGGCCAGGCTGTCTTCGTAAGCCCGCCTTTCCTCGTCGTTCATCTTGTCGCGGCAGCCTTTGGTATTGGCGGCGAGAACCGGGTCCGTCAGCAGTCGTGCAAGTGCCCATTCATTCTTCTGTGGAATGTAGTTTTTGCCAGTCAACCTGTCGAGTTCGCTGCATCGCTGGGTGATCTGCGCCTCAGTAACAGCCAGGGCAGGCTGGCAGACGATGAGCAACGCCGCAACGGCAAGCGGGCAACGCATGAAACTCACCCCGTGCTTTGTTATTTGTAAACGGCAATGACGATGTCGCAGACGTCCTCGATCGTATCGCATTTTGCGAGGTCGGGTTTGCTTATGGGGCCGGGAAGGGGAGTGCCCGCGGCGGAAAAACAACTTCGAAGATCGTCGGCGAGCTGAATGAAGTTGTTACTATCCCAACTGTAGCGCTTTCGAAGATCGGTGTTATAGCGCGCTTGTGGGTCGTTGACGTAGCCGCGAATGCACGCGAGAACTTGAGCGGAGATCTTTTCCTTTTCCCCGACCGATAGTGCGCGCTCGGCGGCGACGGTGGAGACGGAAACGAGCCGCCTAGCGCGCGGCGCCGCGACTTTTGTTTTTTTTGCACGGCCAGCTTTCTTGCTGGCACTTTTTTTGCGCCCTTTGGATTTTGCGGCCGATCTGGTTGCGGTCGTGCGTTTTGCTTTCTTCGCCATGGCTGTTCCCCCGAAGCCCAACGATGGCGAAAGATAAACCGATAGGTTGCATGTGGTCAACATGCACACATAACGGGCGGCCGTATTGCCCGTCATGCCGCCTGGGACGCCAAAAGAACAAATGTTCCATCAGCGCGTTGAGGCTCCGAGGACCGGACGATATCCGGCCTGGAACGGACGACCTATGCTTCTCAAACCGGAACAAAACGTCTGGCGCATCGCGCGCGCGAACCGCGCCGCGATGCTGGTCGACGCTGCGAATTATTTTGCGGCGGTGCGCAGTGCCATGATCAAGGCCGAGCGCTCCATTCTGGTCGCGGGTTGGGACATTCATAGCCAGACCCGCCTGGTGGGGCCGGATTGTTGCGCCAATGACGGCTATCCCGAAACCTTCGCTGACTTTCTGGTCGCCCTCGTGACGAAGAAGCCGGAGCTCGAGATCCGTCTGCTCCTGTGGGATTTCTCGGTGCTTTATGCGGGGGAGCGCGATCCGTTTCCGACTGCGACATTGCAATGGAGCACGCCGCATAACATCCATTTCTGCCTGGATGACTGCGTGCCGGTCGGCTCGTCGCAGCACCAGAAGCTGGTAACCGTCGACGACAAGGTCGCGTTTTCGGGCGGTCTCGACATCACCATTCGCCGCTGGGATACCTGCGCCCACGCTGCCAACGACACGCACCGTATCGATCCGGCGGGCAAGCCCTACGACCCTTTCCATGACGTGCAGATGGTGGTCGATGGCGACGCTGCTGGCGCGTTGGGCAAGCTGCTCCGCGATCGCTGGGCCTGCGCCACGTCGGAGGAGGTCAAAGTCGCATACAGCAGCAGCGATCCCTGGCCGGACGGCGTGAGGCCTGACTTCATCGATGCCGATATCGGCATAGCCCGCACCGAGCCGCGGTTCGACGGCCGGGAAGAGGCGCGCGAGGTCGAAAAACTGTTCTTCGATATGATCGATGCCGCTGAGCGCTCGATCTATATCGAGAACCAGTTTCTCACGGCCTTGCCGTTTGCCGAGCGGCTGGCCAAGCGGCTGCGCGAGAAGCCCGAACTCGAGGCGCTGATCGTGTCGCCGCAGACCCATGTGTCATGGCTTGAGGCGCAAAGCATGCGCGCCGGCCGGGCGCGCTTTGCCGCCGTGCTGAGCGAGTTCCCTGACGACCGGGTTGCTCTCCTGCATCCACGCGTCGAGAGCGGCGGCGTCGGCGCCAATACCATGGTCCATTCCAAGGTGATGGTGGTCGATGACCGTATCATCCGTATCGGCTCCGCCAATCTCAACAACCGTTCGATGGGTACGGACACCGAATGCGACCTTGTCGTCGTTGCCGGCAACGACGAGCAGCGCGCCACCGTGACACGCCTGCGCAACACTCTGATCGGCGATCACTGCGGCGCCACTGCGGACGAGGTGGCGCGGGCGATCAAAGAAAACGGTGGCTCGCTGGTCAGGACGGGGCGCACGCTGGCGCGTAACGGCCACAGCCTGCAGCCGATCGTCGACGATCCCGTCACTTCGTCCGAGGCCTTCGCCATTATTCAGGGCGTGGCCGATCCGGAAAAGCCCATCGGGGCCGAGGAGTTCATCAGCAACATGTTGGGAGGTGTCGTGCCCGCGCGCAATTATTCGACCGTCCTGAAGGTGATCGCGGCCGGCCTTGTCATCGTCGGGCTTGCGATGGCCTGGCAGTTCGTGCCGCTCGCCGATCCCAAGTCGGTCAAGGAAGCCTTCAGCGACATCTCCGGCAGCCATTGGGCGCCGGTCGTGGTGATCGGCAGCTTCATCGTTGCGGGATCGCTGATGTTCCCGGTGACGGTGCTGATCGCGGCGACGGCGGCCGCCTTCGGTCCGTGGGCGGGCTTCACCTATGCTTTCATCGGCGCGCTGGCGAGTGCGCTCACGACCTATACCATCGGCGCGGCGATCGGCCAGCGCACGTTGCAGGATCTGCTCGGCCCGCGGCTCAATCGCATCCGGCAGAAGATCGCTTCGCGCGGCGTGGTGTCGATCGCCGCCATCCGCCTGGTGCCGGTCGCGCCTTTCACAGTGGTCAATCTGGCGGCCGGCGCCAGCGCCATCCCGGTGTTCGACTATATGGCCGGCACCGTCCTCGGCATGCTGCCCGGCATGATCATGATCTCGGCGGTGGGCAATCAGTTCGCCCGCATTCTCACGTCGCCGACGCCGTTCGACATTGCGGCTCTGGTGCTGGCGGTCGGCGCCTGGGTGGCGCTGTCGATCGGCGTGCAGGCGGCCGTATCGCGATACTGGAGCCGCAGCCGGTGAGGAGTGAGGCGGAACGGGCCGATAGCGTGCGCGTCATGACCTGGAACATCCACGGCACGTTGGGGCGCAATCCGCGTTTCGACTTGGTGCGTGTCGCTGATTTGATCCGCCGCTGGGACCCGGACATCGTCGCGCTGCAGGAAGTTGACTCCCGCCGCGCGCTGGCCGACGCCGCCAATCCGTTCGAATATCTGACCGGCGCGGTTGGCCTCTACGGCATCGGCGCCAAGTCGCTCACAGGCGCCGATGGCGATTATGGCCAAATGCTGATCTCGCGCTTTCCGCTGCGCAGTCATGAAATTCGCGACATCTCCTTCGGCGAACGCGAACCGCGCCGCGCCATCCGGGCCGTCGTCGAGACGCCGCTCGGGCCGCTGACCGTGGTCGCGACCCATCTCGGGCTCAGCATCAATGAGCGCCGTAACCAGGCGCGCCTGCTCATCGAGCTTGCCGCGGGGGAGGCTGCCGCCGTCGTGCTCGGCGATTTCAACGACTGGTTCTGGCCGAATTCGGTGCGGGGCGTGCTGTCGCGCATTCTTGCCGGCCGCACACGCTTTCGTACGTTTCCGGCGGCGTGTCCGCTGCTGCGCCTTGACCGCATTTATTGCCGGCCGCGCGCCGCGCTCATTCGCAGCTTTGTCGACCGCAGCGCGCGATTGTTGTCGGATCATCTCCCGGTGATCGCGGATCTGCGGCCCAACGCGTAAGCGACGCGCGGGCAAACAAAAAAAGCCCGGTGCAGATGCACCGGGCCTTCGTTGTCAGGAGAGACGCTCTTAGTTGTCGAGCGCTTCCTTCATCTTGTCCTTGGCGCCGCCAACGGCGTTCTGGATCTTGCCCTTCACCTGATCGGCCTTGCCTTCGGTTTCGAGCTTGGCGTCGCCCGTCACCTTGCCGGTGACTTCCTTGACCTTGCCCTTGGCCTGCTCGAACGAACCTTCGATACGATCCTTGTTCATGATAGCTCCTTTGGTGCTGCAGAAACTTTGCTTCGTGATCTCACAGCAACAACGCGCAGCCACCGCTAACCGTTCCGTGGGACCCTTTCGGAACTACTACCGCGTCCTCATGCAACAAGGCCCGCGAACCGGATGGCGCGCGGGCCTTGCGTTGACAACCGTCAAAGACGGGAGCCGTGCAGCTTACTGGCCGGAACCGCCACCGGTGCCGCCGGCATTATCGAGCGGCTTGGCGTTCGGCGCCGCCGGGTTGACCGTCGGCTGCTCCGCAGAGGTGCCGGTGGTGGAACGGGGGGCGGTGCGCGACGGCATATCGGCAGTGCCCTTCGGCTGCGTACCGCTGCGGCCCATCTCGCCTTCGGTGGTGGGCGCGGCATTGATGCTGCCCGGATTGGCGGTCTGCGCCTGGTTCTGGGTGCCCTGCATGGTCTTCGCGCCGCCCTTCATGTCCTTGGTCGCATAGGGCTGCGAGCCGCTCTTGCCGATGTTGCCTTCCTGCGTCGGCGCGGCATTGATGCTGCTCGGGTTCACGGTCTTGCCGTCATTCTGGGTCTGCGCGCCGGCGATCGACACGCCCGCAACGAGGGCGGCCACGGCCGTCATGGTGGTCAGCGTTTTCATCATCATCCTCCTGTTACGATTCAATGGTCCAGGTTTGTTTCCCAAACGCACAACGACAACGAGCGGTGCAAGTTTCATGTTCCCGGAACCTGTATGAATTTCTCAACACGCCGTCGTTAAAAACGTCGCGGCGCGGAACATTGAAGTTCCGCGCCGCGATGTCGTGACGGCCGCTGCATCAGGCCTCGAGCACGGCCACGATCTCTCGCGTGCCTGGATCGATGACCACGATGGTGGAGCCGACGACGATGTAATCGTAGCCGCGCCATTGCGGATAGATGGTCACCACCTCGGCCGGCAGCGGATAATAGCGAACGTGCTCCGGCACCCGCGTGCCGACGTTGATCGAAATGTTGACGTTGGTCCTCTCGACCTTCTGCTGCTTGATCACCGAGGTGATCTTTGTGCGCTGCTCGGTGGTGAGGTTGGCACGGGCGCCGGCCGAGCCTTGACCGCTGGTCGAAGCTTTGGTGTCGCCGGCGCCAGCCTTGGAGCCGGTCTTGGAGTCGGCCTTGGCATCGGCGCCGGATTTGCCGGCATTCATCCCGGCCTTGTCGTCCTTCACGCCGCTTTCCGCCGCCGCGCCGTTGCGCTGCGGGCCCTGGCCCCTGGTCTCGGGCATGCCGCCCTTGCGCTCGCCGGCATTCATCGGTGGCGCGATTTTGTCCGGCGGGGCTTTCTGCTGCGCCGCGGGGGGTGAGGCGGGCGGGGCGGCATTGGTCTGGGCGTGTGCGGCGCCGGCGGACATCGCAAGCGCCAGCGCGGCGGAGGTCAGAAGTCGGATCCTGGTCATGGGAGTTCCTCTCTGATGACCCCCCGAAGCCTTCCAGCGCGATCAACGCCGCACCGGGCCCGCCGTTCCGCCTCCATTGCCTTGCGGTTCCGGGCGGGGCACCTTGCGCCGCAGACAGAACGGCCGGCGATTCCGCGGCCGGGGAGGCTTGGTTTTGACGATCCTGAAATCGGCGATCGATGCGTCGTCGCCGGAATTTTCCGGTAATTCCGCTCGCATGCGGGCGCTGCTCGACGAGTTGCGCGCCCGGCGCGCCGAGGCCGCCATGGGCGGTACCGAGAAGGCGCGGGCGCGTCACGTCGGCCGCGGCAAGCTGTTGCCGCGCGACCGCGTCAACAACCTGATCGATCCCGGCTCGCCCTTCCTCGAGATCGGCGCGCTCGCCGCCTACGGCATGTATGACGACGCCATCCACGGCGCCGGCATGATCGCCGGCATCGGCCGCATCGAGGGCCGCGAATGCATGGTGGTTTGCAACGATTCCACCATCAAGGGCGGCACCTATTACCCGATGACGGTGAAGAAGCATCTGCGCGCCCAGGAGATTGCGCGCGAGAACCGGCTGCCTTGCGTGTACCTTGTCGATAGTGGCGGCGCCAACCTGCCGCACCAGACCGAGGTGTTTCCCGACCGCGAACACTTCGGCCGCATCTTCTACAATCAGGCGACGCTCTCCTCGCTGCGCATTCCGCAGATCGCCGTGGTGATGGGCTCCTGCACCGCGGGCGGCGCCTATGTGCCGGCGATGTCGGACGAGACCATCATCGTCAAGAACCAGGGCACCATCTTCCTCGGCGGTCCGCCGCTGGTGAAGGCCGCGACCGGCGAGGTGGTGAGCGCGGAGGATCTCGGCGGCGGCGATCTGCATGCGCGCAAGTCCGGCGTCGCCGATCATCTGGCGCAGGACGATCATCACGCGCTGTCGCTGGCGAGACGCATCGTCGCCAATCTCAATTCGCGCAAGAGCCCCGACATCGCGCTGGAGACTCCGCGCGATCCGCTCTACGACGCCGCCGAGCTCGACGGTCTGGTGCCGGTCGATCTCAAGAAGCAGTACGACATCCGCGAGGTCATCGCGCGGCTGGTGGACGGCTCGGAGTTCGACGAGTTCAAGCAGCTTTACGGCACGACGCTCGTCTGCGGCTTCGCCCGCATTCACGGCATGCCGGTCGGCGTCATCGGCAATAACGGCATCCTGTTCTCGGAAAGCGCGCTCAAGGGCGCGCACTTCATCGAACTGTGCTGCCAGCGCCGCATTCCGCTGCTGTTTTTGCAGAACATCGTCGGCTTCATGGTCGGCCGCGATTACGAGGCCGGCGGCATCGCCAAGGACGGCGCCAAGCTGGTCACCGCGGTCGCCTGCGCGCAGGTGCCGAAGATCACCGTGATCGTCGGCGGCTCCTACGGCGCCGGCAATTACGGCATGTGCGGTCGCGCGTACTCGCCGCGTTTCCTGTTCACCTGGCCGAATGCGCGCATCTCGGTGATGGGCGGCGAGCAGGCGGCCTCCGTGCTCGCCACCGTCAAGCGCGACAATATCGAGGCCGGCGGCGGCAAATGGAGCCATCTCGAGGAAGAGGAATTCAAGACGCCGATCCGCGAGCAATACGAGGAAGAGGGCAATCCCTATTACGCCACGGCGCGGCTGTGGGACGACGGCATCATCGCGCCGAGCGAAACGCGCCGCGTGTTGGCGCTGGCTTTTTCCGCCGCGCTCAACGCGCCGGTGCCGGAGACGAGGTTTGGCGTGTTCAGGATGTGAGGGAGGCGTTTGCCGATTGTAGGGTGGGCTAAGGCGCGAAGCGCCGAGCCCACCAACCACCTTTCAGCGCTTGCTGGAATAACGGTGGGCTTCGTTACACTCAGCCCACCCTACAGCCATTCCGACGCATTGCTCCATGCCCGCAAAATCCAAGAAGATCGGTCACGATTGGGAAGTCTTCATCCGCTATCTCGAGGATGGCGAGGACGACAGCCTGCAGATCGAAAGTTGCTGGACGGCGGAGGAGGCGATCGCCAAGGCACGCGATGAGCTCAATGCCTATGCCAAGAGCGACGACGACAAGGACCAGTTCGAGATCATCGCCGTCGTGCGCTCCGACGCGGAGATATAGCGAGCATAAGTGGATGAGCGAAAACTAAGTCCTTCGCGCTATCTCCGTCATGGCCGGGCTTGTCCCGGCCATCCACGTCTTCTCGCGGATGGCAGAAAGTAAGACGTGGATGCCCGGCACAAGGCCGGGCATGACGTGCTTGGTGGAGTCTTCGATAGACTACTTCGCCGCCACGGCGGCGACGATATCCACTTCGATCATCATGCCGGGCCGCGCCAGTTGCACGACGTTCAGGAAGGTGTGCGGCGGAGGCGGCAGCTGGCCGTAGGTTTCCTTGCGGCACTTCTGCATGTCTTCGCGGTAGCGCGGATCGGTGACATAGGTCGTGGCTTTCACGATGTCGGCCACCGTCGCGCCGTTGGCGGCCAGCGCGCTCTTGATCTTGCTCCAGGCAAAGCGGCACTGCTCGAGGAAGTTGTCCTTGTGGCGCACCGAGCCATCATCGGGATCTTCCGCGCCGATGCCGGCGAGATAGATCATCTTGGCCGGGCCGGTGACCGTGGCAGCCTCCGAGAACGCGCCGGTGGCGAATTTGCTGTAGTTGTACATTTTCTTTTCGAATTGCTGGGCCTGTGCCGGCAGGGCGGCGAGTCCGAACAGCATCATCGCGGCAACTATCGCGCGCTTCATCTTGCATTCTCCATTTTCTTGTATCGCAACCCTGGTGTTGCGAACGCCGGCATGAACGCGCGGCGCCGCCTGCGACGAGCAAGGCGCGTGCCATTGGCAATTGCATTTATGAGACGGGCGGCTGGCGCGTCCGCATAACGACGGGTAGGCTTCACGGCAGCCAAATGCCGGGAGTCGCCCATGTCATTCAAATCAGCCCTCATCGTCGGGGCCGGCTCCGGCCTGTCCGCCTCACTCGCGCGGCTCATGCTCAAGGATGGCATGCAGGTCGCGCTCGCGGCGCGCTCAGGAGAGAAGCTCAGGGAGTTTGCCGATGCGACCGGCGCGCGCACCTTCGATTGCGACGCGGCGCAGGCTTACGACGTCGAGAAGCTGTTCGACGATCTCGACGCCGCGAATTTCACGCCGGACGTCGTCGTGTACAATCCGAGCTACCGGGTGCGCGGCGCCTTCGTCGATCTCGATCCGAAGGAAGTCGAGAAGACCTTGGCCATCACCGCCTTCGGCGGCTTCCTGGTGGCGCAGCAGGCGGTGCGGCGCATGCTGCCGAAAGGCGAGGGCGCTCTCTTGTTCACCGGCGCGTCGGCGTCGGTGAAGGGCTATGCGCAGTCGGCGCCCTTCGCCATGGGCAAGTTCGCCCTGCGCGGCCTGGCGCAGAGCCTGGCCCGCGAGCTCGGCCCGCAAGGCATCCACGTCGCGCATTTCGTCATCGACGGCGGTATTGCCAGCGCGCGCCGTCCGCCCGATCCCGCCAAGCCCGATGCGCTGCTCGATCCCGACGCCATCGCCGTGAGCTACATGCAGGTCCTCAGGCAGCCGCGCAGCGCCTGGAGCTTCGAGGTCGAACTGCGGCCCTGGGTGGAGAAGTTCTAGTTCCGTCATTCCGGGGCGCACCGTAGGTGCGAGCCCGGAATCCATATCCCCAGCGCTTCGGAATATGGATTCCGGGTCCGCGCGTTTTCACGCGCGTCCCGGAATGACGACGAGGCTTTCCATCGTCGCCTCATGCCGATAAACCTGAGGCATGCTTGACCTCACCAACCTCAATGACCTCGCTCCCACCGGCACCTTGCGTGGCGGCATCGTCGTCGCGCCGGCCAAGTCGCTGTCTTTCGCCACCAAGGACGATGACGGCGCGGCGCAGGGCGTGCCGGTCGATCTGCTGCACGGCTTTGCCGCGCTGCTGAACGTGCCGCTGGCGTTCGCCGAGTTTCCCAACTCCGGCCAGCTCACCGACGCGATCGCGGAGGGCGCTTGCGATATCGGCTTCATGCCGCGCGATGCGGCGCGCGAGGCGCGCGTCGCCTTCGGCCCGTCCTTTTATCTGATGGGCAGCACTTATCTCGTGCCGGCCGGCTCCGAGATCTTCACCATCGAGCAGGTCAACCGCGAGGGCATCCGCATCGTCGCCATCGCCAACACCACGACGGCGCGCGCGGCGCGGCGCACCGCGCCGCTGGCGAGCGTGGAGGAGGTGGCCACCGTCGATCTGATGACGGCGATGGCGCAGCGCGGCGAGGCCGATGCTTTCGCGCTGTCGCACGATTCTTTCATCGGGCTTTTGCCGAAAATTCCTGGCGCGCGCGTGCTGCCGGGGCAGTTCCAGCAGACCGGCATCGGCGTCGCCGTGCCGCCGGGGCGTCCCGGCGCGGTCGTGCTGGCGCGGCAGCTCATCGAGACGGCGAAGGCGAACGGCCTCGTCCGCCGCGCCTTCGATGCCGCCGGCTTCGTCGATGCCGCTGTCGCGCCGCTCGACGACTGAGCGCTAGAGCGTCACCACCACCTTGGCGCTCGCGCCTTGCTCGACCGCCTCATGCGCGGCCGCGGTGTCGTCGAGGCCGAATGTGCGCGGGTCGACGCGGTTGATCAGCTTGCCCGCCGCCAGCGCGGCGCTGATGCCGCTGACGGCGCGGGCGCGCTCGGCGGCGTCCAGCTCGAACACCAGGAAGAACTGGATGCCGATGGCGTTCGACAACAGGAACGGCGCCGGAAGCGACAGGTCCGGCCCCGCAATGCCGTAGACGATGACGCTGCCCTTGGGCCGCAAGACAGTCGGCAGCAGCTTGGCATTGGCCGTGATGTTGAGTTCGACCACGGCATCGACGCCGCGCTTGTCCGTTAGCGCCATCACGCGCTCGCCGACATTCTCGGTCTTGTAGTCGATGACATGATCGGCGCCGGCTTCCTTCGCGATTTTTGCCTTCTCCGCGGAAGACACAGTGGTGATGACGGTCGCGCCGGCGAGCTTGGCGAATTGAATGGCGTAATGGCCGACCGCGCCGGCGCCGCCGGAGATCAGCAGCGTCTTGCCGGAGAGCAGCGCGAGTTCGACCGCATGAAACGCCGTCATGGCCGGAATGCCGAGGCAGGCGCCTTCGGCGAAGCTCACTTTATCCGGCAGCGTCACCGCCTGCGCGGCCGGCAGAACGATATATTCGGCGGCGGTGCCGAACGGGCGCTTCCACTGCGCGTTCCAGATCCACACGCGCTCGCCGATGCGCTTCTCGTCGACGCCATCGCCGACCTGATCGATGGTTCCGGCGCCATCGCTGTGCGGGATGATGCGCGGCCAGGGCTGCTTGCGTCCGGCGCGCACTTTGACATCGACGGGATTGACGCCGGACGTTGCGAGCTTGATGCGGACCTCGCCCGGCCCGCATTCGGGTGTCGGCACATCGCCAACGCGCAGCACGTCCCGCGCCGCGCCGATATCTTCGTAATAACAAGCCCGCATGTCGTGTCCTCGTTGTGATGCGCTGAAGCATGCCTGCATCGCGGAACCTGAACAAGTACGAGGGCGTTTTCACAGACGAAACACAAATTAGAATTCGCTCGCAGGGGGCGACTGCTTACGGAGGAAGACGATGACCTATCGTGTTTATAGCGGCCCGAAGGGTGCGCCCGATCCGTCGCCGATGGAGAAGCAGCGCATGCTGTACAAGGAGTTCATGTCGATGGATGAAGCGCTGTGGTGGGCAAGCCATCTGCGCCAGCGGGGCAGGGTTGCGCTGTCGATTGAGGGTGACGACGGCACCCGCCTTGACCGCCGTGCCATTGGCGCTGCCATCAGTGTGACGCCGTTCGCGCGCTCTGCATGATGCAACCCGCATGAAGTAAAAAAAAGCCCCGCCGGACCGGCGGGGCTTTTTGCGTTTCAATGTGGCCGTCGGTCGTGTCAGTTGGCGCGTGTGGCGCGCTCCGGCTGGACATTGGCGGTCACGCGGTCCCACTGATGCTTGGCGCCTTCGCGCAGCTCGCGCCATTTCACACTCACGACATCCCAGTTCACCATCGGCCGCTCGGTGGTGATGGTGACGTCATTGCCGGCGACGCCGGTATTGTTCTGGTCGTAGATATAAGCGCCGGCGATGGTCAGCGCCGCGCCGAGAATGATGCCCAACAGAAGTCGCATGACTTGGTCTCCGTCCCGAAATGCGTGCCCCTCACGCGTGCCGGGAAACGAACGGTCATGACCCTTAAAAGTTCCCTGGAGACGGCGCGGGCCAGCCTGAAGCGCGCCGGGCGAGGCGAGTCTTCGGTCCGCCCACGGCATTTGCGTAAAAACAATTCAGAGCGCCTATGCAACTTCATAAGCCATTGAATTTACACAACTAATACAACAAAAAATGTCCCCCGCACGGCAATTTTTCTGCTATATTACAAACATGGGTACACAATCGAGCAAGGCCGCCGGACGGGCCTCCCAGAAGTCCTCCCGGCGCACCGACAAGAAGTCCGCCAAGAGCACCCGGAAGGCCGGGACCGCCGCGAAATCGTCGCGCGCCCGGGCCACCGCACGGTCGTCCCGTGCCGCCTCCAAGTCCACCAAAACTGCCGCCAAAACCGCCAGCAAGGCCGTGGCCAAGCCCATAGCCAAGCCTGTGGCCAAGAGTGCCGTGAAACCGGCCGAGAAGGCCGCAAGCAAGACGGTGATCAAAACGGTCACCAAGCCGGTCGAAAAGGCCGCCGTTAAGCCGGCCGCCAACGCGGCGATCAAGCCCGCTGCCAAGGCCCCGCTCAAGGCCGCCACCAAAGCCGAAGCCAAGGTCGAGGCAAAGGTCGTCGCCAAGCAGGTCTCGCGGATTGCTGCCGACATCGCCGCCAAGGCGGCCGCGAAGGAAGCGATCCGCGCCAAGGCCGGGCTGCCCAAGCCGGGCGCCAAGGTTGAATTGTCGGAAAGCGCGCTGACCGCGCTGAGCATGATCCGCACCTTCTCGCCGCCCGTGCAGCCGATCGAGGTGCCGGATGCGCCGCCGAAGAAGGCGCACAAGTATCAGGTCGGCGATGCGGTGTATTTCACCTCGCCGAGCTTCGGCCGCGCCGCCGCCAGCGGCACTTATACGGTGATCAAGGTGCTGCCGTTCGACGGCGAGGACCGCCAGTACCGGATCAAGAGTTCGGTCGAGGCCTTCGAGCGCGTCGCCAAGGAAAGCCAGCTCGAACGCATCTGATCCGCTCGCGCGCCGACGGCCGCTTTGCCCTATAGTCGCGCCTCGTGAATCGCTGTGGTCACGAGAGGGGGGCTGTCGTTCATGCCGATCTACATCACGCAGGGCCGCTACACGCGCGAGGCCATCAAGGGCATGCTGGTCAAGCCCGAGGATCGCGCCGAGGCCGTGTCGCGGCTGCTCGCCAAGGTCGGCGGCAAGTTGATCGGCTATTACGTCACCTTCGGCGATTACGACTTCATGCTGATCGCGGATGCCCCCGACAACACCCAGATGGCGGCGGTGCTGCTGTCGGCCGGCGCCAGCGCCGGCGTCACCGATCTGAAGACCACCGTCGCCATGACCTCGATCGAGGCCAAGGGCGCCTTCGCCGCGGCGAGCGACGTCGCCCCCGGCTTCCGCGCGCCGGGCGGGGTATGAGGCAGACCACCTTGATGCCGCCACCATTGCCCTGTCGGTAGAGTTTCATGTCAGGCCGCGTTCCCATATCCATGCTGTTCTCCCGCTACGCGACGCCGCTGGCGCTGCTGCTGGGGCTGGGCCTTGCCGCCTTTGCCATTGCCGACCAGATGACGGCCGACCGCCGCTCCGCGCATGAGCGTGCGGTCATCGCGCGCAGCGATGAACTCACCGCCCGGGCCATGGCGCCGGGTTCGGCGCTGGCCTGCCTCGATGCCGCGCCGGGCGATGCCACCGAGACCGCCTGCGAAGCCGCCGTATTCGGCTCGCCGCAGGCCACCGCCGCTGCCGTCGCCTATATCGGCGCGCGCATGGCGCTGCTCGCCGACGCCAAGGACATGCCGGCGCTGGCGCCGCGCCTCGCCACGACGCGTCGCGCCATCGAACTCGACCGTTTCGGCATCGCCGCGCAGGTGCTGAGCCAGCGTGATGGCTGCTCGGCGGCGCAGTGCACCGGCTTCGCGCTGGTGACCGACTCCAGCATGCTGCGCTCGAACCTGAAGGCGCGCACCTTCGATCAGTACGTCTCGCGCCATGCGGTGGCCTGGAACGGCCCGGCGCAGCCGGCGCCGGACAAGCCTGTCGCTTCAGCCCAGCCGCCCGCGGCACCGGCGCCCCAGGCGGCCGCGCCGGCGGCGGAGCCGCGCCAGGTCTCGTCGAAATACGATTTCCCCTCGGCGGCCTCGATCCCGGCTGTCAGCATCATGAATTCCGAGCCGCCTTTGGCTAAGGAGGCGGCCGACGCCAGGCAGGCCGCCGCCGCGCAAGGAGCCGCCTTGGGCGACCGGGCGCCGCCAGCCCCGCCGGAGCGCACCCCGGTGCCGCCGCGGCGTCCACAGGTGCCGAACGAACCCCAATAATCGTCATGGCCGGGCATAGCCGTTCGAAGAACGGCGTCCTTTCAGGACGCCTATGTCCCGGCCGTCCCGGCTTCCCTCTGTTGTGATAGACGTGGATGCCCGGCATAAAGCCGGGCATGACACGGAGAAGCCGGGCCCTCGCATGTTCAAATCCGTTCTTATCGCCAATCGCGGCGAAATCGCCTGCCGCATCATGCGCACGGCCAAGCGTATGGGCATGCGCACCATTGCGGTGCATTCGGAGGCGGATGCCAACGCGCTGCACGTCAAGCTCGCCGACGAAGCGCATCTGATCGGCCCGGCACCGGCGGCGCAGAGCTATCTGGTGATCGAGAAGATCATCGCCGCGGCCAAAGCCTCGAAGGCCGAATGCATTCATCCCGGCTACGGCTTTCTCTCGGAGAACACCGCCTTCGCCAAAGCCTGCGCGGACAACGGCATCGTCTTTGTCGGTCCGCCGCCATCGGCGATCGAGGCCATGGGCCTCAAGGACCGCGCCAAGGCGCTGATGGAGAAGGCCGGCGTGCCGGTGGTGCCCGGCTATCACGGCGACAACCAGGACCCGACGCTGCTCAAGCGCAAGGCCTACGAGATCGGCTATCCGGTGCTGATCAAGGCGGTGGCCGGCGGCGGCGGCAAGGGCATGCGCCGCGTCGACAAGCACGCCGATTTCGATGACGCGCTGGAAGGCGCAATGCGCGAGGCGCAGAACGCCTTCGGCGATGCCCGCGTGCTGATCGAGAAATACGTCACGGCGCCGCGCCACATCGAAATGCAGGTCTTCGCCGACACGCAGGGCAACGCCATCCATCTCAACGAGCGCGACTGTTCGCTGCAACGCCGCCATCAGAAGGTGATCGAGGAAGCGCCGGCGCCGGGCATGAGCGAAGCCTTGCGCGCCGAGATGGGCGCGGCCGCTGTCGCCGCGGCGAAAGCCGCCGGCTATGTCGGCGCCGGCACCATCGAGTTCATCGCCGACGGGGCGGGCGGCCTCAAGAGCGGCGGCTTCTGGTTCATGGAAATGAACACGCGCCTGCAGGTCGAGCATCCGGTCACCGAAGCCGTCACCGGCCTCGATCTGGTCGAATGGCAATTCCGCATCGCGCATGGCGAGGCGCTGCCTCTGAAGCAGGATCAGGTGCCGCTCCAGGGGCATGCCGTCGAGGCGCGACTTTACGCCGAGGATCCGGAAAAATCCTTCCTGCCGTCGACCGGCAAACTCATCGCGCTCGACTTCCCGAAAGCGGACGGGCTGCGCGTCGATACCGGCGTCGAAAGCGGCGACGAGGTGACGCCGTTCTACGATCCGATGATCGCCAAGCTGATCGCCAAGGGCGAGACGCGCGAACAGGCGCTGGACATTCTCGCCAATGCGCTCGACGGCACGGTGGTGGCCGGTCCGCGCAGCAATGCCGGCTTTCTCGCCGAACTGGCGCGTGCGCCTGACTTCCGCAACGGCGCCTTCGACACCGGCTTTATCGACGCGCATCTCACCGAACTCATCGGCGCGCAGGGACTCGACAACGAAGCCGTGGCCTTCGGCGCCGAGGCGCTGATGGCGTCCGAATATGACCGTCTTGCCGAGCGGCGCGGGAGCATGGATTCGCCGTGGGATGCCGATGACGGCTTCCAGTTATCCGGTACGCGGCGTCTCATCGTGCCGCTCACCGCCGAAGGGACGAGCCTCAACGCCGAAGTGACCTACGAGGACGGCGCGGCCAAAATCACCGTCAATGGTGCGTCGCCCGCCGCCGACGCCACGGCGATCATCGCCAACGATGCGGTCTATGTGTTGCAGAGAGGCCGGCAGACGAAGCTCGCGCTGCGCGATCTGTCGCTCGGCGAGGACACCAACGAAGGCGGCGGTGGCACGATCCGCGCGCCGATGCACGGCAAGGTGCTGGCGGTGCTGGTGGAGCAGGGCGCGTCCGTCGCGCGCGGCCAGCGTCTCGCCATCATCGAGGCGATGAAGATGGAGCACACGCTCACGGCGCCGCTCGACGGCACGGTGGCGGACATCGCGGCGAGCGTCGGCGCGCAGATCGCCGAAGGCGCCAAGGTGATGACGATTGCGAGCACGGCCAACGAGGGGGCATGACATGACGATCGCCGCTGTCTCCGCGGACAATCCGCCTTCTCTGATCCGGCTCCATTATCTCTGGTATGTTGCCGCGGCGCTGGGCGTGATGGTGGCGGCGATCGTGAGCCGCAACATTTGGTTTCTGAACTGGGTGCATGTGATGGCCGGCGTCTTGTGGACCGGCATCGATCTCTTCATGGGCTTCGTTCTCGGGCCGATCATGCGGACACTTGATCTCTCGGTCCGCAAACAGATCCTGCTCAAGCTGACGCCGCGCACGCTCTTTCTCATGCCGACGCTCTCGATCATCACCGGCACCGCGGGCTGGTTCCTCGCCGTCGAACTCGGGTTCACCGCGCTGGGCTGGCCGGAAATCGGCTGGGTCTATGCCGCGCTGGCGCTGGTCACGCTGATGACGATCCAGGGCCTCGGCTACCTGCTGCCGACCAATTTGCGGGTTTGTTTCGAGTTGCAGAAAGCCGAGCCGGACGGGGCCAGGATTGGCCGCATGATGAGTGGATATTTCTATGCCGTCGCCGCGCAGGGCATGATGCAGATTGCCATCATCGTCGTCATGGCGAAGTTCGTTTCCGGGATTTGATGGCCGATATGCCCTTGCACTTGATCAAGCTCTCGGTCGGAACCGACTCCATCGCCGATCTGCAAGGCTGGATCGACGACAAGATCAAGGCTCAGAAGAAGCGCGGCGTGAAGAAGCCGGAGCGCATTCACACCACGCGCATGGTGCCCAAGCGCGCCGACGAGCTGAAGGATGGCGGCTCGATCTACTGGGTGATCAAGGGCCAGATCATGTGCCGCGAGGTCATCCTCGACATCCGGCCCTTCACCGACAAGGACGGCATCCATCGCTGCAAGCTGGTGCTCGATCCCAAATGCATTCCTGTCGAGCCGCGGTCGCGCGCGGCGTTCCAGGGCTGGCGCTATCTCGAGGACAAGGAGATCCCGCGCGATCTCGGCAAGATCGGCAAGGGCGCGCTCAACATGCCCGAGGAAATGCGCCGCGAGTTGATGCAGCTGGGGTTGCTCTGATCCCGCTGTAGGGTGGGCTAAGGCGCCTTCGCGCCGAGCCCACCGGATCAATGGTTTGCGCCGCCGGTGGGCTTCGCTTTGCTCAGCCCACCCTACGGTCTCGCGCCGGGATTACGTCGCGAGCCAGTAGCCGCCGAGCACCAGCAGCAAGGCGAGGCCGACGATGACCGCCAGCACGACGGCGGCGATCGCCGGCAGGCCGTGCGCGTCCATCCAGCCCTGCAACGCTTTGCCCACCATGTGAAACTCCCGAACGACAGATGCCTTTGGCCGGCAACCTATCAGGTGAGCCGATGGCGTCCAGCCGCTGTCGTCGTCATCCCGGGGCGCGTTCCGTCACTCCGGGACGCCACCATCAGCGCGTTTACGCGCGTCTTCGACGCGCTTTGGCGGCGAGCCCGGAATCCATATCCCCGGTGCTGCGGCGTATGGATTCCGGGCTCCCGGGCTTACGCCCGCGCCCCGGAATGACGGAGCTCCCCCGTCAAATTAATATTCCTAGGACTATTGACTCTGCGCCCCGCGTAGCCCTATATTCCCATCCATCCCGTCCCTTCTACCGAGGGGTGTCTGTACAGCATCTTCAGATGCGGGGCGGGGAGCGGTGGCCGGCAAGGGGCGTCGGAGATGCG